>JAKEHV010000332.1 GCA_022614915.1 Gemmataceae bacterium | reverse complement strand
TTGCAGATTGCGGATTGCGGATTGCAGATTGACAAGGGCGCTGCTAATCCGCAGTCCGCAATCCGCACTCCGCAATTGGCAGATGAAACCAAGCCCGCCAAGCCGGGAAAAGATCGCATTATGATCCTCGGCGGCGGGCCCAACCGCATCGGCCAGGGAATTGAGTTTGATTATTGCTGCTGTCAGGCGGCATTTGCGCTGCGCGAGGCGGGGTATGAGACCATCATGGTGAACTCGAACCCCGAGACAGTTTCGACGGATTATGACACCAGCGACCACCTCTTCTTCGAGCCATTGACGGCGGAGGACGTGCTCAACATTTGCGACCGGGTGCAGCCCAAAGGCCTTATCGTACAGTTTGGCGGGCAGACGCCGCTCAACTTGGCGCGGGCGTTGGAGGCCGCCGGCGCGCCCATCATCGGCACCAGCGTGGAGTCGATCGACGTCGCCGAAGACCGCGAGCGCTTTGGAGAGATGATCGCCAAACTGGGCTTGAGGCAACCCGCCAACGGCACCGCCCGCGACCTGCAAGGCGCGATCCATGCCGCCCGGCAAATTGGTTTTCCCGTGCTCGTGCGGCCCAGCTACGTGCTCGGCGGCCGGGCAATGGAAATCGTCTATGACGAAGAGCGCATGAAATCCTTCGTCGGTCAGGCGCTCGAAGTGTCGCAAGGCAAACCGATACTCATCGACAAGTTTCTCGAATCCGCCATCGAAGTCGACGTGGATTGTTTGTGCGACGGGCAGCGCACCATTATCGGTGGCGTCATGCAGCACATCGAAGAAGCGGGAGTCCACTCCGGCGACTCGGCCTGCGTCATTCCGCCGCACAGCTTGCCGGCTGATGTCATTGACGAAATCAAACGCCAAACCCGCGCCATGGCCATGGAGCTCAAGGTGCGCGGCCTGATGAACGTGCAGTTTGCGGTCACAGGGGTCAGGAGTCAGGAGTCAGGAGTCAGGGGACAGGAGTCAGGCGGCACAGCGGAGGTGAACGTCCTGGAAGTCAATCCGCGCGCCAGCCGGACGGTGCCGTTCGTGGCCAAGGCGACTAATGTACCGCTTGCGCGCTTGGCGTCGCTCATCATGGTCGGCAAGACGCTGGACGAGTTGGGCATTCATAAAGAAGTGACGCCGCGGCATTATTCGGTGAAGGAAAGCGTGTTTCCCTTCAACAAGTTTCCCGGCGTGGACATCATTCTGGGTCCGGAAATGCGTTCGACTGGCGAGGTCATGGGCATCGCCGACGCGTTTCCGGTGGCGTTCGCCAAGAGCCAGATCGCGGCCAACAGCACGTTGCCCTTGCAAGGCACCCTCTTCGTGAGCGTTTCCGACCGGGACAAGGCGGACATCCTGCCGATCGCGCGCGAATTCGCGGCCATGGGCTATCGGCTGATATCGACGCGCGGCACCGCGCGGGCGCTGCGGGCGGCGGACATCGACGTGGAGGAGATTCCCAAGCTGCAAGAAGGCCGGCCTAACCTCGTCGATCATATGAAGAACGGTCAGGTCGATCTGGTCATCAACACGCCGAGCGGCAAAGGCGCCCGCACCGATGAGGGCCGGATTCGCGCCTCCGCCGTGCTGCACCGCGTGACCTGCATCACCACGCTGGCCGCCGCCCAAGCCGCGGCGCAAGCGTGCCGCGCAATGCGGCAAGGAGAAATCACGGTGAAGCCGCTGCAGGAGTGGTTTTCGTAGGACGGAAGCGAATCATGTCAAAATCGCCGGACCAGATTTGCCGCGAGTACGCGACCAAGAAAGTGAAGATCACCATACGCCCTTTGCCGGGCGACGAAGGAACATTGTTGATCGAGGGTGACAGGACGTCCCTGGAGTTTCTTCGGCTTCGCTTTCACGAGTTGCAGCAGGCGAAGGGCGGATTCCGAAGGCCGCTTACCGCCCGTTTCCCATTCTTCAATTGTGCGGAGCGAAACGTTCAAGAGCGCGGCAAAGACGGTTTGCGACATCTTGAGATTTCGGCGCAGATTCGCCACGTCGGTTGCCGACAACTGCGGAGGCTCCTTCGGAATCTCCGTCGTACGAAGTGCCAATTCCCCTCTTGCAAATGCAATGCTCTCTTGCAACCCTTCCCTCAGCCTTTCGAACAAGCTGGGGCGATCAACTGCTTTACTCATTTGGAATCCCCGCGCTTAGCTCTTCGTCAATCGTGCTTCTTGTTTGCACTGCTTCGCTAGCTGACTCAACACCTTTTTTTCCAACATTGAGAGGTCAGCCTTTTCATTCTTGCCGAAAACCGCGAGAAAGAAAATGCATTCTGCAATCTGGCTAAGTCGTCATCAGTGAAGAAATCCGGCAAATCACGAGTGATTCCGCTCGTTTCAATGAAAATCATGAGTTTTCGTGTTCACCGGCATCACGATTGCCCCGGCACGGACACCGGTTTGCCGTTGTCGCGCGAGTTGAGCGACAGGATGAACGGCACCGCTTTTTCCACCCACTTGCTCGGCGACGGGTAGCGGCTGGCGCTGCCGCCGAAGCAACTGCGAAGCATGTCAGTGTCTATGATGCCGGGGTTTAGGGGGACGGCGGCCATGGGGCGCGGCAACTCTTCCGCCAGCGCTTGGGTCAGTCCTTCGATGGCCCATTTGCTGGCGCAATAGGGCGCCACCTCCGACGCGACCGAGCGGCCCCAGCCTGAGCTGAAATTGACGATGACGCCGCTTTTCCGCGCCACCATCGCCGGCACAATATGGCGAATCACGTTGGCCACGCCTTTCACGTTGACGTCGAACAGGCGGTCAAATTCCTCGCCGGGAACTTGCCAGAGCGGAGCGTTTTGATTGATGACGCCGGCGTTGTTGATTAAGAGGTCGGGAGCGCCGTGACTGGACAAGAGTCGAGCCGCCCACGGCTCCACTAGATGTTCAAGGGCGACATCGACTGCGGCGAAATCGTGCGGTGGTCGATACCTCTTACGCAAGTCCTCCACTCCCTCGCGCGAGCGTCCACAGCCCAGCACCGTATGTCCCAACTCGATGAACTTCTCCACCATGGCCCGGCCCAAGCCGCGCGTGACGCCGGTGAGCACGACGATTCTCGGTTGGTTTTTCCGCACAGCAAAGCGCTTTCTTTTGCACTTTTGGAAAGCAATGCTTGCGCCATCAGCATGCGTTAAACCTGGCTTAGTGGCCGGCAAGCAGTGGCGCGGTTCACGGACTAAACCATTATCCTAAGAGTGTTTGCGGCAGCGGTAAAGCGTCCGCACCGATAATCCTTGAAAAAAACCAAAAAACCGGCTTGCATTTCGCCGATACGTGGCTATAGTGACAAATGTACAGTTAAGCTTCATTGCAGCTGCAACTAAACCTCACTCTACATACGCACCTTTGGCCGCCCTCGGCGGCCAGCCAAGGAGGTCTCAATCATGGCCGAGAATTACGACCGGGAACTGAAAAACGCCTTGCAACAAATCGAAAAGCAATTCGGCAAAGGCGCGATCATGCAAATGGGCGAGACCGCTCTGCAAGACGTCCAGGGCATATCCTCCGGCGCTTTGAGCCTCGACATCGCTTTGGGCGGCAGGGGCTTGCCGCGCGGCCGCATCATCGAGATCTTCGGCCCGGAATCGAGCGGCAAGACCACGGTGGCCTTGCACGCCGTCGCCAACGCCCAGCGGCAGGGAGGCGTGGCGGCATTCATCGACGCCGAGCACGCCCTCGATCCCAGTTGGGCCAAGCGTCTGGGCGTGGACTTGGAAGGCCTTCTCGTCAGTCAACCGTCCAACGGTGAGGAAGCCCTCAAGATCGCCGAAATGCTGGTGAAATCGAACGCGGTGGACATCATTGTCATCGACTCGGTGGCCGCCCTGGTGCCGCGTTCCGAAGTGGAAGGCGAGATCGGCGATACGCACGTCGGCTTGCAGGCGCGCCTGATGAGCCAGGCGCTCCGCATCCTCAATCCGACCATATCGCGCACGAAGACCTGTATCATCTTCATCAACCAGATTCGCCAAAAGATCGGCGTCATGTTCGGCAACCCGGAAACCACGTCGGGCGGCCTGGCGCTCAAGTTTTACAGTTCCGTGCGCTTGGATATCCGCAAGATCAACGCGATCAAAGAAGGCGAGGAAAACGTCGGCTCGCGCGTCCGCGTCAAAGTAGTCAAGAACAAGGTTGCCCCGCCCTTCAAGCAAGCCGAGATCGACTTGATGTTCGATCGGGGCCTAAGCCGCGAAGGCGATCTCATCGACCTGGGCGTGGAAGACAAAATCCTCGAGAAAAGCGGCGCCTGGATCAACTACGGCGAAATGCGTTTGGGCCAGGGACGCGAAAATGCCAAACAGTTCCTGCGTGAGAATCAAGCGCTCGTCGACGAAATCAGCAAGAAGATCTTGGAAAAGCGCGGCCTTGTAAGCATAGGGCCGGCTGCCTCCCAGAACGGCGAATTGGAGGCGGCGGCCAAACCCGAGCCTGCGCCCCGAAAACGGCAACCCGCCGCCGCTGCCGACTAAGACGTTTGACCGGCGACGTCTTGCGTAATGATCTTGTAGCTGCCGCGCGGGTGTTCAAAGTAGTCCAGGTTTCTCGTCAACGACCAGGAACTCGAGGCCGCTATCCTGAACAATTATGGCTTCGCAGCCAAAGAGGCGCAAATCAGTTCTTTGCCGCTGCGCGCAAAAATGTGACGGTTGGCAAATGCCGGAGGAGACCAGTTGACCTTTCTCCCCGCAAACGGAAAAGTTGGTTCCAAAAGCGCGACGCGGCTAATCTCCCTGTAACCCTTGGAAGTGAGCTCGGCACGAATCAACTCCCCTCGATCCGTGTAGAGCAATACGGAATCTCCGTTTGGAGTCAGGTGAATGCTCGCCCCATTCTTGAGGTCGGTCACTTTGGCAGTCTCCCAAACTTGTTTGCCGGTGCTAGCTTCTAGGCAGATTAGCTCGCCCGACGATTTGGCGGAGAACAGATGGTCGCCCCGGAAGAGCGCCGTCGAAGTATGACTCAAGATCCTTCGCGCAGGAGCTTTGGATTCCGGCCAGAGCACCGCGGCGGCTGGCTTGTCGGCGTCCAGTTGAAACATCAAACCGCCGATCAGCAACCGGTCCTTGTGAAATACCGGTGTCGACACCGCATAATCGGCGGTGGTGAAGAGCCGCTGCCGCCAGTAAGTCTTGCCCGTCGCTGGATCCAATGAAGTCACCGATGCTTGTGTCCAAACGATTAACTGTCGTTTCCCTCCGGAGGTTATGACAATCGGCGAACTGAAAGTCAGAGATTCATCCAATGCCTTCCAAACTTCCCTGCCGGTGTCCTTATGGAAAGCGACGACGCCTGCGCTGGGTTTCGCGCCGATAAAAAGGATCAAGAGGTTTCCTTCGATCAACGGAGAGGGCGTGCCTGGGGACCACTCAATCTGGTATTCCGTTTCCAGATTCTTTTGCCAGAGCACGTCGCCCTTGCGTGCATCAAGGCAAAAGAGGTGGCCGAGCCTTCCCAAAGAATACACTTTGCCGTTCTGGACAATCGGTGTCGCGACCGGACCGCTTTCTTGAGCTGGGTCATGTGCCCAGTCGGGGTAGGCCACTTCATAGGCGTGAGTCCAGAGCGCGTTGCCGGTCGTTTCGTCAAAACAATGGAGGCGTTCTTTGGGCTTGGGCTTCACTACATGGGAATCGGCCAAGAAGACCCGGCCTTCGGCCACCACCGGACTGGACCAGCCCCAGCCGACCGGTGCGCGCCAGCGGACCTTCAATCCTTCGGCAGGAAACGACTGCAGAAGGCCGGTTTCACCGCACAGTCCGTCGCGATTCAATCCGCGCCACTGCGGCCAATCGTCCGCGTGGAGCGCGGCGAACGCCAGCAACGGCAGTGTGACGGCGACAGCAAAAAGTGTTCTGGGGGAGAAGTGCACGATTACCTCCAAACAGCAATTAGTTTAGCAATACGTCGATTCACTTTCTCGGGTTTCGCCGCCCACTGGGCGAGGTTCCACCTTTGCGAAATCTCATTGCATTCGAAGCACCATTCGTTAATCTCATAGATCGCTGCCTGTTCATACCCCACAAGGAGCCGGCCATGAAAACCGTGTTTCCGCTATTGGCCTTCCTGGCGCTGTCGGGCCTGGTGTTGGCGCAGGACGCCAACGAGAAGGAACTGAAGTCGTTGCAAGGCGTTTGGAAAGTGACCAAGATCCAAAATCAAAACGCTGAGCTGGTGCAAAAGCGCGAAGAAGACGGCGCAATCAAGTTCGACGACGACAAGGTAAGCGTGCTCTTCAAAGGCGAGCGCCTGGACGACGCCGATAGCCGAATCAAGCTCGACGGGACGAAGAAGCCCAAGCACATCAATTTCTTCGACCCGCAGGGCCGCGAGCGCGAAGGCATCTTTGAGATCGACAAGGGCGTGCTCAAAATCGCGGTCAACGACGCGGGACAAGGCCGGCCGACGGAGTTCAATTACCAAGCCGGCACCACGTTTGCTTATGCGGAATTGAAAAAAGAGAAGAAGTAGCATGTTTTGGCGCAACAGCCAAAAACAGGTGGCCGCCGCCCCGTTGCCGCGCCGCGCGCTCGGCAAGACCGGCGAGCAAGTTACGCTCTTCGCCCTGGGCGGCGAGGGCGTGCTGAGGACGCATGGCCGGATGCGCGATGCGGTGCCGGTGATTGCGCGGGCGCTGGATCAAGGCGTCAACTACTGCGATACAGCGCCGGCCTACGACCAGAGCATGGACTACTATGGCGCTGCTTTGGGCGAACGCCGTCGCGATGTCTTCCTCGCTTGCAAGACCCACGACCGCAGCCGTGACGGCTCGCTGCGCCTGCTCGATGACTGCCTGCGCCGATTGCGCACCGACTTTCTCGACCTGTGGCAACTGCACGACTTGCGCACGCCGGGCGATCTTGAGCGCATCTTCGCGAAAGGCGGCGCGCTGGAAGCCCTCGTGCAGGCGCGCGCCGACGGGCGCGTCCGCTTCCTCGGTCTCACCGGCCATCACGATCCGGCGATTCTCCTTGAAGCCATGCGCCGCTTCGCGTTCGACACGGTGCTCGTCGCCCTCAACGCCGCCGACGTCCATCGTCTTTCCTTCTTGCGCAAGGTCGTGCCCGAAGCTGTGCGGCAGAACTTGGGCGTCATCGCCATGAAGGTGTGTTCGCAAGGAAGGCTGCTTGGCCGCGGGGGAATCACGATGGCCGATGCGCTTGGCTACGTTTGGTCGCAAGCGGTGAGCTTGGCCATTGTCGGCTGCGAGACGCCCGAAGAAGTGGACGCCAATGCCCGGCTGGCCCGCGAATTCGCGCCGCTGCCCGAGGCGAAACTGCGTGAATTGGAAGCGCGGACACGGCGTCAGGCGGAGACTTTCGCGTATTACAAGAAAAGCGAATAACGCATTCCTATGGAAAATACTTCGTCACCAATTCCTCGTCCGGCCTGGTCCAGCGGCTCACCAGCACCGTGCACAAGAGCGAAGCGAGAAAGCCCCAGAAGATAGGGTCGAAACCGGCCAGATTGAGCGCAGCAAAGTTATCTAAGCGCTCCACACCCCAGCCAGGCAGCCAGGACAGATTCTCCTGGAACCAGAATCCCAATCCGGATTCAGCGCCGCGCGAGCCGCTGTCGATCCAACCCAAGAGATAGAGAAGAAAAACCGTGGCGGCGCCCGCGATCATGCCGGCAATCACGCCTTGCCGGGTCGTGCGCCGCCAAAAGAGCGTGAGCAGCATGGGGAAGAAGAAGGCACAGCTTTGACCGCTGCCGGTGAATACGATGATGTATTGCAAGAAGCCGGGCGGATTAAGCGCGCCGAAGAGAACGATGAAGCCGACGACCGCGGTCGTGCTGTAGCTGACCAGCTTCAACGTCTTTTGCGAGGCATTGGGGTTGATCGAGCGCTGATAGAGGTCGCGCACCAGGCTGGAGCTGATAAGCAAAAGGAACGCCGCCACGGTGGACATAATGGCGGCGTACGGCGCGGCCAAGAGCAGCCCCCCCGCCCACGAAGCACCGGCCTTCTCCGTCAGGTGGCGGGCCATCTCTGGCATAATCGCGTCCGGCTGGCCTTTCGTGCCGATTTTGGGCAAATACTCCGTCGGGAAGATCGCGCGAGCGCAGATGAAAATCACCAATAGGCTGACGTACGTGACCAGGTAATAAAAGGCAATCAGCACCAAGGCGCGACGCAGGCTCGGCGTATCCTTGAACGACATCATCCGCACCATGCCGCTGGGCTGGCCAGCGCCCGACACCGACCACATGATGAAGTACGAGATCGCCATCCCCAGCGGTAAAAACATGCCCGGGCCGGGCCCGGTGACCAGTTCCAAGTCTTGTTGCCGCAGCCGTTCCGACGCTGCCGCCAGCCCCGTCAGCGTCGCGCCGCTCGTTTGCACCGGCTTCACAGCGTTGATTGCCAAGATCGCCATCAGGATCACGCCAATGAGCATGACCAGACCTTCGAGCACGTCGGTCCAGGTGACGGCCCAGAAGCCGCCGTACGTCGTGTAGGCGATGACGGTGAGTGCGAAGATGACCAAGCCCAGGAGGTAGCCTTTCTCGACGCCGTTTTCGATCCAAGGGATGTCTAAGCGCGCCGCGGGGAAGCTGACCGATTGGAAATCGTCTTTGCCAGCATCGCGAATACAAACTCGGATCTCGCGTTTGTCGGTATCGACGATGGTGCGCTCGCGCACAAATTCCGCGGTCTTGGTGGGGAGGGGCGTTTTCTGGACGACCTTGCCGTGCGGTGTTTCTAAAGTCAATTCGACGTAACGGTCGGCGGTTACCCTGGTGCCCTTCAACTCGGCGGGTGCCGGCTTAAGGCGCAAGGCCGTTTGCATGACGACACCGCCGGCTTTGAATTGGGCGATGAGGTTGAAGCAGACAAAGAACAAGATCAACAGTGAGGCGAGAATGCCCAAGGCGGGGCTCTGAAACCGATCGCGGAAGATGTCAGGTACGGTTACGGAACCGCCGATGCGGGCCACCTGATTGATGCGCTTGCCGAGCCAGATCATCGACGTCAACGGCACGACCATATAGCTGCAAATCCACAGGGCCATCACCCAGCCATTCGTGTAAATGAACGACGGAAAACCTGTAAACGAGCCGCCTGAGATGGCGGTGGCGGCCACGGTCAAGGCGAGCACCCACGGGCCCAGGCCGCGATTGCCGAGGAAGTACTCGGAAACGAAGGTGCCCTTGGAGACATAGCGATGCGCGAAGATGCCCAGCGCGGCCACGCCGACAAGGTACAAAAGAAACGTGATTAGGATGTTGACGCTGCCGGGAGAAAGTTCAATGTCCATGGCTGTCCCCCTCTTCTCTTCGCCGCTCGCCGTTTTGGGGAGAGGAGTCCGCGGTGTGGGCAGCGCCTAAATCGTCGTCCGTCATGCCCCAGATGCCGAACCATACCGTAAATGCTGAACAGGCGAGCCAGGGAAGCATGATGCCCCAGAAGACCCAGTCCGGAAAACCCAGCACCAAGTCGGGCGTCGGCTCCGCTTCGACCCAGCCGAGCCGCACGTGGAGACTGGTTTCCTCATGGGCGTAGCCGTGCATGTAGCACCAGACGACGGTCCAGGCAAAGGCCAGCGCCCAGACGAGGGCGACAATCCAGGCCTCGCGGCGTGCATTACGGAAGAGGCTGCGCGCGGATTCTTTGTTTTGCATAGCGCGTCCTTAGGCGAGCCGAACGCCGTAAGGCGTCGGGTGCGTCGCGTGTGAAGCACCGGCCGCTCACGCGGCTCGGCTCGCCATACTGTGAAAAGTTGCTCGGGAATGCCAGCACAAAAAAGGACCTGGTGCGAAAAACCGAAAAATAATTGTTGCATGGTTCACGCGCGGTGTTTTAGTGTCTGTATGGATAGCGCTTTCGTGCTTCGAAAACCGCGTTGAGGTATTTCCCATGGTTTCGGTCCATACGCAGCGTTGGGCTTTTGTACTTCTTCTGGCCGGGGTCTTTGTTTGGTCGTCCGCTCCCGCGGCCCAGGACAAAGAAGCCGGCGAGCTGGACGCCACTGCCAAGAAGCTCGTGGGCGCGTTTCAATTCAAGGTCGATGGGTTCGTGGCTGTCTATTCGATTCATTTTGAAAACGACAAATGGAAAGTGAGCGGCGTCTTCAAGGAAAAGATGAAGGACGTCGGCGCTTTCGAAGGGACGGACGTCGAGTACAAGGACGGCGTGTTGACGTTCAAGCAGAAATACATCGTCAAGCCGCGACCGACTTGGCCGGACAACGAAAAGTTCACGGTGCGCATCGCCGGCGACAGCGTCATCGGCGTGGCGGACAAGAAAGACGCGCCGCTGCGGACATTTCAGCGCGTCGGCGCGGATGAAAGCCCCAAAACAACAAAGTCCGATCTGCCGCCCGAAGTGAAAAGAGCCATCGGCTACTGGACCGGCGAGACTTCGGACGGCCTCAAGATTTTTTATCACATCGACTACGCCAAGGGCGGCTTCACAGTCGTCGCAAATTGGTACACCAAGGCCGGCAAACTTCAAGGCAGCGCCATTGGCCAAGACATTGCTATTCAAGATGACAGGCTGACATACAAAGTGAAATACCTGAAAAAGCCGCGCTCGACGTGGCCGGAGAACCCAACATTACGAGCGGAATGCTTGGTGGAAAACTCGCTGACCCTGTCCCGACAAGAAGGCAAGCGCTGGGTCACTGCCATCACCCTGATTCGCACAAAAAAGTGATCAATTCCACGCGTAGCCATCGAAGTAGGACAGGTAGGTAGACCAGGAAATGGTGAGCACGCCGTCGTCCACGCCGTCCAACGCCGTGCCGTTGCGATCGTGTCCCCACGGGTTGAAGAGCTTCAGCTTCCACGCGCCGTTTTGCGAAAATACGTCCAATACAGCGTAAGCGTGATTGGTGATCAGTTCGCCGTTTACCGATCCTTCGGTGAGTCCGACCAACTTTTTCCCGGTCAATAGCTGTTGCCGCATGGTCGCGGCAACGGAGGAATTGTACGGTGTGAATTGCCCAACCTGTCCGGTGATTGCCTGAAGCGCCACGGAGGCGTGCTGCCAAAGTTTGCCGGTGGTGGACTTCCATTGGCTCGCCGGCAAAAAGGAGCCGTCGGCCGCTTTGTAGACCACGCTCATGGCTTGCAGATACGCCTTATGATAAAGGGCGACCCAGAGCGGGCCCTGCGGGTCCCAATACTCGTTCCAATCGCCGTTCACCCACACGGTTTGCCAAACGCCGTTGACGAAAAGCCGCACGCCATAGAGGTCCTTGGCGGCGTCGTAGCTGATTTTTTTCGTGAGATCTTCGTTGATCGAGCCAAAGGTGGGGAACTTGCCGGTCCAGTTGGCCACGGCGGCGAGGGCGGCCAGTATCGAGCACGTCGGAGAAGCATTCTGATCGATCTTCATGAAGTCGTCAGTGGAGGCGTAGGCGGGTTCGGGTCCGTCGGCAAAGGAGTCTTCGAAATTGCGGCGAAACGTGTCCCAACCCAAGTAGCCTTGGAGATTGTCTTTGCCTGGGCCGCCATGGAGGTAGTCATCGCCGAATTCGCCATACAGGGCATCAACCCCTGCTCCGCCGAACAGTTTGTCGTTGCCGTTGCCGCCGTGGACTTGAGTGCTTTGGGTTAACGGCAGCGCGCTGCCTTGGCGGTCGAGGCGAATCGTGTCGTTGCCGTCCAACCCGAAGATATGCACGGCGCTAACCTGAGCAGCAGACACACTGGAGACTTTGCCGGCCGAAGTGTTGATCTGCACGCCATCGACGGCGAGCCGGCCGCTTAGGTTGCGCACCGTGATCTGATCGTTGTAAGGGGTGCCTTCGACGCGTAGCACGCCTGCGGAGAGACTGGCGGTTAGGGAACTAGCCATCAGGCAGCGGTTTTCGAGTTCCTCCATCGCGGGGGCGAATCGGGCGGCCTGCGGCTTCGGCATCGGTTGTTCCTTTGACAGGTGCTGTGAAATTCCTCCTTAGTTATTGGCCCGACAGAGCTTCTTTTTCCATGAAATCCTCGGATTCCATCCGTTTGAGGCGAATTCGGCCAAGAGGTTGTTCGGAATGTCCGATTCAGTCATGCTGTGGAAAATGGTGCGGCCTGAAAGACCTTGCCGGCCGAAGAAACTGTGTGGCAAGAGGATTCGGCCGGCATGCCCAACTTTCCTTCGCAAAGAGGCACGCTTCGTTGATTGCCCAACTTCGCCCAGCTTTGCTAACTCCTCGAACCATCCTATTAGTCCCACGCTCCGCGTGGGAAGCACGCCGGGCCGGGCGGGAACGGCCACCCCACATGGAGCGTGGCGACGACCCCGCAAAAGTTGGTTTGTCAAAATGGGCGGGACAGGGTACGATTAACATGCCCACCCAATCGACGGAGCGCTGCGCTTCGTCAGTCAGATGGGGGTTCGTCTTGCTACACAGGATGTCATCCACTTAGCTTTTCTTCTCTTGAGTTCAGTCGAAAGGATCGCACTTTTATGAGCAAGCGCTTCTTGGCGGGTTTGTTGGCCCTGTTCGCCTGTTGGATGCAAACGGCCAAGGCCGATGACTTGCCCACCCAGGCTTATGTCGTGCTCGTGGGCATCGACAAATACGAAGACCCGCAAATCAAACCGCGCTTGCACGCCGAGGCGGACGCCAAAGCGCTTTACGACTTGTTCACCTCTAAGGAGCATTTGGGCATCGATGCCAAAAGCATCAAGCTGCTCTTGGGCGTCGCCGATGAAAAGCGCGGCAGCCAGCCCGCCACCAAAGAAAACATCCTCAAGGCGCTCACTTGGGTGCAGAAGTCGGCGCGCCGCGACGACCTCGTGGTCTTTGGCTTCTTCGGCAACGGCGCTCCCTTGGGCGAACGCGCCTGCTATTTCGCCACCGACTCGACCTTCAAAGAGCGGGCCAAGACGGCGGTGGCTTCCGGCGACATCGAGCACATTCTTGACGAGCTGCAGAGCCAGCGCTTCGTCGCCTTCGTCGATTGCAATTTCCTCGGCTTCGACGCCGGCAAAGAGGGCCCCGATCCAAACCTGGCCAATTTCTATCGCGAGTATTTGGGCAACGAAGACGCCAAGATCGCCGCCCCGAGCCGCGTCGTTTTCCTCGCCAACCAAGGCTTGAAACCGTCGCTCAATCTGGGCGAGCACGGCATCTTCGCCCAGGTCCTTGTCGACGGCCTGGCGGGCAAGGCGGACAAGGAAGGCTATGAGGCGGACGGCAACATCACCATCGGCGAATTGGTGAAGTTCGTCCGCAAAGAGCAGCCGCGCCTGGCCCGCGAGAACGGCAAAAGCGACGACGAGAAAGGTCAACTTCCGGTGATCCTGGAGGGCCAGTCGAGCGATTTCATCATCGAGCGCAACCCGTCTGCTTTCCCCAAAGCGCGCGCCCGCCTGGCGAAATTCGAAAAACTGGCCGAGGAGCTTAAGCTCGAAAAGAACATCGTTGAGGAAGGCGTCAACCTCTTGACGCGCATGCCGAAGCTGGAAGCGCGGCAAGCGCTCCGCAAGACCTATCAAAAGCTGACGGACGGCGTGTTCGACGCAAAGGCCTTCACCACGGCCCGCGAAAAGATTCTCGAGGCGACGAAAATCTCCGAGAAGGACGCTGGCGATTACGCCATGATGATCGTGCGCGCCGCCAGAGTCGTCCGCCAAGGCTTCGTTGAGGACGTCAAAGTCCCCACGCTCGTCGATTACGCGGTGCGCGGCATGTACAAACACATCGACGAGAAAATGCCCTCCGCGATCAAAGAGAAGCTGGACAACATCAAGGGCATGAAGGACGTGGACCTATTGAAGCTCTTGAGCGAAGCCCGGCAGCACTTGGGCAAGCGCGAGGATTTGGCCAACGGCAAGGACATCACCCACTCCTTGCACGCCATGCTCGGCAAGCTCGACAAGCACACCGACTACATCGATCCGGAAACTCTGACCCGGCTCCGGCAAGACATTGAAGGGGATTTCACCGGCATCGGCGTGCAAATCCGCAAGAACAACACCAAGGACGCCCTGCAAGTGGTCACTCCCTTGCGCGGCAGCCCGGCTTACAAAAGCAAGATCTACGCCGGCGACCTCATTACCACGATCATTCGCGATGTCGACAGCGAAGGCAACAAACTGCCCGAGGTCGAGGTCCTGTCCACGAAAGGCATGACCACCGAGGAAGCCGTCAAAAAAATCCTGGGCAAAGAGGGCACGCCGGTCAAGCTCATGATCGAGCGCGAAGGCGAGGCCAAGCCGATCGAGTTCAACCTCATCCGCGGCCGGGTCGAGGTGGAAAGCGTCGTGGGCGTCAAGCGCAACGAGGACGATAGCTGGAACTATGTGGTTGATCCCGAAAACAAAATCTGCTATGTCCGTCTCTCCTCGTTCTCGAAAAACACCCACCGCGACCTGGAAACGGTCATGCGCAAGCTGTCCAAGGCGGGCATCAAGGGCTTTATCCTCGACCTGCGCTTCAACCCGGGCGGCCTGCTCGACAGCGCCGTCAAGATCACCGACATGTTCATCGACGACGGCCTGATCGTCACTATTCGCCCGCGCAACGGCGCCGAGACTTCCTATATCGGCAAGACCGACGGCAGCCTCACCGCTTTCCCCATGGTCTGCCTCGTGAACGGCGGCAGCGCCAGCGCCAGCGAAATCGTGTCCGCCGCACTGCAGGACCATGGCAGGGCTATTATCGTCGGCACGCGCAGTTACGGCAAAGGCAGCGTACAGACCATTCACCCCTTCGACACCGGCGGCCGGCTGAAGCTGACCACGGCCACTTTCTGGCGTCCGACCGGCCGCAATCTGAACCGCGCCAGCACCAAGGGCAACGACGACGAAGAGTGGGGCGTCATTCCCAACGAGGGCTACACGCTCAAACTGAACACCAAAGAGCTGAACGATCTGCAGGAATTCCAGCGTGAGCACGAGATTATCCACGCACCTGGTCATCAAAGGTCGGAAAGCATCAACGCTTTCCGCGACCGGCAAATGGAATTGGCCCTCGACTACCTGCGCGCCATGATCAAGACCGCCCGGACCAACGGCGCCAAGAAGGCCGGCTAGCTCACCCTGTTTACGTTTCGCGCTTACGTCATCTCTTCCAAGGGATTACCTGAGCGCGAAACGTAAACGGTCGGCGCGAAGCAAAACTGATTCCCACCTCTACCGCTCTCGCCCTATAATTCCCTCCGGACAACCAGTGGAGTTAATATGCGCACTACTTTCCCAACGCGCCTCTTCGCCGTCGCCGCTATGGCCCTTGCTTTCACTGCCTTCCAAGCAGACGCCGGCGGCAAGAAATCCGATGCCGAAGTCAAAGTCACAGCGAAAGGCGCCAAGCCCGACGCCGGCGGAAAACAAGTCGTCACCATCACCATGATCCACAACAAGGGCTGGCACTCGTACGCCAATCCGGTCGGCAACGAAGACTTCGAGAACGCCCAAACGGAAGTGAAGATCACCGCCAAGACCAAGCCCGAAAAGATCAAGATTGAATACCCCGAAGGCAAGCTGCACAAGGACAAGATCGTCGGCGACTACAAGATCTACGAGGACAAAGTGGAAATCAAAGCCGTCGTGCAACGCGCCGCCGGCGACGCGAGCCCGCTCGAGGTCAGCGTCCGCTTCATGGCCTGCCACGAGAAGGGCGTGTGTTTGTTGCCCGCTACCGTGAAACTGAAGGTGGAATAATGAGCCATCAAACTCCCCGATCCTGTTTACGTTTCGCGCTCACAACACCCTTCGTTGCGCTCCTGTTCTTCCTCTTGACCAGCATCGGCGCCGCCGGTGAAAAAGCCAAACCCAAGTTCACCAATCGCCTTGCCAAGGAAACCAGCCCCTATCTGTTGATGCACGCCCACAATCCCACCGACTGGTTCGCATGGGGGCCGGAAGCATTCGAAAAAGCAAAAAAGGAAAACAAGCTCATCTTCTTGTCGATCGGCTACAGCTCGTGCTTTTGGTGCCACGTCATGGAGCGCGAGTCCTTTAACAATGAGGCCATCGCTAAAGTCCTGAACGACTCGTTCGTGTGCATCAAGGTGGATCGCGAAGAACGGCCGGACATCGACCAGATTTACATGACGGCGCTGACGGCGGTGCGCGGCGGCGGCGGCGGTTGGCCTTTGTCGATGTTTCTTGTGCCCGACGGCAAGCCCGTCGTCGGCGGCACCTACTGGCCGCCCAAGGACCGCGAGGTGGACGGCGAAAAAGTCAGCGGCTTCGAGACCATCTGCAAAATCGTCGACAAAGCCTGGAAAGACAATCCCAATGACCTCGAAAAGCAGGCTGATAATCTGGCGGCGGCCACGCAGCGCGCCCTCGATTCGGTGCGCGGCATCGCGCTCGTCAGCCTCGACCGCGAGCTGCTCAAGGAAGCCGTCGACACCATGAAAGAGGAATTCGATCCGGAATACGGCGGCTTCGGCAACCCCAACCGCAACTTCCGCGGCCCGAAGTTCCCACTCCCTTCGCGTCTTGAGTTCTTCCTGCAGCAAGGCGAGCGCACCAAGAACAAAGAGCTCATCGCCATGGTCAGCCTCACGCTCGACCGCATGGCGCTGGGCGGCATCTATGACCAGATCGGCGGCGGCTTCCATCGCTACAGCACCGAACGCACCTGGAACATCCCGCATTTCGAGAAGATGCTTTACGACAACGCCCAACTCACCGAAGTCTACGCCCGCGCGTATCGCCTCACGAAGAAGGGCCACTACAAGCGCATCCTCGAAGAGACGCTGGCTTACGTCGAGCGCGAGATGATGTCTCCCGAAGGCGCCTTCTATTCTTCGCAAGACGCGGAGACGCACCACGAAGAGGGGCGCTTCTACGTTTGGACCCCGAAAGAATTGGCACAGGCGCTGCCGGACGCCAAAGACCTGGACTTTATCAAAAAGGTCTACGGCCAAAACCCCAACTTCGAAAACAAATACCACATCCTGCACCTGGCCAAGACGCCGTTTGAGGTAGCGAAGGATTTGGGGCTGTCCGTCGAAGATCTTCACGCCAAGCTCAAGCCACTGCGCAAGCAGCTATTCGACGTGCGCGAAAAACGCGACAAGCCATTCCTCAACAAGATCGCCTTGACCGCGTGGAGCGGGCAGATGATCGCCGGTTTCGCCGAAGCGGGCATGGCTCTTGGCGAAAAGAAATACGTGGACACGGCGGTTCGCGCAGCTGACTTTGTTCTAAAGCTTCAGCGCACCAAAGACAATCGCCTCTTGCGCACCTATGGTGCCAAGCCGGGCGAAACGCCCAAAGCCGCCGTGCCCGCCTATGTGGAAGACTACGCCTTCTTGGTGCATGGCCTCTTGGCCCTTCACGACGCGACCAAGGACGAGCGCTGGCTCAAGGCGTCGCGCGAACTTACCGACGCCATGATCCAGCACCACGGCGACCCGAAGGCCGGCGGCTACTACTTCACCGCCCACGACCACGAGAAACTCTTTGCCCGCAGCAAGGATCAATACGACGGCGCCCAGCCTTCGGGCAACAGCATCGCCGCCCGCAATCTGGTTCGCCTCTGGGCCAAGACCGGGGAAGAAAAATACCGCGCGGAAGCCGACCGCGTCTTTCGCGCGTTCGCCGGCTCGCTCAAAGCGTATCCGTCCGGACTGACCGGGCTCGCGTTCGCCTTGGATTTGTATTTGGAAGCCAAAGAAAACAAGAAATAGACATGGAGTAACGACGATGCGGTTTGTTGCAGTCTCAATAGTTGCTTTGTTCTTGGCGCAGTCCGCCCGCGCCGGCGACGTGAAAGAAACCAAGAGCGCTTTGGAGTCCGATCCTGCCGGTTGGACGAATCTCTTGCAAAGCGATCAGTTGAAAGACTGGAAGCGTGTCTCCATACCTCCCAACAGCAAACGGAACACGAAGAACCCCTGGAAACTGGAAGCGAAGGGCGCAGAGACTATCCTCGTCTGCGACGGCGTCGGCGTCCATGAAATGCTGCTCTTCGATAAGGAATTCGCCGACGGCATTTTGCACATTGAATGGCGCTTCCAGCCCGTCGAGGGTAAGAAAGGCTACAACAGCGGCGTCTACGCGCGCAACTCCGCCGACGGTGCTGTCTGGCATCAGGCCCAGGTCGGCAGCAAGAATGTCGGCCATCTGTTCGGCAACACGCTCTCTGACGGCAAACCGGCCAAGGTGGGTTCGAACAAGCTGCCCATCCCTCAGCGCGGCAAGGAAGCCGGCGAATGGAATGTCTATGAGATCACCTGCAAAGGCAAATCTATGACGCTTTGGATCAACGGCGCCGTCACAGCCCAATGGACCACCTGCGAGGTGCCGCGCGGCTATTTCGGCGTTGAGGCCGAGGGTTGGGTCATCGAATTCAAGAACGTGAAGTTCAAGGAATTGAAGTAAAGACCCATGTATGTGGCGTGTTTTCGCAATCATCCAACCAATTCCGCCATCGGCCTGCCGTCCTCGATCATGTAGACCGGCCGACCGCTTGGATGCGTGAACTGGATGCCTGGGTCGATGCCGAGGAATTGTAGAATGGTCGCAAAAAGGTCACCCGGCGTGATGGGCCGTGACCGAACGTTGGCGGCCCGGCTGTCCGATTCGCCGATCACCTGGCCCATGCGCAAGCCGCCGCCGATTAACAGCGCATCGTTAAGGGGCGCCCAGTGGTCACGGCCCGGGCCACCGTTGATCCGCGGGGTGCGGCCAAACTCGCCGGTCACCACGAGCAGAATGTCGTCTTCCAGTCCACGTGAGCGCACGTCTTCCATGAAGACGCTGACGGCATGGTCGAGCGGCGGGCATAGCTGATTGCAGCCGGGGATGATGCCGCCATGGAAGTCCCAGTAGCCGTTGTTGAGTGTGACAAAACCAGCGCCGGCCTCACACAGGCGTCGGGCCAACAGCAATTCCTGTCCCAAACCGGGCCCATAGCGGTCGCGCACGCTGGCGGGCTCGAGCGAGATGTCAAACGCCTGCCGTGCCCGGCCTAAGAGCACGTTGACGGCTTGCTGCTGAAAACCGTCCATCGCCTGGGCCAAACCGCTGGGTTCGAGCGCGCGATCGAACGTGTCGAGTTGCTGCAACAGGCTGCGGCGCTCGTCCAAGAGATCGCGGTCAACGCGCAGGCTCATGTTGTCGAGCATGGGGTTGTCGCGATTGCGGCCGACGCGGAACGGGGAATACGCTTGCCCGAGCCAGACGGCGTCGTCGCCGGGATAGCCGCCGTGGTTGCTGAGGAGGCGCACATAGGTCGGCACGCCGGTTTCCTGGCGGACCGTGCCGCGCGTGCGCGCGACCGCCGAGCCGATCGATGGACTTTGCTGCGGAATGACGGCGGCCTTGCCCAAGTGCTCGGGCGGCCAGGGCATGCCGGTCTTCATCCAGTGCGTCGCGCCGCCGTGATCGCCGTCGCCATGCACCAGGGTGCGCAGGATGGCGATGCGATCCGCGACGCGCGCCAGCTTGGTAAAGTGGCTGCCGAAGAGGACGCCGGGCAGCCGGGTCTGGACCGTGCCGAAGATGCTGCGATATTCGCGCGGCGCATCGGGTTTAGGGTCGAAGGTTTCGTGTTGCGGAGCGCCGCCATCGAGAAAGAGCAGGACGACGGATGTATTGCGCGCGGATTCGCCGGTCTGCGCGGCGTGGGCGCGGAGTGCGAACAAGTCGGCCAGCGTCAATCCGCCCAAGCCGAGAATGCCGGCTTGGAGAAACTCGCGCCGGCTGGTGCCATCGCACTTGGGCTTCACGGGCCGCGACCGGATGAGGTTCAACATGGCAGCTTCCCCCCTGGACCATGTTCGGCAGCATCGCCGGAACGGAGTTAATGATAAACCGGGGCGCCGTTGTCCTCAAGCGAAAAACGGAACAACGGAGAATGAGGAACGGAGAATGAAGAATGGAGAATCATGGTGCGATGGGAATCGGCCGGCCCAATTCGACAGCGCCGGTTAGAGGAGCGGGTTGCCAATTGGAGACAGGCGTTGCTCTGCGCTCTACGTGATTGCTCGGTAGGATTGCGGGCCCTTCATCCGGCAAAGGCGTGGGCGGCGGAAACTCTGGACGCGGCGCCGCGCCGGGCACGAGCCGCACTTTGATATCCTTGTCGGTTTCGTAGATGCGACCGTCGGAGAGGACGAGCCGGGCGATGATGCGCAGGTTCTCGTTTTGCGGAAACGCTTTCCACGGCAATTGCAGATGATAGCCGGTGCTTAGGAGGCCTTGCTTCCAGTGTTGGCGAAGCTGGACCGGCTCGATGACGTAAGTGCACAGATGCATTTTCACGCCCTGGAAGTTAATTTCCATGACGACGATCTGCAGCCGGCCGGGCGTCTTGATGAAGTGGTCGTCGACGTCGCGCGGCTCCACGACGACTTGGAGTTTTTCGTCGCCGGGCAAGCCGTCGTCGTCCAGGCCCATGGTGCCGCGCCCCAGCGCAATGCGCTTGAGGCCAAAAGTAAGAGCGGCTTTTTCCGGTGAGAGTTTTGAACCTTTGCGCAGTGCTTCGACTTCGCGCAAGAGCGAGTCGTTGCGCGTTTCCGCCTTGCCCAATTCCTCCAATGCCTCGCGATACTGGATGTCGCGGGCACGCAATTCGTTCTCGACGAGGTCCTTGTTCTTGCAGGCCGAGGCGCACAGACAGAGCAGGAAAGTGAAGTGCAAAAACAAAGCTCGGCATCCATGCCGCATGAGTGAGCCGCACTCCAAAAAACCAAAGCGGCGGAATAGCGCCGCACTCCAAATGGCATCAACCGACCGGGTTCTGCTCCGACGGCTTGGGCACGATCGGTAAGCGTTGCAGCACATGGTCGATGAGGCCGTATTCCTGGGCTTCGTTGGAGGACATGAAGTTATCGCGGTCGGTGTCTTTTTCGATCTTCTCCAGCGTCTGGCCAGTGTGCTTGAGCATGATCTCGCCGAGCATGCGCTTTAAGCGCTGAAACTCCTTCAAACGGATCAGGATTTCGGTCGTGCTGCCTTCGACGCCCGCAAGCGGCTGATGGATCAAGATGCGCGCGTGGGGGAGGGCGTTGCGCTTGCCCTTAGCGCCGGCGGTCAACAGCACGGCCCCCATGCTGGCTGCCTGGCCGATGCAATAGGTGGCCACGTCGCAGGTGACGTATTGCATGGTGTCGTAGATGCTCAGGCCTGCTGTCACCGAGCCGCCCGGGGAATTGATGTAAAGATGAATGTCCCCCTTGGGGTCGTCGAACTGCAAAAACAACATCTGCGCCACGATCAGGTTAGCGCTGGCGTCGTCGATGCCCCCTTGCAAAAAGATAATCCGGTCCTTGAGGAGCCGGCTGTAGATGTCGAAGACCCGCTCTTCGCGTCCGCTCCGTTCCACAACATAGGGTACCAGTGGCATATCCGGGTGCTCCCGCCGCGCCCGGCCTCTCCGAATTGCATCGGCAAGCAAGGGCGGCAAGTTTGAGGGTTTTTCCGAGTTATCACATTAGGCAGTTTGGGCAGTCAAAAAGCCGATTCGGAGTTACTTCTTCTTGGTATCATCCGGGATCTTTTGAATCACTTCGTCGACCAGGCCGAATTCCTTGGCTTCGATGGCGGAGAAATAGCGGTCGCGGTCGGTCTCCTTGGCGATGCGGTCCACGGGCTGGCCGGTGTGGAAGGCGATGATTTCGTTGAGGCGTTGCCGTTCCTTGGAGATTTCGGTGGCTTGGATTTCGATGTCGGAAATCTGGCCGCCGACTTCGCCCCACGGTTGATGGATCATCACTTTGGAATTGGGCAGAGCGAAACGCTTGCCCTTGGAGCCCGAAGCCAGGATCACCGCCGCGCCGCTGGCCGCCATACCCATGCAGTAGGTGGCGATGGGGCATTCGAGGAATTGCATCGTGTCATAGATAGCGAGCGTGGCCGACACCGAGCCGCCGGGACAGTTGATGTAGAAGCTGATCTCCTGGTTTTTGTTTTCGTATTGCAAAAACAGCAGCTTCTGAATCGTGATATTAGCGAGGTAATCGGTGATGGCCGCCTGCCCGCCGGTTTCCGGCGAACTGCCGAGGAAAACGATCCGGTTTTCCAAGAGGAGGTCGGCCAGCGTCATTTGCCGCTGGCGGGCGTAGTCGCGATAGCGCTGCGACAAAGGATCGACGGGAAACGGGCCGCGTGACATGGCAAAGGTCCTTCGGGTTTAGTTCGAAGATTCAAGTTATCTACGTCATTCTATGGGGCCAGACAACCCCGAGAAGGAAGGGCAGCCTCACGCAAAGACGCGAAGGCGTAAAGAAGGTGAGTTCTTTGCGCCTTCGCACTTTAGCGTGAGTCCTATTCGCTCTTTTCTTCCGTCGGCTTCTCTTCCGGCGGCGCCTGCGTCGGATCCTGCAGTTCACCCTCGACGGTTTGCTGCTCGACGACCGCGAGGCCCGGCTCCTTGTCCAAAGGCACGTCCTCGTATACCGCGCTGTCGAGGATGAGATCGAGGGCCTTCCGCTCAATGATCTGGGCGGCCAAGGTGTCGAGCAAGTCGTCTTTCTCGAGCTGGGCGCGGACGCGGCGCGGCGACTCGCCCGACTGGTCGGCAATGCGCTCGATCTCGTCAGCGACGTCGTCGTCGCCCACTTCGATTTTTTCGACCTCGGCGAGCTTTTGCAGCACGAACTGTTCCTTAAGGCCCAGCTCGGTTGATTGAAGGACGTCGCGCTCCAAGAGCCTCTGCCGGGCCTTGATCTCATCCTCGCCAAGGCCGGCTTCACGCATTTCCATGACGCGGCGGGCCAGGGTCTTGCGGGCCTGACGCATAAGCAAGTCCTGCGGCAATTCCCATTGGGAAGACGCGGCGATGTGCAGTAGCACTTGTTCGCGGATCGACTGGCGTTGTTGATATTCGAGGCGTCGTTCGAGGACCACGCGCACCGATTCGCGCAGTTGTTCCGGCGTGCGCACGCCCAGGTTCGAAAGGAAATCCTCGGTGAGTTCCGGCAGGCGCAGTTTCTTGACGTCTTTGATTTCGAGGATGGCTTCGACCGATTGACCGCGCAACATTTCCTGGGCCGTCGCTTGCGTCATGGTGATGTTCACGGTCATCGTGTCGCCCGCATTGGCGCCGACGGTCTGTTCGCCGAATTTCGGGGCCACAGCGTCCTTGAAGGTCACCGTGTCGTCGATGCGGATCGTCGTTTCCTTGAGGCTGCCGATCGTCTGGCCGGCATACTTGGTGGTCATGTCCACAATCAGGAAATCGCCGATCTGGGCGTTGCCTTCCGGCTTGGGGACAAGCTGGCCGTAGCGCGACAGGATGCGGTGCTCTTCCTTGACCACGTCGTCGTCGGTAAACGTTTTCACCGGGCGCTTGAGCTTGAGGCCCTTGTACTCGGGCAAATCGAATTGCGGCCGGACTTCGACGTCAAACTCATAGATGAAGTCGCCCTTTTCCGGGATTTCGAGCTTGTTGGGATTGATGTCAGGGGGACTCAAGGGGGCTACGTCGAAGTCTTCGGCCAATTGTTCGAGGCTGGCCATGAGCACTTGCGCGCGAATCTGCTCCGTGACTTCCTTCTTGAATTTGCGGATGACAATCTGCTTGGGGGCCTTACCCGGACGGAAACCGGGGACCTGGGAATCATCCACGAGGTCCTTGTACTTCTCCTCGAACCTTTTGTCGAGGTCAGCGCGCGGAATCGTCACCTTGATGTGCTTCTTGCAGGGGCCGGTGTCGATGAGCTCGACACTCTGGTTGAGCTTTTCTTCCTTCTTTTCCTCCGCCTGTGTTTCGTCGCCGGCTTCGTCCTTGGCGGCTTCGTCCTTGGCGTCTTCGGCGACCGCGGCGCCGGCGTCTTCGGCGGGTTCTTTTTCGTCCGTCATGGGTGCATCCTCAACGGGAAAGTAGCAGGCACACTCCGTGTGCCGTGAAGCCGTACGCACGGCACACGGAGTGTGCCTATTACATTAAGAAAGCCGAGAAGGCTTGGCCTTCTCGGCCTCAAAAAGCGGGTGATGGGGGTCGAACCCACGACAGCCACGTTGGCAACGTGGCGCTCTACCACTGAGCTACACCCGCGAATCGTGAACGGCCCTTGCTGGCGCGTCGGGCTCGTGAACTTCGAGTTAGTGTTAAATATCGTCCAGGCAACGATATAGGATTCAACTTTCCCTTCGAAATTATAAAGACGCGCAGTGAGTTTTCAAGGGGGAAATAGGCGAGCACGGAAAGCGAAATACACTATTAACAGCCTTTAGCCCAGGGGTTCCCATGGATCCCGACGGTGGCCCTAGTCCGCTCAATCCGCAGCTCCTGCCGCAAAGCCGGCGTCGCAAACCAGAAGAGTATTTTTGGCTTTGGGTAATGTGCCTGTTGGGCCTGGATTACTTCACCACGCTGGCCTATCAGCCCTCCATCACCTTTGAAACCGCCGGCCGGCTCGGCCCGATCGCAACCGCTGTCGTCGTACTGGTCACGCTTTTCGGCGCTCTACCCATTTACTACTATTTGGTGGGCCGGGCGCCGACCGGGCACGGCTCCATCGGCATGATCGAAGGCCTGGTGCGCGGCTGGAAGGGCAAAACGCTGGTCTTGATCCTGCTTGGATTCGCCGCGACGGACTTCACGCTGTTGCGCACGATCTCGTTGGCGGACGCGTCCGTGCACGTGGTGCAGGCCCAAGACGGCACCTGGCAACAAGCCCTGGTGAACATCAGCACCTGGGTTCGCGAGCGCATGATCGAGCTGTTCGGCGAAGAAGCGCGCGAGTACTGCACGGACCAGCTCATGGGCACGCTGCTCTTGGGCGTTCTGGGTTTTCTTTTTTGGTACATTTTGCGGCGCGGATTCAGCCGCAATGTCCTCGTGTTGGCCGTGCCGCTCGTCCTAGTCTACCTGCTCCTTAACGCCCTCATCCTGGGCGGCGGCCTCGTCTATCTTTGGAACAACCCGGACCTGATCACGGAATGGCTGGATCAGGTGCACCGCGGCGATTGGTACGTTGAGCCGCCTTTCGCGGGCTTCGGTTGGTTCAGCGTGGCGCTGTTCAGTCTGTTGTTCCTGCCGAAGCTGGCGCTGGGCTTATCCGGCTTCGAGATGAACATGATCGTGATACCGCAAGTGCGCGGCAAAGAGGGCGAAGATCCGCCGCGCACGCGCGTGCGCAACACGCGCTGGGTGCTCCTCCTCGCCGCCTTGATCATGTCCGTGTATCTGTTGGCTTCCGCGCTGGTCACATGCATTTTGATTCCGCCCATGGAAATGCAGCCGGAGGGCAAAGCGGCCAATCGGGCCCTGGCATATCTGGCGCACGGCAGCGACCTGACCGTTGGGCCCGGGACATTGCTGCCGTTTTGCGGGCCGTTCTTCGGCTCCCTATACGACTTGGTCACGGTGCTAATTCTGAGCCTGGCCGGCACGAGCGTGGTGGCGGCGCTGGCGGTCTTGTTGCCGCAATTCCTCTTGCGTTTTGGCATGGAGTTTCGCTGGGCGCACCGCTGGAGCATCTTGCTGGTTTTGTTCGCCTTGATCAATCTATTGGTCACGCTGTATTTCCAAGCGAGTGTGG
>JAKEHV010000331.1 GCA_022614915.1 Gemmataceae bacterium | reverse complement strand
CTTCCTTCCTCCCGCGGGCTGCGCCCGCAAATGGGAGGAGGGAATTACGCTAGACAATTAAGCAGCTAAAGAGGCAGGTATTACGGGAAGGGGGACAGGGGCGATGGGCACTAGGTCGCCGCAGCCACAAATCGAATCTTCTTCGACTTCCAAGGACACCTTGGCCTGGACGTTGATATCTCCCATCCGCACGGTGTACTCACTCGCCGACGCAAACACGACACTGTCGCCTTGCAACGGATCGGGGACCAGCGCCTGCGCTCCAGCGGTCCACCAAGCATCGTCGTCCTGAATCGTTACCGTCGCGGGATTCGTGCCGGAAATGGTCGCATTGGTCGCATTGGACAAAGTGACCGAGAACGTCTCGTCGTATTCGTCGGTCGCGTTGTTCGTGATGGCAACGGTGAAGGACTCGCTGGTGTCACTGGGAACGAAGGTGAGTGTGCCGCTGGTGGAGGTGTAATCGCCCCCGGATGTTGCTGTGCCGTTGCTCGTGGCATAGTTAACCGTGATGGTCTGGGCGGAGGATGCGTCGAGCTCGACCAAAACGGTCGCCGGCCCCGAGGCTTCGCCGACAATGAAATTTGCTGACGTGAAGCGGACCAACGTGGGCACTTCGCGCCGCTCCAGCCCCTCGATGTGGGGGTAGAGCTTGGGGAACATCGGCTTGTTACGCGAGGGTCGGTAGGGCTTTTTCCCGCATTTCCATTGGCGGAAGAGCGTGCGCGCACGCGTGCGGGCACTCTCTGTAAAGGCCATGATGCTTTCAAAAACACGCGCGACGTGAAACCACTTGCGCAAGGGTTGTTCCTGGTTCATGGTGCTGGCTCCATGGCGCGGCATGCGCACGCAAGATTCCTTCTTTACCCCAGCTCAACTCCGAATTCGACATTGATGATGTGCCGCCGGTTGGGCAACCGACCTTCAAAGGGGCCAGAAAAGCAGTCCGTCGACGGCGAAATTGCTAAACGAAACTGGAAAGGGCTTAGAAAGACACGAATTTGGAGTGGCGATTAGTCCCATGGCCATTCTCCAGCTGACGGTAGGGAAACCGACTCCCCCAATTAACCACGGGTTGAAAGGGATGTCAAGTGTAAAAACGGAGAAGTTGTTTCCCTAATCCGGAATCATATACACAAGCGCCCGCAGGCAGCGCAGAAAGAACAAGCCGAGAATCGTCAGGTGGCAGAAGAAAACCGCCTCACCATTGAATCCGAAACCGCGCATCGAGCAGCCCTTTCTTGCGCCGCCGCGCAAGCCTCCAGAAAGCGCTCGTGCCTTACGGCTCCGCCACCAATTCGCCGCGCAGCCCGGCCAGCCCTTCGCTGCCCAGCGGTATCACGTTGTTGCCCACTTTGAGGTTGAACATGTCGTCGAGCGGCTGGTGGCTTAAGAAATGAACGGTCGCGCCGGGGGTGAGGCCGAGGGTTTGCCAGCGCTTGAGGCGCTCTGGGTTGTCGTCTTGGACTTCGCGGATGACGACGCATTGGCCCGCGTGGAATTGATGGAGCGGTTTGAGATTGCGCTGGGCCAGATCGCCTTGCGGGCTGGGAATGGGATGCCCGTGCGGATCTTCGAGCGGCTCGCCCAAAAAGGCGGCGATGGCTTCTTCCAGGCGCGGCGAGACGGCGTGTTCCAGAGCGTCGGCTTCGTCGTCCACCTCGCTCCAATCGAGGCCGAGCACGCGATTGAGGAAAAGTTCCAAGAGGCGATGGCGGCGAATGACGCGGCGGGCCATGGCGACGCCTTCCTTGGTCAGCTTGGCCCCTTGCCCGGATTCGTAGGAAATGAGTCCCGCTTCAGCGAGACGTTTGAGCATGCCGCTGACCGAAGGCGCGCGGACTTGCAGGCGGGCCGCGATGTCCACAGGCAGCACTACCTGCTCGGCGCCGCCCAGACTGTGGATGGCCTTCAGGTAATCTTCGATCGCGGGGGTGATGTTGCGGACGGCCATGCCGGTCCTCGTGGTGCAGTCCTGCGCTTTGGCATTATAGGGCCGCGGTCCGTTTCTCACAGGCGCGGCCAATCCGCCGCTCCTCCGGGGCTAAGATGATGGGAACATGGGGCGGCAATCGGTCTATTTCCTGGAATGGCTGAACGCGTGCCGGCGCGGGCGGCATCACATGATCCGCCATGTCTACGTGGGCGTGCTCGTCCTCGAAGTCCTGTTCTATTTATTCTCGTGGTTCGCCCGCGTTCAAGCTGTCGACCAGCGTTCCGAGATCGCGCCGTGGAACATCACCGTCGAGCGCGCCTGGTACTTCTGGCAGTTCTTCGCGTACCAACATTTCTTCTGGATCTTGATTTCGACACCCGCCTTCGTGGCCGGCGCCGTGGCCGATGAGAAAACCCGCGGCACTTTAGAGCTACTCTTGACGACCGATTTGACCCGGACCGAGATCGTGATTGGCAAATGGCTGGGACAGGTCGCCCAAGTGCTCGTCTTCACCATGCCGGCCTGGCCGATCTTTGTTTTTCTCACTTTTGCAGGCGGGTTGCAACCTGGCACTCTGCTCGTTCTCGGTCTGGACACTCTCATCTTGATCATGACGTTGGCTGCGGGCGGCATCCTGACCTCCGTGTGGGCGCGGAAAACTTCCACCGCGGTGCTGTTGCTTTATGGCTCGTTTGCCGCCGTGCTGTACCTGTTGGCGAGCGGCGACTGGCTCGCGCATATCGGCTTCCACTCGTTCGAGCAGGTGAATCGACAGTCGGCGGGCCACGATTGGTGGTCGCCTGGCTGGCTGTGGGGCTGGGCGGCAGGCGTCGCCGTCGTGCTGTGTTGCTTGTGCGTGGCGACGCTGACTTTGCGGCGGGCCTTTGAGCGCTTTTTGTCGGCCGTGCCACGGATGCCGCGCTGGTTGGCCTGGCTGCGCCGGCCTCCCGTGGGCGACCAACCCTTGCGCTGGAAAGAACGCTTCGTGGGGCAGGTAGCGATCTTCGCCTGGTTGCGGCAACTGCCGCGCCGCTGGGCCATCGCGCTCGTTTTTGTCTTGGGCGTCGCGCTTTTCTTGATTCTCGAATCGAAGCCGGAGACGTATTTCTATCACGGTCTCGTGATGATGACGCTCGTGAGCTTGTTCGTCGCCGTCCGCGCCAGCGGCGCGATTAGCGGCGAACGGGAAAAACACACCTGGGACAGCCTGCTTATGACGCCGCTGGAGGCGCGGCAGCTGGTGCGCGGCAAACTCTGGGGCATCATCGATTCGGCCCGGCCATACTTTCTCGCCTATTTAATCCCCGCGCTATTGTGGTCGGCGCGCGGCGAGCTGTGGGGGCTGTTTTGCACGGTGTTCTGCTGGCTGGCGTCGTGGGGCCTCTTGTATTACTACGGCGCGTCGGGCATCTACTGGTCGGTGCAATCGACCACCACCTATCAAAGCCTGTTCAAGACCCTGAGTAAAGGCACCGGACATTTGCTGAAGGCGGCAATGACTTTCGGCCTGCCGACGACGGCTTTCTTTGCGGGCTGCGTGGCCAGCATCCTACTCCGTTTCGGCGGCGCGCGCGCCTTCAACCTGGTCGCGATTGGCCTAATCCTTGGCATCACCATCACCATCGTGCAGGTGTTCGGCTACGCGGAGAAATTGCTGCAAGAAACGGAAGAGCACATCTCGTTTCATGAGCGGGCATCGGCGCAACCGGCAGCCGCGCGCCCCGAGCGCGTGTTATCCGGATGAGCAGATTGTAGTAGGCACACTCCGTGTGCCGTTCACAGCCAACGGCACACGGAGTGTGCCTACTACATTAAGAGACCGCAACCGTCAGAGTGAGCAGGTTGGATACCTGCCCTTTTTCTTGTTTGCCTCGAACGCCGCACTGTGCGACACTCGAACTGTTGGCACGGAACCGACCATGATCTGCATTTCGATCAACCAGGAATCGCGCCGCCTCGCGTTGGCCGACATGGTCAACGCGGCCCGGCAGTGCGACCTTTTGGAAATCCGCCTCGACCGCTTCGGCAAAGCCCCGGAAATCGGCGAGATCTTGGCGAACAAAGCAAAGCCGGCGATACTTTGCTGCCGGCGCACCAAAGACGGCGGCGATTGGGAAGGGACCGAAGCCGAGCGCCAGGCCATCCTCAGGCAATGCATCATCAGCAAGGCCGACTATGTCGAGATTGAGCTGGACATTGCCGACAACATTCGCCGCTTTCCGCCGTCGCAGCGGGTCATTTCCTATACGAACCTGAGTGAAACGCCGGCGGATATCTTCGACATTTACGAAGAGGCCAAAACGAAGAGTCCGGATGTGATCAAGCTGACCACGCTGGCCCGCACGCCGGAAGAAGCCTGGCCGCTCGTGCAAATCCTGGGCACGGCGGTGGTGCCGACAGTCGTGGTCGGGCTGGGCAAGCCGGGCGTGATGCTGAGTCTGTTGGGCAAGCGCATCGGCGCCCCCTGGACGTACGCCGCGCTGGAGCGCGGCATGGAGGCATACCCCGGCCAAGCCACGGTCCACGATTTGCGTCACGTCTATCATCTGGAGAGCATTGGCAAGAATACGCGCTTCGTCGGCGTGACCGGTTTTGGCGAGCGCGAGTTTTACACTGCCGCGGCTCTCAATGCTGCCTTAACGCACGCCAATCTGGCATTCCGCTGCTTGCCGATGGGCGTGGGCGACATCAAAGTGTTGCGCAGGGTGATGGACGCGGTCAAGCTAGCCGCCGCGGTGATCGATGCGGAACATCAAGCAGCTATCCTGGAAATCAAGCCGGAATTGCACGGCGACGCCAAAGAGACTCAGGCAGCGGACTTGTTGATCCGCAAAGGGGAAGCCTGGCACGCTTTTGACACGGCATGCGCAGCCAGATTGCAAGCGTTGGCCGGTGCTTTCAAGGCAAAAAGCGGCGCCGCGCAGCCGATCAAGGACCGGATGGTCCTTGTGGTCGGCATCAATGAAATGACGCGCGTGCTGGCTAAGGAAGTGCAGCGCCTGGGGGGCAATGCCATTCTCGCCAGCCATCGCCGTAAGGCCGGGCAGGAAATGGCCCAGGAAATCGGCTGCCGGTTCGTGCAATATGAGGCGCTCTACAGCACCATGCACGACGCGCTGGTCGTATGTGACGAGGAGCGAAATGAATCGAAAGGGCTGCACCTGGGTTATCTGAAGTCGGGTATGGTCGTGATGGATTTGACGGCAGCGCTGAAACTTTCGCCATTGCTGCTCGACGCGCGCGACCG
>JAKEHV010000330.1 GCA_022614915.1 Gemmataceae bacterium | reverse complement strand
GTTTCCAAGCCGTAAACAGCCGTGAAGCAGGTGCAATAGTGCTCCCCCGCCAGCTTGGCCGCCGCGTAGGGGGACAACGGGATGAGCGCGTCCTCTTCCCGGCGCACTTCCCCGGGCTGATCGCCGTAAGCGCTGCTGCTGCCGGCATACACCACGCGGCGAACTTTTGCCTTGCGGGCCGCGTCCAATAGTGCCAGCGTTCCCGTCGCGGCGATCTCATGCGACATCATCGGCTGCTCGACGCTGTGCGCCACCGATGGATACGCGGCCAGATGAAACACGACTTCGCAATCCTGCACGGCTTTGGCGACCGCGGCGGGGTCGGCCACGCTGCCTTCATGCCAATCGATGCGTTGCCGGATTGCCGCTAGATTGGCGGGGTTTCCAGTACTGAGGTTGTCGAGGACCCGCACCGGATGGCCCAAAGCCAACAGGCGATCGACCAGATGTGACCCGATGAAGCCGGCGCCGCCGGTTACCAAACACTTGTGCACAATTACTCCCTTGTTGTTGTGTCCCGTGGAATCAACTATATTCTAGTGGACCATAAGTCATAGTAGGCCCATGCCGTCTGCTATGACGCCTGCCCTACCCGTCCGCAGTGAAGACTCTCGCCAAAAGCGCCTTGTGCGCCCTTTACAAGTATTCCGGCGCGATGAGCGCTCAGGAACGGCTCGCGCATCTGGGACCGCACTTTGAAGAAGATGCCGAATCTGGCTTGGGCCGACGTCGAGGAACTGGCGCGGCTGGGCCACGACATCGGCTCGCATACGGTCAGCCACGTGGACATGGGTAAGGTCAGCGACGAAGAAGCGCGGCATGAGCTGGTGCAATCGAAGAAAACCATCGAAGTGCGCTTGAATCGGCCGGTCCGCTGGTTCGCCTCTGGAGCTGCACTTGACCGGATGCCTGGATTGGTTTTACGCGGACATGCTTCAGGGCCGGGCCATTTGCTGCAGATCGCGATAGGGCAGCCGCTTGTGAAAACGAAACCCGACGCAGAACAAACCATTCTCAAGCGGCAGCGACCAAACCACTTCGGCCGACCGTGTCAACGCCGCGCGCATGCCGCTCGTGATGATGCTGATTTCCACTTCCTCTTTTTCCGGCAGCGTCTCTTTGACCACGAGCCGTAAGCCATCTTGAGAAAGATCGAGAAACTGCACGGCCAGATTGGCGCCTAGTTTCGCCGCGCCCCGGCGGCATTCGGCTTTGGTCACGGTTCGTGGTGTTTTGCGCCGGCACAAGCGCCGATTGGGCCCTGTGGCGTTGGTCTGACTTGCCATGCAATCCTCCGCTCAACCCTAGGACGCATCGGGGGAAAAATCAAAGATTTGTATCACGTCTGTAGGAATTGGATGGAATGTGAAGGAATCCAATACTGAGGAGGCAATTCGTCCTACGGCCGAATCATTTGCTGCAGCTCGCGATAGGGCAGCTGTTTGTAGAAGTGAAGCTCGACGCGGTGTTGGCCGTTCTCCAACGGCTCCGACCAGGCCACTTCGGCCAAGCGCCGAACCACCTTGTGCAGGCCGAATGTGGAAATGCGGACTTCCACTTCGGATTTCACGGTCAGTTCTTCCGTGACGACTAGCCGCACACCCTCTGGGGCAAGATCGACGATCTCGACGGCCAGATTGGCGCCGAGCCCTCCGGGCCCGTGGCGGCATTCCGCCTTCGTCACGCTGCGCGGTATTCTCAGCCACTTCAACTGGCAGTGGTGCGGACCGGCATGTGGTTTGGGTTCCATGGGATTCTCCGACCAACACTAGGTTGCATCTGGAGAATTGTCAACTCGTTTGACGTACTTTGTGAGAATTGTTAAGTGACGCGAACAGGCCGACGCGGAAGCGAGGAAACGCTAATATATGTTTAAGTTAGCAACTACTTACAACAGCGGGGTATGCCTATGCACGAGTTGGCACGCACGGTGATTCTCATAATTGTAAGTTGTTCACAATGAAGTGTTTATGTGCATGCTCCCGTGCGTGCCAAGTGGTCGATTTTGTTGGCACGCACGAGCCGTGCGTGCCACTTTCGTGGGCGGAATCGACGCTTCCAAGACCGTGCGACCAAATGGCCGGAATTGTCAACTCAACTGACAGCCAACCTTGCTACAATGCATCGAAACGCAACAGGAAGTTGGTTTGCGGAGCAGTTACTTCATGGCGGAAACCATTCATCCGGCGTCCATCGTCGAAGAAACCCGGCGACGCTATCTCACCTACGCCCTCTCGGTCATCACCTCCCGCGCCTTGCCCGACGTGCGTGACGGCTTGAAGCCTGTGCAGCGCCGCATCCTTTATTCCATGTTCAATGAATTGCAGCTGTATCCGGACCGCAAACCTGCCAAATGTGCTCGCATTACCGGCGACGTGACGGGCAAATTCCATCCGCATGGAACAGCCCCGGCCTATGAAGCACTGGTTCGGATGGCACAATCGTGGGTGATGCGCGAACCACTTATCGACTTTATCGGCAACGTCGGATCGGTGGATGGCGATCCCCCTGCTCACGAACGCTATCCAGAGGCCAAACTCTTGCCGACGGCCATACTTCTGCTCGCTGAATTGCGCCAGAAGACTGTTGCGATGCGTCCTAATTACGACGGGTCTTTCGAAGAACCCGTCGTCCTGCCCGCCCAGTTCCCCAACCTGCTCGTCAACGGCTCGGCGGGCATTGCCGTCGGCATGGCCACCAACATTCCGCCGCACAACCTGAGCGACGTGATCGACGCCTGCGTGCTCTTGATCGACGACCGCGACGCCAGCACAGCCAACTTGCTCGACAAGCTTAAAGGCCCCGATTTCCCCTTGGGCGGCAAGATCGTCACCGACCGCCGCACGCTGCGCAAAACCTATGAAGACGGCCAAGGCAGCATCCGCGTGCAAGCCGAATGGAAGCTGGAAGAGCACGGCAAAAAGCGGCAAATCGCCATTACGTCTATCCCGTTCGGCGTCAACAAAGGCAACCTCGAAGGCGTGATCGGCGAGATCATCGAGTCGCGCAAGTTGCCGTTATTGACGGGCCTGACCAATGAGTCCAACGAGAAAGTCGGCCTGCGCATTGTGCTCGACATCAAGCCGGACGCCGACCCGGAAATGGTGATGGCGTATCTTTACAAGCACACGGCCCTGCAAGAGAACTTTCCCGTCAACCTCACCTGCCTTGTGCCCGGCGACGACGGCAAACCGCAGCCGCAGCGCTTGGGTTTGAAGGAAATCCTGCGCCACTTTCTCGATTTCCGTTTGGAGACCGTCCGCAAGCGCTTTGAGTACGAGTTGGAGCAGCTTCGGAAGCGCATCCACATCCTGCAAGGCTTCAAGATCGTCTTCAACGATCTCGATCGCGCCATCAAGATCATTCGCAATTCCGACGGCAAAGCCGATGCCGCCGAGAAACTGATGCAAGTCTTCCGCCTCGACGAAATCCAGGTCGAAGCCATCCTCGACGCCCAGCTCTATCGCTTGGCCCAGCTTGAAATCAAGCGCATTCTCGACGAGCTGCGCGAGAAGAAGAAGCAGGCGGAAGAGATCGAGGAAATCCTAGGCTCGACGCGGAAACTCTGGGGCGTAGTGAAGAGCGAGCTTAAAGCGCTCGGCGAGAAGTACGGCGGCCGGCGTCGCACCTCGCTGGCCATGGGCGAGGAGACGCCCGAATTCAGCGCGGAATCCTACATCGTCAAGGAAAACACCAACGTTGTCTTGACGCGCGACGGCTGGATCAAGCGCGTCGGCCGGCTGGCTTCGGTCGAAGGCACCCGCGTCCGCGAAGGCGATGCCGTCCTTGCCGTCGCGCCCGGCAGCACGCTGGATCACGTCATCTTTTTCGCGGACGACGGCGCGGCCTTCACCATGCGCATCAACGAAGTCCCCGCCAGTTCCGGCTACGGCGAACCCGTCGCCAAGTTCTTCAAGCTGGACGAAGGCGCGAAGATCATTGCCGCCGTCACCACCGACGAGCGCTTCGTCCCCGCTCACATCAAGCCCGAGACCAAACAAGACCCGCCCGGCCCGTACCTCTTGGCCGTCACCGAACAGGGACTGACGCTGCGCGCCCCGCTGGCCGCGTACCGCACGGAGTCGAACAAGCTGGGCCGGCGTTATGTCAAGCTGAACGAGGGCGACCGCGTGGTCCTGGCCTGTGTGCTCAAGGACGAAAAGTCCCTGTGGTTAGCGTCGCGCGACGGCCACGTGCTGCACTTCCCCTTGAATGAGATCAATATCCTGTCCGGCGTGGGCAAAGGCGTCATCGGCATCAAGCTGGCCGACGACGACATGTGCCTGGGCGGCGCATTGATCGCCAAAGCGAGTGACATGCTGCAAGTGGAAACCTCCGGCGGCAAAGTCCTGGAGTATACCGGCCGGCACGAAACCGCCAGCCGCGCCGGCAAGGGCTTCGAAGCCGTCAAACGCGCCACGCTGGTGCGCGTTTTGCCGCCGCCGATTCAGCTTGTCGATTGGGATGAGCTGGAAGGGAAGAAGCCGAGCGGCAACGGGGCGCGGTTGCAGCTTTTTGAATAGTCCATCACAAAAAGGCGCTTGACACTTCCGCCGCGAATCGCTAACTTTGCAATGTAAAGTAACAGCGGGCAGGGCGCGGTCATGGACCTCCACGAAGCGCTCACACAGATTTCCGAGATTCGCCAGCAAGTAGCACGCACCGAGTGTTTCGCGGCTACAAGGCCGCCCCGGTGGCGCTTTCGGGAGTGCTCGCGCTGGCCGCGGCAATAGTGCAGGCGGTGTGGTTGCCGACGCCGGCTGAGAATCTGGGCGCCTATCTCACGCTCTGGATCGGCGCCGCGTTGTTAAGCCTCGTCGCCACCGGCGTGGCTATGGTGCTGCACTGTAAATATGCGGCGTCGGCCCTGACGCGGACGACGGCGCTTTTGGCGGTTGGGCAGTTCGCGCCGAGCATTGTCGCCGGCGGCCTGCTCGCGTTCGTCCTTTGGCATAACGCTCCGGAAACGCTGTGGATGCTGCCCGGGCTCTGGGCGATCCTGTTCGGCCTGGGCGTATTCGCCTCGTATCGATTGTTGCCGCGCGCCACGTTTTGGGTCGGCGTGCATTACCTGGTAACTGGCGCCTTTGCATTGGCCTGGGCGAAAGGCGATTGGGCCTTTTCCCCGTGGGCGATGGCCATTCCGTTCGGTGTCGGCCAGTTGCTCGCCGCCGCGATTCTCTATTGGACTTTGGAACGCCGTTATGAGCAAAAACAAGAAGGTGCGCCTTGATTCCGCCGGCCGCTTCGCCTACGACGGTCTCGACCGCGTCATCCACGAAAAAGCGCGGCTCGGCATCGTCACGTCGCTGGCCACGCACCCGCAGGGTCTATTGTTCAACGATCTCAAGGAACTGTGCTCATTAACCGACGGGAACCTAAGCCGGCACTTGCAGATTCTGCAAGAGGCAGGCCTGGTGCAGATTTGGAAAGGCTTCAAGGACAACCGGCCGCAGACACTGTGCCAGCTTACCGCACAAGGCCAACAGCGTTTTCTCGAATATGTGGCCGTCTTGGAAAACGTGGTCACCGACGCGCTGTCGGGCGCTCCGGCGTCCCCTAACAAGCGCGTTTCCGAGGGTTGGTCGCCGGCGTGAGGTTTTTTGCCTGTAAACTTTGCTTTACAAAGTTATTTGTGGAACCAACCGCACGACGGCATTCTCCAAGAGACACCGTCGCCGCTGCCGACCGCCAAGCGGTCGGCTTGGAAACTGTCCAAGCCGACTGCTTGGCAGTCGGCGACACCGACGTTAACGATGCGTTGCTTCTGCGGTTCTCATGAAGGAAGTCGCGGCTCGGTAAGAAAGGCACATTGTATGAAAGTCATTGTGGCCGACGTGCTCGGCATGTGTTTCGGCGTGCGCGACGCCTTGGCGGCCATCGAACAGGTAGAGCGGCCCGAATCCGTTACTATTCATGGCGAGCTGGTCCACAACGAGCAAGTCCTTTCGCGCCTCGATGCGCGCGGCTTTTGCCAAGTCCACGAGGATCGGCGTCAGGCCTTGCCCGCTACGGACACCGTGCTCATCACGGCCCACGGCGTCAGCGACCGCGAACGGGCCCGCCTGGCCAGCGCCGGTAAGAACCTCATCGACACGACCTGTCCTTTAGTGGAAAGGGCCCATGAGGCCGCAAAAAAACTGCGCGACGAAGGCTATCACGTGCTCGTCATCGGCAAGCCCGGCCACGTTGAAGTCCAAGGGATCGTCGAAGACTTGCCCAGCCATCAAGTCGTTTCTTCGCCGGAGGAGGTGAAGAAGTATCCGCATCCGCGTCTCGGCGTCATTTGCCAAACGACGACGCAGATGCGCCACGCCGAACTGATTCGCGCCGCCATCGGCAAAATGAATCCACATGCCGAGATCCGCTTCCTGGACACGATTTGCCATCCGACCAAGGACCATCAGAAAGCCCTGGAAAAAATGCTCGACCAGGTGCAGGCGGTGGTTGTGGTGGGCGGCCGCAACTCCAACAACACGCGGCAGCTCGTCGCCCGCTGCCGGGAGCGCGGCCGTGCCGCCTATCACGTGCAGACCGCCGCCGATCTCCAAGCTGAATGGTTCGACGGCATCGATGCGGTCGGGCTCACTG
>JAKEHV010000329.1 GCA_022614915.1 Gemmataceae bacterium | reverse complement strand
GGAACGAAGAATCCAAATATCGCTGATTGTCTGGTTCAGCGTATGACTGTCTGGCGAGCGACGGGCGTACAAGATCATCGGGATACTTGACGGTGGCTTGCGTCATGATGCAGTCGCCGACAGCCACTACGGTATGGTTCCAAAAACCATCGCGCTCAACAGTTGTCTTGATGTCGGCGTAATTGCGCGCCACGCTACGCACGGTGTCTTCAATCATGCCACGGCGATAAAATGGCAGCACGTTAAAGGCTTCGGATGGCTCAAACCGGTCACCGCACCACTCGGCGGCGGAAAGATAGTCCTCGAATAAGCCAAGCAAGCAATCCCGCAAGTACGCGGGTGGCACATCGCGCCGAAAAATCTCATACCTATCAAGTGACATGGCTAAGACTCCCTCCAATAGGTTAAAGCTGACATTGGTGTACGATGTCAGCTAAGCGGTAGTTTTAACCATTGTTTGTCAGCTTTGGAAGGGGTCGCTAGCACTTTCCCCAAACTTTTTTCTGCTTAATACACTAGATACCCTAGCTTTTCACCGACCACCGCCCCGCCTTATCCCGCCTGAATCGTCCTGGATTCCTCTTGAGGTCGCTGACCAGCGAAGTCAGCAGCTTGTGCGGATCGGCGTCGGCCCTGTAACCGCGCTCGCGGATGGCAACCAGCAATTCCGCAACGCGCAGCGGGCCGGATGCTCGCAGCACGTCCGCCGCCACTTCGGTTAACGATTGAGCGCCGTAGAGCGTGTCGGGTGTCCGGCAGCCCGCAGCAGCCCACAGCACATTGCCATTGGCACGGCGCACGCGGCGGATCATGCCTTGCTTTTCGAGCCGCTGAAAAAACGTCCGAATTGTCGGTACGTGATACTTGCGGTTCGGCTCGGCTTGGTTCAGCAACGCGACCACTTCGGCCAACGTGAACGTCCGATCACGCGGCGCTAGATCGGCAATCATTTCGATGATCGGCTTAGGCTTGGTCTGTATGGCCTTGGGAGCCGTGCCGCCAAGCTGTAGCTGTAGTTCGCGTATGCGGCGAAGGGATTGCCGAAACTCCGCGCGGGCGGCTTTAATGAGCGCGTCGCGCTTTTGGGCGGCTTGCTTGCGGAGCGTTTCGTAGGCGTCCATGCCTCGATAATACGGACGCGCTTTTAGCGCTCAAGCGGTCGGCCCGCGACCCATACAATGTTAGGACAGCACCCGCTCACTTGCGGGCGGGCGACTGAGCTTTATCGTTAGGCGGCGGTTTTCGCATGGCTAGAGCAATAGGATTTGCGGTTCTCTTTGCGGTTGTAGGTCTTGTTGCATTCGCTTTGATTGCTCCCTTGGCATTTCCCGATGGCGACATGAGACGAATCGGCGCCGCCGCCTTTCCGGTTGTTGTTCTTGTCGGTGGTGGCATTGGCTTCGCAATAGGCCTGCGTCGTCGCAGCAGGCCATAAGCATTTTCTGCGTCACCCCGCCTCGTGAGGAACTTACCCTGGCTTGGGGATGGGCGTAAGGGTGTAACCGAGTTGTAACGCTCGCGATCGCAGGGACTTGAGGATGCGCTGGCGGAATTGTTGCTCGTACCACTTGGGCGCGCGGGTGCCAATCGCTCTGCCAGTACTCTTCCTGCCCAACCCTTGCGGCCCAGCTCTCGATTGCAATTCATACTCCAAGCGCGACCAACCCGCCACTAAAGACTGTGCTGACGCGAATCGCGATGGATTTGGTCGTGATCGAGTACAAGCGGCTCGACGATGAGCCGCAACGCGGCGACCGTCAATAGCCAGGGGCGTAAACTCCTGGACATCAGCACATAAAAAAGTTCAAGCCCCAACGGGGCGGCAGTATCATCGCACTCTTACTGTCGCCCCGCTGGGGCTAGGCGATGCGCTCGTGATCACAAACCAGGGGCTCACGCTCCCTGGCTATTGACTTTCGACCCATCCGGGTCTGCATTCGCTTGAACGTTTCACGACCCGGTGCCGCTGGCGTTCCCGCTCGCCCTGCCCGCTTGGGTCCCCCTGGCCAAAACTGCACTATACATATGTATAAAAATCCGCTATCATCCATCCACGCCTACCAGCAAGCTTCGCTCTTTGGCATCTCGAAAACCGTCACCACGGTCGCCGATCGCACGTCGCCTGACCGAATGGTCGCGTTGCGCGCTCAGCCGCGCCCCGGGGCCATGTCCAAGTGACAATAGGTGCCCAAAATTTGGGCGGAGAGTTTCGAGCATCTATTCAAATACCGGATTGGGCCTGGAATTAGCTCATCGAAGCCAATGTCACGCGTTATGAGCACTCAGTGACAAAACTCCGGGACTTTTGTCACCCTCTGGGCCGTAGAACCCCTGCAATCATTGGGTAATTTCGATTTTGGGGTGACAATAGCGGCGAGTTTTGTCCACAAAAATCGTGTTCGCGGAAATGGACAAAACTACTCAAGGATGCTGCCGATTCCTTTTATCCAGCTTCGTACCGCAAGGATAAGGTATTCGGAACACTGCTGGGCAAGCCAGCAGTGGCACCCGAAGACTCTCACGAATCCCTCCGCCGGTCGCGCGGCATCCAGCCTGGAATGCCCGCGACCCCCTGCCCCTCATCATTCCTTGTTTTTCTCCATGTCCTCTGTGTCCTCCGTGGTTAGTCCTTCAACCCCATTTACCAAGTCACGCTCCACTGAACGCCGTTAATCCCTCTGGCACTCAATTTGCGGAAACTCGCGGCTGGAACGTGCATGCGTTTATAATGCGCGGCGGCACGTGCCTCCTCCCGTATCCAGCGAGGAGCTTGGTGCAATTGAGCATGGAAGTAGAACTTCGGTCTTACTCCTGCTCCCTGCTCCAAGCTCCCTGCTACACCCTATTCGCTCGGAGCAAAACATGAGTACGCAGGAAAAAGTCAAAGGCAACTGGAACCAGATGAAGGGCAGAGTTAAACAGAAGTGGGGCCAGCTCACCGACGATGAGCTTTCGGAAGTCGAAGGCAATTTCGATCAATTGGTCGGCCTGGTGCAGCAGAAGACGGGCGAAGCCCGGCAGAGTATCGAGCGCGTGCTACACGACATCAGCGATCAAGCCGGCGGCACGTTCACGCAAGCCACCGAGACGGCCCGACAATATGCCGAACAAGCCGGTGAGTCGCTGCGCGGCGCCGCCGAACAAGTCCGCGATCGCACGATGGAAGGCTACGAGCAAGCGCAGGAAATGATCCGCAGCCGGCCGGCCGAGTCAGTCGCCATCGCGTTCGGCACCGGCCTTTTGCTGGGCATTGTCGTGGGCCTCATTGCCGGCTCGCGCGATTAGAAAGTATCAGAAAAGGGACAGGCACATTTTGCTCCGAAGAAGAGCGCAAAATGAGCCAGTCCCTGGGCGACTTAACACTGAAACCTATCAGGAAGGGATACACCCATGGCAACAACCAATCAACGCAACCGCTCGCGCGGCCAACAAGGTTCGTCGGGCCGGCAGTCGCCGGCGCGGCGCGCCGCCTCGGACGCCGGACAGGCGATGGCCGACATGCGCGACGAGGTATCCGGCTATATTTCGCAGGGCGCGTCGCAATTCCGCAATATGACGGAGGGCCACGAAGGCAGGTCGGTGCTCATAGCCCTCGCGGCCGGCTTCGGCGTGGGGCTGCTCGTCGGCGGCGCACTTGCGTCGTCGCATCGTCGCCCGCGACGCTGGAGCGACCGCATCGCCGCCGAAGGACTCGGACGGCGGTTGATGGAACGCGTGGAAAACATGATCCCCGAGGCGATTACCGAGCGATTCAGCAAGTAGCCGGGCCTCGAAGTTAGCTGGATTCGCAAGAATTCAGCGGTTGAGGCTATAGACAACAAGCTACGCATGGCCACGAAAAGCACAAAAAGTCACAAAAAGGAATCGGTGCATCGAGATCGTGTGAATGCTTGAATAACTGGACGGCACTCACTTCTGTGTCTTTTCGTGCCTTTTTGTGCTTTTTGTGGCCATTAAATCGCTGATTGACGAGCCCGCCATGCGCTCCGATGAATCGGAAAAAATCCGCCGCCGAATGGCCGAGCTGCGTCGCGAATTGGATTGCGACGTTCGCCAGGTAAGTCGCAGCGCGCGCGAGATGACGGATTGGACGTACTACGTGCGCAAGTTCCCTTGGGCCGTGGCGGCGATTGCGCTCGCCGCGGGGTATCTGGTTGTTCCCAAAAAGAAAGCCGTGATCAAGCCCGATCCGGACATGCTGGCCGAACTCGTCAAGCAGAACAAGGTCCGCGTGGAATCCGCGGCCGTTCGTCCGGATAAGCCGGGAATGTTGAAGTCGCTGTTGATGATGGGCATTACCTGGGCGGCGCGCAGCGGCATCGCCTACATGACGCAGCGTCTGAGCGAGGCGGCGCAACATAAAGCGCAACACACGGCGGCACACGAACAGCAAGAACACGAACCGGACACGTCGCCATTGCACGAACCTTGGAGTTCTCAACCTGGTTGATTGGAGTTCCACTATGCGAGATAGTCCAGTCAATCGACTCGAACCGCACTGGCCAACGTACGCCAAGCGCCAACCCGCGCCCGAGATTGAACCGCAATCGTGGAGCGAAGCGGCCCAATCGTGGGAGGAGCGAATTCAAGATTTTCTCGGAGAGCATCCCAAACTTACGATTGCGGCCGCCGTTGCTCTCGGACTCGCACTCGGCTGGATGGTGAAACGAAAATGATTGGCAACGGTCGATATCACGGCAAAGCGCCCAACGTCGCCGCCAGCGTCTCCGACCTGACGCACGACGTGATCGAACTCTCGGAGCTGCAAGTTCAGCTTCTCACGCTCGACGTGCGTCAGTCGGTGCAAAAGGCACGCATGTGTCTCATTCTTGCCGTGATCGGCGCCTGCGTGTTGCTGGGCACGATTCCCGTCGCGCTCCTGGCTTTGGCCGCGCTGTTGGTCGAACAACTAGAGTGGTCCATAGCGGGCGCGACGGCAATGGCAGCGCTCGTCGGCCTACTTTTAGCGGCCATCGTCTTGGGCGTGGCCCGGGTTTATATCAAGAAGGGACTCGTATCGCTCGAGCGATCGCGCGACGAGCTGCGCCGCAATGTCGCCTGGTTGAAATCCACGCTGCGAACACGCGGGCAGGCACATGCGTCCGAACAACCGCTGAACTATTAAGTGAATCGAACAAAATGAATCAAACCGCCAAGGACACAAAGGTCGCCAAGATAGTTCATTGGCTTTTATGCCTTGCTTGGCGCACTTGGCGTCGTGGCGGTTCAATTTGTTAGACGCTCTAACTCGACTTTTCGAGCAACGTAACAATTAATCCCACCGAGGAATCACGATGGCCACCACGAAAACCGCAGCGCGCGCATCGAATGCGCGCCCGCAAGCGCCGAGCAAATCGAGCGACGAAGTCGACATGGGGCGCGATCTCGTCGAATATCTGAAAGAGTACGCCCGCGAAAAACCAGAAGTCGCCGCGCTGTGGTGCTTCGGCATCGGCTTCATCCTGGGTTGGAAGCTCAAGCCCTGGTAAGAAAGTGTAGTCCTCTTGCTCCGCGAGAGGAAAGTGCGTCTCGCGGAGCGAGACGACTACAGACTGTTGCGGGATACCGATGGCCACACTAATCTTGCCGAATGGCCGTTCGAATCCCCCGCGTCGTTTGGCTATTGGGTCTGGTCAGCCTGTGCATGGATCTCTCGTCCGAGATGATCCATTCGCTGTTGCCCCTGTTCCTGGTTTCACTCGGCGCGGGCGCGTTCACACTCGGTATCATCGAAGGAATCGCCGAGGGTACCGCGTCGATCAGCAAGGTTTTCTCAGGCACGCTCAGCGACCAATTCGCCCGACGCAAACCGCTGGTCGTGCTGGGCTACGGTCTCGCAGCCGCATCCAAGCCACTGTTTCCACTGGCCGACTCGGCGATCTGGGTATTTTTTGCGCGGTTCGCCGATCGAATTGGCAAGGGAATCCGCGGCGCGCCGCGCGACGCGTTGCTCGCCGATGCAACGCCACAGGAGATTCGCGGCGCCGCCTACGGCCTGCGACAATCGCTCGACACGGCGGGCGCGTTGGTGGGGCCGCTGGCGGCCGTCGCGCTGATGCAACTACTGACGAACAACATCCGCGCCGTCTTCTGGATTGCGACCGTGCCCGCGGTCGTGGCCGTCGCGGTACTCGTCTTCGGCGTCAAGGAGCCGACACGGCACGTCGACGCGCGTCCGCTAAATGCTTTCCCTCGCCGGCGCGACCTCGAGCAACTTGGGAGCGCATTCTGGATCGTCGTCGTCATCGGCGCCATCTTCACACTGGCCCGATTCAGCGAAGCCTTTCTCGTGCTCCTCGCCAACGAGCGGGGAATGTCGCTCGCCTTGGCGCCGCTGGCCATGGCGGCGATGAACTTCACGTACGTGCTGTCCGCCTATCCGGCCGGCCGCGTGTCGGACCGCATCGGCCGGCCCGGCCTGTTGATGATTGGACTGGCGATTTTGATCGCGGCAGACGTCGTGCTGGCTGTGGGGCAGAACCTCACTTTGGTTTTCATCGGCGTCGCGTTGTGGGGTTTACACATGGGGCTGACACAAGGCCTGTTGGCGGCAATGGTGGCCGACACCGCGCCGGCCGAACTCCGCGGCTCGGCATTCGGGCTGTTTCATTTCGTGAACGGCGCGGCGGCCATCGCCGCGAGTCTGCTCGCGGGCGGCTTGTGGCAATGGTACGGGCCGACGCTCACTTTTCTGGCCGGGGCCATATTCTCCGCCGTCGCGCTCGGGGGTCTTTTGACGTGGCGTTCACGCTTTATGACCGACACGAGATGAGACGATCAGTCATTGACTGGGCGGATTGCGAGGACTAGGCTAATGCGGGCGCCTTCCACCTACCCGGGCCGAGACATGTCGTCTTCCCGCCGCCACGCATTGAATCGTCGGCCAAGCCTTCGGCGCTTTGCCAGCGCTCTTTTGTTGACGGCATACGTTGTCACCGCGGCCGGTATCCCTTTGCCGGCTGGTAGTCGGACGCAGAAATTGAATGAAGTCTTTCTCTGCGCGACGTCGAGCTGCGGCTGTCAGACGGCAGAACAGTGTTGGCGATCATGTTGCTGCCACACGCTCGCCGAGCGGCTCGCTTGGGCACAGAAACACGGAGTCCGCCCACCCGATTTCGCGATCACACAAGCCAAGGCGGCCGGTTTCGACGTAAGTTGGCTCGACAAGCGCGGTGAAACGCGGCTGGCCAACCATTCGAGTAACTGTTGTGATCGGGGCAAGGGATCGGCGGCGCGATCCTGCTGCGAAGGGCCACGCGAAGTTTCCCCAATCAAGATTGTTCACTCCTGCTGCTCGCAGCCACATGAGCCGCGGCCGGAAAATACCAGGCAAAGCACCGTCGTCGGATGGCAAGCGCTGAAGTGCGGCGGTCTCTCGATGAATTGGCTCGCGGCGGTTCCGACTCTGATCAGCGTACGCGTCGATATTGTCCAACAGATTTCGCCGTTTGCCTGGCTTGGCCCGGCAACCTCTGATCGTGCATTCGGCACGGCCGACCTCCCATCCGTTCCCCCTCCCGAACGCGCGTAGAGCTCTCTACGTCCGATTCGTGCTCCCTCGCGATCGCGGGGGATTCTATCTACGTCGATTTTTCATCGGGAGACCTTGCGTATGCGCGGATACATGTTTGCGCTTGCGGTTTCGGCTGCGCTGGCGGCTTCGCCAGCTCTTGCTCACGGACCGCAGATTCAGATTACTAACGACAACAATCAGATCGTTACACGGCGGTTGATCCTCGACGCGCCGTATAGCGATTCGCTGACGGCGCGGAAATCGGTGTACGTGATGCCGCTATTGCCTTTCAACAATGTGTGGTATTCACGACCAAATAACGAAATCGACCCCATTCTCCATCAACCGGCGTTTTTCTCCGGCCCGGGTCTCGCCTACGGCTACGATCAGGTCGATGGCGGGCCGCAGGCGTTTGCAGCGAGCAGCGTCCTGTCGCTCGGTTTCACAGACGGCCTAAAGCGCTGGGACGGAGCGGCTTTCAGCGACGCGGGCGCCACCGAATTGAAGGCCTTTCGCGGATCGAATGTGCATATCGCCAGCCCGCCGGAGAATTTCGCCGTCACTTCCGACGGCCCTCCGTTCGACAGTCTGTCACTCCCCCCAGTCTCGGCGACCTACAACGCCGAAGTTCACAACTCGATTCGCTATGGTCTGCTGGGCGACGGCTCGTCGCCCACGAGCGCCAGCCCGGATGGGGTCTATCTCGTAAGCTTCCAGCTCACGAGCACGCAGATCGGTCTCGCCCCGTCCAATGCGTTTTTCTTTGTGCTGCACAAGAATGCGCCTGCGGCAACGCTCGCCGAGGCGATGAATTCTCTGGGTTTCGCCTCGTCGTTCGTGCAGTGGGTGCCGGAGCCCGGCTCGGCCACTCTATTGATGGCAGGCGGGACATGTTTGCTGAGCGTGCGACGCCGCCGCTTGCCAACTCGAGGTCGAGGATGAATGTTCGCCGCCAAGCCATGACGCTCGTGGAGCTGCTGGTGGTCATTGCGATCATCGGTGTGCTCGTGGCAATTCTACTGCCGGCGGTTCAGGCTGCGCGCGCGTCGGCGCGCGCAGCCTCCTGCAAGAGCAACATGCGCCAAATTGGCCTGGCGATTCTGCAATTCTGCGATACCCATCAAGGGCAATTTCCCGAATGGCACCATGCCGGCGAAGGGAAGTCATGGATTTACACTGTGGCCGGCCACCTGGAAAAGGTCGATGAGATTCGCCTTTGTCCGGATGACTTCCTGTTGCACGAGCGGCGCTACATGAAGAGCACGAGCTATGTGATCAACGACTACCTGGCCGTGGACGACGTTCCGGGCGCCGTTCGCAACCTGAATAAGCTGAGGGCGACCAGCCGGACAATCGTCGCCTTTGAGGCCGCCGATCGCCGGGAGCTCGAAGGTGGAAAAAAGGATCCCCACGAATACGACGCCCAGAAGGATGAGTACATTTACGCCCATTCTAAGTACGACCATGCTCACGCGTCGCAATGGTTTTCCCAATTCAACCGCGACTGGGGTTTGGTAAAGACGGCGGTCAAGAACGACATCCAGTTGGACCGCCACTTCCAGGCGTCGCACTACCTGTACGCCGACGGGCACGTGGACGTGATTTCGGCCGCGCAGGTCGAGGAGTGGATCGACGGCAACTTTGATTTCGCCAAACCAGAATGAGAGAGGAATTGTCAGTAGTGTCCGGCTATAAGTCGAACAGTTTCAGTTGGTTAGGGTCGGAGGATTCTGGAAACGGTTGATGTTTGGCGGTGAGGGCCTCAAACAGCGG
>JAKEHV010000328.1 GCA_022614915.1 Gemmataceae bacterium | reverse complement strand
GACGGTCGCGGTCACGGGCATGTCTTGACCGACGGCCTGTCCACCGCGCGTGCGTGACGCACTCGCGACTTTACCGTGGGTAAAGAATGTGCAAGTGAACTACGACCGCAAGCAAGCGACTTTCAGCGCCGAGCCGGCAAGCTACGACGAAGCCGCAATCGTCGGTGTCCTGAAAGAGGCAGGATTTGGAGGGAGCGTGACGAGATAGGCGTCACCCGCCCAATTTCGTGATCTGCATTGTGGTCTCCCGAGCGGTTGATGAAAACTGCTCGGGGGGCCGATTATTGGAATGAAATACGAACGTCACAGAGGAGAACATCCCATGTCAGCGAGCACACAGCCCTTGCCGGAACCCGAACCAGACGGAACTCCGCCCGACAGCGAGGGCGGCCTCCGCGCGCCGCCGGGTCTCAGCCCCGTGGGCAAAGTCTGGTGGTGGTTCCACTTCCTGATCCTGGTCAAGCTGGCGCGCTTGCGCTTCATCGCCATCCTCGTCCTCATCGGCGTCGTCATCGTCAAATGGGACACAATTCTGGCGTACTACCACAAATGGACGCGCCCGGCAGGTGAGGCGCATGCGGCAAGTTCGGACACCGAGTACTTCTGCCCAATGCACCCAACGGTGATCCGCGACAATCCCAAGGAAAAGTGCCCCATTTGCAACATGCCCCTGTCCAAACGCAAGAAGTCAGAGGAAAAAGACGTGGCCTTGCCGCCCGGCATCGTCAACCGCGTCCAGCTCTCTCCTTACAAAATCGTAGCCGCAGGCATTCAGACGTGGACCGTTGCTTTCCTGCCGCTCAGCAAGGAAATCACGACGGTGGGTTTTGTCGAGTTCAACGAGCGCAAGCTGAAGCAGGTCGCCGCGCGCGTCAAAGGCCGCCTCGATACGCTCTACGTGAACCAGCATGGTCAGATGGTCCACGAGGGCCAGGTGCTGGCGCTTCTCTACAGTCCGGAGCTTTTGACCACGGTGCAGAATCTGCTCGACGCCAAGAAAAACGGCAACGTCGATCTCCTTCGACTCAACCGCGAACGCCTCGCCTTGTGGGGAATCAACGACGATCAAATTGACAAGATCCTAACGACCGGCATGGCCAACACGCATCTGAAGATTCCGTCGCCCATCCACGGCCACGTCATCAAGAAGTATGTGCGCGAGGGCCAGTACGTCGAAGAAGGCACGCCTCTTTACGATGTGGCCGATCTGTCGACGGTCTGGATCGAGGCGCAGGTATACGAGTCCGATTTGACCTTTCTGCCCACGACCAGTGAAATCGAGACCAAACGCGTGACGCTGCTGGCGACGGCGATCACTGAAGGATTTCCCGGTGAAACGTTTCAAGGGAAACTCACTTTCGTGTATCCGCACGCGAATCCAGAAACGCGCACGGTAGTAGCGCGGTTCGAGCTTGACAATCCCGATCACAAACTGCGCCCCGGCACGACGGCCGCCGTGACGCTGAGCGTGCCGCCCAAAAGAGTGGAGCTTTTCAGGAAAACCATGGCCGAGAATTACCTGAAGCAACGAGCCGTGGATATGGTTGCGCATGCCTTTGCCTCCCTTGGCGGCCCGGTGGCCAGCGCCGGCGTTGCACCGCTGGTGCTGGATGCCGCAGGACACGCCATGCTGGCTCAGGGCCGGCTCCTGGCGGTGCCGGAAGACGCGGTGATTGACACCGGCAGCCTCAAGGTCGTTTACCGGCAAGTTGAGCCGGGGGAGTACGAGGGAGTGAAAGTGGAGCTTGGCCCGCGCATGATGGGGCCGCAGGAGGTTTCCTATTACCCAGTGCTTGCAGGCTTGCGGCACGGCGACAAGGTCGTGACCGGCGGGTCGTTCCTTCTGGATGCGGCAACGCGGCTGAACCCGGCCGCCGGCTCGATTTACTTCGCCGGCAGCAGCGGGCGGGAAGGGCCGTCGGGGGTGTCCACAGTGCGGCCTTCGACGCCCCAAGATGAGGAGGCCAAAGTGAAGGCCGCTCTTTCCAGACTGTCGACGGAGGAGGACCGGCTTCTGGCCGAAAGGCAGTATTGGTGCCCTGTCATGAAAAGCAGCCGGCTTGGCTTGATGGGAACGCCGGTCCGGGTAATCGTCGAGGAACATCCAGTTTTCTTGTGCTGTGAAGGTTGTCGCAAGGGCGCCTTTGCCAACCCGAAGGAAACGCTCGCCAAGGTGGAAAAGCTGAAAAAAACCAAGGCCAAGAGCCAAAAATGAAACAAGGAGCCTTCCATGAAGTTTTTAGGTCTGAGCATAGCGTTGCTTTCGCTTCTCTTGATGCTTGGGGGTTGCCAGGGCGAGCAACGGGAAACCGGTGTGGAGTATTACTGTCCCATGCACCCACATGTCGTGCGCCAGAAACCAGGGGAGAAATGTCCCATTTGCTTCATGCCCTTGTCGAAGCGCAAGATTGATAAAGAGGCGGCTCAGATTCGAGCCGCACGGGCCAAACTCTCAGCGGAAGATCAAGGCCTCGTGGACGAGCAGGAATTCTGCCCAATTAAAGAGCAAAACCGGCTCGGAGTGAATGGCACTCCCATCAAGGTGATTTTGAAAGGCCAACCAGTATTCCTTTGCTGCTCCGATTGCCGGGAGCAAGCTCTGGCCAATCCTCAGAACACGTTAGCCAGGTTGGAAGAACTGAAGAACGCAAGGTGGTTGCCATGAAAACATTTCTCTTGCTGCCGTTGGTTGTTTGTTGGATTCCTCTGGCTTCTATGGGCTGTGGGAGAGGCGGAGGAGACAAGGACAAAGTCTATGACATCAAGGGCAAAGTCGTTGCCGTGGACGCCGACAAGAAGAAGGTGACTCTCGACCACGATGACATTCCAGGACTCATGAAAGCAATGGAAATGCCCTTCGCGGTGGAAAACGCCAAGGTCCTCGAAGGGATCAAGGCCGGCGATCAAGTCCACGGCAAGTTAAAGGTGAAAGGCGGCGATTACATCATCGTGGAACTCAGGAAGCACTGAGATTGCTCGACTTTTCCCAGCCGCCGGTGGGCATTCGGTGGGGCCGAAACATGATCGAAAAAATCATCGAATACTCGATTCGCAATCGCTTCCTCGTGCTATTCCTCGCCGCCGCGCTGGCGGTGGCAGGCGTTTACGCCACGCTGAACACGCCGGTGGACGCCATCCCCGACCTTAGCGAAAACCAGGTCATCGTCTTCACGGATTGGATGGGCCGCAGCCCACAAGAAATTGAAGACCAGATTACCTATCCGCTCTCGCGCAAGCTGCAAGGCCTGGCGGGCATCAAGGCGGTCCGGGCCACCTCGGAATTCAACTACTCGATGATTACGTTGATTTTCGAGGACTGGGTGGACTTTTATTTCGCCCGCCAGCGCGTCACGGAAAGACTGGCGGAGGCCAGCAACTTTCTCCCTCCTGGCATCGTGCCTTACCTGGCCCCCGACGCCACGGCGTTGGGGCAAGTCTTCTTTTACACTGTAGAACCAAGCCCCGCCCATCCCATGGACCCAGGTCGGCTGTGGGCGCTGAATAAGTTCGACATCGTTCCCGTCTTGAACTCCGCTGCCGGCGTGGCCGACGTCGCCACCCTCGGCGGCATGCCCCTCGAGTACCAGATCGACGTGCGCCCCGAATCCCTGCGGGCCTACGGCATCACGCTGGGCGAACTCTATAGCGCCGTGGCGAAAAGCAATCTGTCCGTGGGGGGCGGCGTCATCCAAAAGAACAATGCGGAGTATTTGGTCCGCAGCGTGGGCTGGATCAGGAACAAGAAGGACGTGGAAAACACGGTCATCAAAGAGGTCAACGGCGCTCCCATCTACGTCAAAAACCTGGCCGTCGTGCAATTCGGCACCCAGCCCCGGCGCGGCGTCTACGAGAAAGACGGCAATGAAGTGGTCGGCGGCATAGTGCTCATGCGGCACGGGCAAAATCCGCTCGCCGTGACCCAGCGCGTCAAGGAGAAGATCCAAGAGCTGCAGCCATCCTTGCCTCAGGGTGTTCGAATCATTCCCGCTTACGACCGCACCCATCTCATCACAGGCGCGATTCACACGCTCACCGAAGTCATGTGGCACGAGATGGTCATCGCCTCGCTCGCGATTCTCCTCATCCTCATGCACGTCCGCAGCGTCTTTGTCATCTGCGTGACGCTGCCGTTGTCAGTGTTGTTTTCCTTTCTTCTCATGTGGGTGCTGCGGACGCTCGGGATCATCGACATCCAGGCTAACATCATGTCGTTGGGCGGGATCACCATTTCCATTGGTATTCTGGTCGATCAGGCCATCGTGATGACAGAAAACGCCACCCATCATCTGAAGGATCATTTCGGCGACCAGAAAGTGACCGGCGACACCCGTGAGATGGTGGTCGCGCCTTGTCGCACCGTGGGCCGGCCCATTTTCTTCTCCGTGATGATCATGCTGATCTCGTTCATCCCGGTGTTCATGCTCACAGGCCGCGAAGGCAAATACTTCCATCCATTGGCGTTCACGAAAAGTTTCGCCTTGATCGGCACGGCGATTATCTCGGTAACCGTGGTGCCGGCGTTGATCCCGACGTTCATCCGCGGCCGACTGCGGCGCGAGGAAGAAAACTGGATCGTCCGCAGTTTCATCAACATCTATAAGCCGGTCCTGCAATGGGCTTTGCCGCGCTTCAACCTGGTCATGTGGATGTTCGCCGTCCTCTTGATTCTGGCCGCCGGCATGTTCCCGCTACAAGCCATCATCGGGCTGGGGACGTCCGAAACCGCCTGGCGGACGAGTTTTTTCATCGTCTTGGCGTTCGTCACGGGCCTCACCGTGATCTTTACGCGCGGTTTTCATTGGCAATTACTGTCCGCGGCCACGCTCATCTTCATCGGTCTTTGGGCCTACGGTTTCACGAAGATCGGCGTCGATTTCATGCCCGCCCTGGACGAAGGGACTACTCTCGACATGCCCAGCACGGTGCCACGCGCCAGCGTGACCTTGGCGGCCGATGACCTGAAACACCGCGACGGCCTCTTACGCGGCTTTCCGGAAGTGGAATCCGTGATCGGCAAAGCCGGGCGGGCCAACACGCCGACCGACCCCGCCCCGCTGGACATGGTCGAAACGATCATCAACTTTCGCCCCAAGGCGCTGTGGCCCAAGCGCGTTCTGAAGTTCAACGACGCGGCGGCACAAACACGGGAGGTCTTGCGGGCCTTGGAGGAACGCGGTTATGTGCTGCGGCATCCCCACGATGATGACCGGGACGCCATGATCAACGACGCCACCCAAAAGGCTCTGGAGCGCTTCGACGAGACCATGCGCGACCTGGCTTTGCTTCGCTACCGGGATTTTGAGCGCGAGCTCAGCCCCATCCTAACGCGCTTTGTGGTGAGCGAAACGGTTCGGCGTTTCAAGGACGCCGGCGTTCTCAACTGGCCGCAGGGCGTCGCTGAGGAGAAACAGATCGCACTGCTCGTTGAACGATTGACGCCGGATTTCGGTCCCTGGCTGGCCAAAAACCCGGCACTAGAGGATGTGACGCGGATTAGCAAAGAAGTTGCGGGGCACTTGAAAGAAAGGGGAGTCTTGGAGGATGCGGTCGCCGCCTTCGAAGTGCATGAACCGCCTCTGGCTTGGCTCTTCAGCCAGACGGTTGAGATCCTGGGAGCCGAGCGCAAAACCTTTATCAGCCTCCTGCTGGAGTCTGTAACCGAGCACCGTAACAGCCTCTGGCGCCAGCGTGTGAGGGAAATCAACTGGGAGTTATTCGACCGCGGCACCGAGGCGTACACGTGGTACGCCATGGAGGAGCTGATCGCCGGTGCGCGCGAGCAGGCCCTGGTGAGCGCGGCGCCCCAGGGCACCCAGTCCGAGCGCTTCCATACCGAGGCAACGAAGACCCGGCTTGGCAAAGGCACGGTCGAGGCTGCCCGCGCGCAACTTAGCGACGATCCCGATCGCCAAGCGTTTCAGCCTTTCCATCTGCTGCGCCTGGAACTGGAAAAGCCTTTTCAAAAGCGCGTGTTCCTTTGGCCGCGCCAGAGCGGCCCCCGAGGCGATTTGGTCGACGACGAGATGAGCCGCGTTTTGCAAGTGCCCGGCTGGGGCAACACGTTCATCCAGCCGATTATCAACCGCATCGAGATGCTCTCGACCGGCATCCGCACCCTCGTCGGCATTAAAGTCTTTGGACCCGATCTGGCAACGATCAACCGCACCTGCAGCGACATTGAGGCGGCGGTGAAGCCCATCACCGGGGCCCGCGATGTATTGATCGGTCAGATTGCCGGCGAAGGATATTTGCAAATCGACATCGACCGCGAAAAAGCGGCACGCTATGGCATCAGCGTCGAAGATATCCAAAACGAGATCGAGGTGGCGCTGGGCGGCCGCATCATTACCTACACCGTCGAAAAGCGCGATCGTTTTCCCGTGCGCATCCGCTATGCCCGCGCCAGCCGGGAGGACGAAGAGGCGGTCAAGCGACTGTTGGTAAGCGCTGGCAGCATGGCAAAGCCGATGCCTCTGGGGATTCGCTCGAATTCCATGGCATCTTCCGCCAGCGACGCCGACAAGAGCTTGCCGGCAATGGGATTCGGCAGACAAGTCCACGAGGCCGCTCCGGGGCATGCTGCCAAAGGCACGCCACTCATCCCGTTGGCCTCATTGGCAACGGTGCGCATCGTCGAAGGCCCTTCAATGATCCGGAGCGAAGACAGCAAGCTGGTGAATTACGTCACGCTGAACGTGCGCGGACGCGACAGCGTGGGCTTTGTGGACGAAGCCAAGCGCGCCGTGGCACAAAAGGTCTCCCTCCCGGATGGAGTGCATGTCGAATGGACGGGCGAGTACCAGCACCAGGAACGGGCGGCCAAAACACTGCGCCTCATCTTCCCGGCGGTGATCGTGCTCATCTTCGTGATCCTGTATTTGACCTACAAGGATCTGGCCGACGCGGCCCTGATGATGCTGGCCGTTCCTGAAGCGTTGGCCGGGGGCGCCTTCTTCCTATTCTTGTGGCCCGCGATTCGCGCCTGGGACTGGAGTACGCCGCCCATGGACTTCAGCGTCGCCGTCTGGGTCGGCTTCATCGCCTGTTTCGGCATGGCCACCGAGACGGGCATCATCATGCTCGTTTATCTGCGCGAAGCGATTGAGAAGCGCGGCGGATTGGAGAACATCAAGTCGTTGGACGAACTGCGGCAGGCGGTGATCGAAGGCGCGGTGCATCGCCTCAGGCCCAAGCTGTTGACCGAGGGCGTGGCGATCATTGCGATTTTCCCGATGGTGTTCGCGACCGGCGTGGGGGGTGAGATCTTGGCCCCGATGGCGCTGCCTGT
>JAKEHV010000042.1 GCA_022614915.1 Gemmataceae bacterium | reverse complement strand
GGGCAATCCGTTAACAGTCCCTCGCTCACGCGTCGGGTTCGTGTTAATTCCACGCTCCGCGTCGGGAAGACGACGAGACGCGCTTTGACCCATCTGGCTGAGCACCGCGCCAAACGGCGGGAAATCGTTCGCCGAAGGGGGAAAGTCGCCGCGTGACTCCGTGGCCGGCGGATGCGCGTGCCCGGTCATGGCGGCGAGGCTGGCTTGTACGTGATTGGCGTTGCCATGACAGAGGGAACGGATGACGGCGAGCTTATGCATGAGCCGCGCGGAGTGGGGCAATAGCTCGCTGACGCGCACGCCCGGCACACTGGTCGCGATGGCGTCGAATTCCCCGCGCGCCGGCGCCGGCCCATCCGGTTTAGGGTCCCAGGTCTCTTGTTGCGCGTGTCCGCCGTGCAAGTAAAGAACGATGACCGACTTGGCTTGCCCGAAAGTCCACGTGCCCTGTCGCCCGCTCGGTGACGAGCCCGTCTGCGCGCGCAACAGGTCGGGCAACGAGAGCGCCAGGCCAGAGACACTGCCGAGGCGAAGCACTTCGCGCCGGGTCATGCGGGCGCTATTGCGGAAATTGGCACAGTAGTGAGTACTTTTGCCGCCCATGGAACGCTTTTGAGTTTCACCATTTGGACCGAATTGGTCAACAAGAATCTTTGCCTTTGTTTGTTCAAGGTTCGAAACGGAGTTTCGAGGAATTGCGTTCCCAAACGGAGTTTGGGAACGAGGAGTAAACGAGGTGTATTTCGTCCGCGCGGCAATGCCAAAGAGATTTCTCGCTTCCAAACGGCTGGAATTCAAGTGACAATTCCGGAGTAACTCAGACTGGAGAAATGCCATGAAACAATGCGCTGCCTTGCTGGTCTTTTTCTTACTGTTCAGCATCCAGGTGGAAGCGCAAGACGATGCGCCCAGCGCGGACTTCATCCTCCACCAAGCCAAAATCCTCACCGTCGACGCCCAGTTCCGCATTGTCGAGGCCATTGCTGTCAAGGGCGACCGCATCCTGGCGGTCGGCGACGACAAGACTGTCCTCAAGCATCGCGGCAAGGACACCAAGGTGCTCGACGCGCAGGGCCGCACCGTGCTGCCCGGCCTCTACGACAGCCACACGCACCCGGTGGGGGCGGCGTCGAGCGAGATCGCCGAGCCATTGCCGTATCTGCGCTCGTTGGAAGAGGTCTTCGCGTACATCCGCAAGAAGACGGAATCGACGCCGGAGGGCGAGTGGATCGTGTTGCGCTTCGCGTTTCCTACCCGCCTGAAAGACGCGCGTTTTCCCTCGCGCGCGGAATTGGACAAGGTCGCGCCCAAGCACCCCGTGTATTACCATGCGGGACCGGCGGGCCTCGTCAACACCATGGGCCTCAAGGTCAGCGGCATCACCAAGGACACGCCCAATCCCGCAAACGGCGTCATCGTCAAGGACGCCGTGACCGAAGAGCCGACCGGCATGCTGCGCAACGCGGGCGGCGTGTTGAAGGGATTGCCGGGCGACGGCAAGACCACGCCCGAAGCCCGCCGTGCCGCCGTCAAAAAGTTATTTGGTTTGTACAACGCCCAGGGCATCACCAGCGTCGCCGACCGCAACGGCGGGCGTGACAACTTCGACCTGTATCACTCCCTGTTGGAAAAAGGCGAGCTGACAGTGCGCATCAACGTCGCCCGCAGCTTCGGCGCGGGCGGCAAGCGCGAAGACCTGATCGCGCGTCTCGAAGGTCTGCCGGGTAAGGACGGCCGCGCCGGGCCCACCGGCAAGGGCGGAGTCTGGATTCGCATTGGCCCGATCAAATTCTTCCTCGACGGCGGCATGCTCAACGGCACCGCCTTCATGCGCCAACCCTGGCCCAAGGGCGACACCTATCAAATCACCGAAGACAACTATCGCGGCCTATTGTTCGTGCAGCCCGAGCAAGTGAAAGTGCTCGTCGAGGAAGCTAGCCGCCGCGGCTGGCAGGTCACCGCCCACACCGCCGGCGAAGGCGCGATGGACGTGCTACTGGATGCTTACGAAACCGTCGATCGGCTCATCCCGATCAAAGAGATGCGGCACTGCATCACGCACGCCAACTTTCCCTCGCAGAAAAACCTCGAGCGCTGCAAGAAGCTCGGCGTCTGTGCCGACGTGCAGCCCGCCTGGCTCTATTGCGACGGCTCCACGCTTGACCGCGTCCTTGGCAAGGAGCGCATCCGCTGGTTTCAGCCCTACAAGAGCTGGCTCGAATACACCACCATCGGCGGCGGCAGCGACCACATGCTCCGCTTCGACGACAAGGAATCCACCAACCCCTGGAACCCCTGGCTCGGCCTCGAAACCGCCCTCACACGTAAAACGCAAACCGGCCAAGTGCTCGTCCCCGATGAACGCCTGAGCCGCGAAGACGCACTGCGGCTCTACACCATCCACAACGCCTACATCAACCGCGAGGAAAAGGAGAAAGGTAGCCTGGAGCCGGGCAAGCTCGCGGACTTCATCCTGATCGACCGGGATTACATGACGTGCCCGGCGGACAGCATCGCGCAAACGCGCGTGCTGATGACCATAGTGGGCGGCAGAGTCGTGTATGAACGGCAAAACTAACGTTTTGACGAGCACAGGTCGCGATTTACTTGGACCAATCCTCGGCGACGAGATTTGGGACACGCTGAAAATCGCGAAGATTGCGTGTCACGACGATCGCCTGGTTT
>JAKEHV010000327.1 GCA_022614915.1 Gemmataceae bacterium | reverse complement strand
CGGAACCGCCGCCGGCTGCGACGGAAGGCGCGGCGATATGCCGCTGCAGATTAGCGGTGAAATGCACGCGGGCCATGGCTTGGGTTCCGCGAGTTTGGTGGACGAAACGGTGACAGCCTACGGGAAGCCAAAGCGAAGTCAACAGGCGAACTTAGCCATACCGCAACGTCCGATAATGTCTCTTATGTTTAATTGCCGAAAACATGCGAAAAACACGCTTTTCAGAGCCGCGCCCGTGAGGAAGCGGAAATATACGAAGAATCCGCTTCCTTACGGGCGCGGCTCTGACTGGGACTCTTCCAGCAGTGGTCCCTGATCGAAGACGCCCATGCGGCGATACTTTTGATAGCGCTGCTCCATCAGCTCCTCAGTGGACACGTCTTTAAGATCGCGCAGGTAGCGCACGAGATAGGCTTTCAGGCTGTTGCCCATTTGCCGTGCGTCGCGGTGGGCGCCGCCCAAAGGTTCGGCAATGATGTCGTCGATCACGCGCAGCTTGAACAAGTCGCGCGCGGTCAGCCGCAACGCGTCGGCGGCTTGGCGCTTGGTGTCGTCGGTGGCGACTTTCCACAGGATACCGGCGCAGCCTTCCGGGCTGATCACCGAGTAGTACGAATGCTCCAACATGCTGACGCGGTCGCCGATGCCGATGCCCAATGCGCCTCCCGACCCCCCTTCCCCGATGACCACGCAAATGATCGGCGTCGCCAGCCGCGACATTTCGAACAGGTTGTTGGCGATGAGCTGGGCCTGGCCGCGCTCCTCGGCGCCGATGCCTGGATACGCCCCCGGCGTGTCGATCAGGCAGATGACGGGAATGCCGAACTTGGCCGCCATCTTCATTTTGTTCAAGGCCTTGCGATAGCCCTCGGGGTGAGCGCAGCCGTACAGGCATTCATTGCGCTCCTTGAGCGTGTGGCCTTTCTGATGGCCGAGCAGCATGACGCGATGTTCACCCAGCCGCGCGAAGCCGCTGCGAATGGCGCGGTCATCGCCGAACGCGCGGTCGCCGTGCAACTCGACGAATTCGTCGAAGATCAGATTGATGTAATCGAGCGTTTGCGGCCGATTGGGGTGCCGCGCGACCAGAACGGTGTCCCAGGCCGAGAGATTGCTATAGACGTATTGGATCAGTTTGGTGATTTCTTTCTTGATGCGGCGGATTTCTTCGGTGGCGCCCGCTTGGCCTTCGAGCTTGGAGAGGAGTTCCTCCATCTCGAAGATGTCTTTTTCAAAGGGAAGAAAACCGTTCGGCGAGGCCATGGCGCGGATAGAGGAGGAAAGAGTCAGGTGGAAAGTGTAGCGAAAAACGTGGAGATTTCCAGCGCGACCGTAGGCGGTGCTGCCAGCGGCGACTGCGTTACGCCGTCTGGTTTAGGACAAGAAGGACTTGCATGGTGCCGGGCCGCTGTTGTTGACGGCTGGCGAGGAACTGGCGGATTTCTTGGGAAGGCGCGCTGCCCGCGCTGGTGTTGGCCAGCACGACGGCGAGACGTTGCGGCGCCGCTTGGATCGCGGGCGCCTTTTTACCTTTGCCTTTGGGCGCCTCGATAAAGGTCTGGTCGAACAGCTTCGACTCTTCTACGCGCCCCATGAAGAAGTCGGCTTCCGGAACTCCGAGCAGTGTGGAGATGCTGGTTTTGTGTTGGTCGCTAAGCGACGAAACGGCGACCGACTGGAAATTGTGCCACTGGCTGTCCGCCTCCTCGGCGCCAAGCTTGTGCAGAATCGCCTGCACTTCATCCGGGCTGAGGTTTTCGGCATAGACGAAATACTGCACTTTGCCTTGTAGCTTCGCCAGGCTGGATTTCGCTTTCTCGTCCACAAGCATGTCGACGCCCTTCTCTCCAAAGGCGTCGCGCAAGCGCTGCACGGCGGAAGCATTGTCGCGCACCTTGAGGTCCAGATGCACAGCGCGTTCTTTTCTCAATTCCCGCACCAACAGGTTGCGCTTGTCTTCTTTTCGCAAATCTTGAAAAGCGAAGCTCTGGCTCTTGATCTTGTCGCCTTTGGCAATGAGATCGCCGTTGTTGCCGGCCTTAGAAATGAGATAGGAGGCCAGTCCAGCGCCCAAGAGCAGGATGGAGGCAGCCACAGCATAGCGCGCCCAAACCGGGACGCGGCGCCGCAGGACGGGTTGCGGCGGCGTTGGTTTCAGACCCCGAACTTCGATCGCTTGGAGAATGGCGGGCGCCAGGTCTTCACCCACCTTGCGCTTGGGCAATTCCATCAGGCGATGCACGTTTTCTTGCAGATCGCGCAGGACGGCCCGCGCTTCGGACGAGCGATGCAGCAAGCGCAACACCGCTTTGCGCTGACGGCGCGACATGTCGCCGTCCACGAAAGCGGTCAACAGCTCGAGTTCTTGTTCCGAAAGCATGGTTCAATCCTCCCCTCCGCTCTTTGGAGAGAGCGGCTGGGGGTGAGGGGGTTCGTGCGCTTCCGACGGATTCTGCAAGAAGATGTCGCGCAGTTCCAAGCGTGCCCGGTGCAACCGGCTTCGAATCGTCCCAATCGGCACGCCCAATGTATCAGCCATCTCCTCGTATTTCAGACCCTCCAAGTCTTTCATGACCAGCACGGCCCGGTGCTCCGGCGATAGCCGGTTGAGCGCCTCGTGTACCCGCCGTTCTTCCTCGGCCATTTCCAGTGCGTATCCGGGCTGACTGGTTTGCGACGGGTCCTGTGGCTCCACCATCTGGCCTTCACCGCCGTGCAGCCTCAGGACGGACTTTTGTCGTCGCTTTTGGCTAATCGCGGTGTTGACGGCAATGCGGTACAGCCAGGTGAAAAACAGCGAGTCCCCCTTGAACGAGTGCAAAGACTGGTAGGCGTTCAAAAACGCCTCTTGCACTACGTCCTTGGCATCCTCCGCATTGTCCAGCAGACGAACGACCGTGTTGTAAAGCCTGTCCTGGTATCGGGATACCAATTCGCCGAAAGCCGCGCTTCGGCCTGCCAGACACTCAGCGATCAACCGGTTGTCGTCGGCACTCACGGCTTACAACTTTTGGACGGGTAAGGGGATGGACTGGTTCCGCAAAACACTTCGGCCCTCTTTACTTATAACGAAATCGACGACCGCTCGCCATGTTTTGCCGCAAACTACTATATCACAAACATTTGTGGATCGACGTGACATCAGCCGACATTGGAATTCAGCCTGCTCCGCTGGCATACGCTCTCGGCCCGCCTCCCTAAAATGTCTCCATGGACATGGACACGATCGTCATTCGCGGCGCGCGCGAGCACAACCTCCGCAACCTGCACCTCGAATTGCCCCGCAATCGGCTTATCGTCTTCACGGGGGTCAGCGGATCGGGCAAAAGCTCGCTGGCCTTTGATACGCTCTACGCCGAGGGCCAGCGCCGCTACGTCGAATCGTTGTCCTCGTATGCCCGGCAATTCCTCGGCCAGCTGCAAAAACCGGACGTCGATTTCCTCGCCGGCTTGTCGCCTTCCATCAGCATTCAGCAAAAGTCGGCCGGCAAAAATCCACGCTCCACGGTCGGCACCATCACGGAAATCCACGATTATCTGCGCGTGCTGTTCGCGCGCGTCGGTCAAGGCCATTGCCCCGACTGCGGGCGGCCCATCACTGCGCAGACCCGCGAGCAAATCCTATCGCGCATTCTGGCGTTGCCGGAAGGGACGCGCTTCATGGTGCTCGCGCCGGTGGTGCGCGGCCAAAAGGGAGAATACAAGGACCTCTTCGAAGATATGCTCAAGCGCGGCTTCCTTCGCGCGCGCGTGGACGGCGAGATCGTCCGACTGTCGGACGACCTTAAGCTCAATCGCCGCATCAAGCACCACATTGAAATCGTCATCGACCGCCTGCGCAACGAGCCCAAGGTCCGGCCGCGCCTGGCGGAGGCGGTCGAGCAGGCGCTGACTTTGGGCGAAGGCAACATTGTGGTCGCGTTGGAGCGCGAAGAGGCGAACCGGGAATCTGAGGCGAGCCGGGCGCGTGAGCGACCGGATGACCTTCTCCTCTCCGCCCACTACGCTTGCACGCATTGCGACAAGAGCTACGAGCCACCCAGCCCGCAACTATTCAGCTTTAACAGCCCGCACGGCATGTGCCCCGAATGCGACGGCTTGGGAGCGCGCTACACCTTCGATCCCGACCTCTTAGTCCCCGACCCGTCGCTCAGTTTTTACGACGGCGCCGTGCCGATCGTCGGCGCGCTGCGCGGCATGGGACGCTGGCGCAAGCACATCTATTTAGGCCTCGGCGACACGCTGGGCATCGACCTGCGAACGCCCTGGAAGGACTTGCCCAAACTGCACCGCGATTGGCTGCTCTATGGGGCCGGCGACAAGCACATCACCTACACGTGGAAGATGCGCGGCGGCGCGGTCTGGAAGCACGGCGACAAGTGGGAAGGCATCGTGCCGCAGCTCTTGAGCAGCTTCAAGAAGACCGCTGCCGGTCCGCGCCGTCTGCAGCTCGAAAAATACATGCGCGTGCTGCACTGCGCCGCCTGCAACGGGCAACGCCTAAACCCACAAGCCCGCGCCGTGCGCGTGGCGGGCAAAACGCTCATCGAAATCGCCGCTCTGCCCTTGGACCAGGTCAACGACTGGCTCGCAACGCTCGATCAAAAACTCGAGCCGTTGCAGCGCACCATCGCCGTCGAAGTGCTCAAGGAAATCCGCGCCCGCACCGGCTTCCTCCTCAACGTCGGCCTGCACTATCTGTCGCTGAACCGCACTGCCCCAACATTGTCCGGCGGCGAGTCGCAGCGCATCCGTCTGGCGGGACAAATCGGCTCGGGCCTCGTCGGCGTCCTCTACATTCTCGACGAGCCCAGCATCGGCTTGCACCCGCGCGACAACGACAGGCTCCTGGCCAGCCTCGAAAAACTGCGCGACATGGGCAATACCGTCCTCGTCGTCGAGCACGACGAGGACACCATGCGGGCCGCCGACTTTATCGTTGATTTCGGACCCGGCCCGGGCGTGCGGGGCGGCGAGGTCGTCGCACAGGGATCCTATGCGGATGTCGTCAAGAGCGCGAAAAGCCTGACGGGGCAGTATCTTTCCGGAAAGAAAGAGATTGCGATTCCCAAAGTGAGGCGAGCGCGAACCGACAAATCAGTGCAGATCATCGGCGCGCGGCATAACAACCTCAAAAACATCGACGTGGAGATTCCGCTCGGCCTATTCGTCTGCGTCACCGGCGTCAGCGGGTCCGGCAAGTCGTCGCTCATCAACGACATTCTAAAGGAAGGGCTGGTTCAAAAGCTTCGCAGCCCCTCGCTTGGCGCGTTGCGTTCAACGGACGATTCCGAAGAGGAGCCCGAAGCAGCGCTGTCGCATCGTGTCGGGGACCACAATCAGATTCTGGGAACGGAGCACCTCGACAAGGTCATCGACATCGACCAATCCCCGATTGGCCGGACGCCGCGCTCGAATCCCGCGACGTACATCAAGATGTTCGATCAGATTCGCGACCTCTATGCCCAGATGCCCGAAGCCAAAGTGCGCGGCTACAAGCCGGGCCGGTTCAGTTTCAACAAGCCGGGCGGCCGCTGCGAGGCGTGTGAAGGCAACGGCTCCAACCGCCTCGAGATGGATTTTCTGGCCGACGTTTGGGTGACTTGCCCCGTGTGCGAAGGGCGGCGCTTTAACCGCGAGACGCTGCAGATTCGCTTCAAGGACAAGAACATCCACGATGTTTTGGAAATGGATATCCAGGAGGCATTAGAGCACTTCACGAACATTCCGAAGATTCGCGACATGCTGCAAACCTTGCACGATGTCGGCCTCGATTACATGAAACTGGGGCAGCCCTCCCCTACCCTGTCCGGCGGCGAGGCGCAGCGCATCAAGCTGGCCCGCGAGCTGTGCCGTCGTAGCACCGGCAAGACGCTTTACATCCTCGACGAACCGACCACGGGGCTGCACTTCGACGACATTCAAAAACTCTTGAAGGTTCTCCACGGTTTCGCCGACGCCGGCAACACCGTCATCGTCATCGAGCACCATCTCGACGTGATCAAGACGGCGGACTGGATCATCGACCTCGGCCCCGACGGCGGCGCGGGCGGCGGCCACGTTGTGTGCGCCGGCAAACCGGAAGAAGTCGCGCGTTCCGAGAAGTCGTACACAGGGCAAGTGCTGCGGCGGATTGTTGATTTTGGATTGTCGATTGTCGATTCCAAGAAAAAAGAAGATCGTCGTTCACGAAGACCAATCAAAAATCACCAATCCAAAATCGAAAGTGTCGTGATCCAAGGCGCCCAGCAGCACAACCTCAAGAACATTGACGTCGAAATTCCGCGCGAGAAGATGACCGTTTGCTCCGGGCCCAGCGGCTCGGGCAAGAGCTCGCTGGCCATGGACACGCTTTTCGCTGAGGGCCAGCGCCGCTATGTCGAGTCGCTGTCCGCCTACGCGCGCCAATTCCTGGGCCAGATGCAAAAGCCCAAGGTCGAGCACGTCAGCGGCCTTTCACCCGCCATCAGCATCGAGCAACAGACCACGAGCAAAAGCCCGCGCTCGACCGTCGGCACGGTGACCGAAATCTACGACTATTTGCGCATCCTGTACGCGCGCTTGGGCCAGCCGCATTGTCCCGCGTGCCACATCCCCATCGGCACCCAGACCGCGGACGAAATCATCGAAAAAATCATCCATTTGCCGGAAGGAACCAAGCTCTACCTCATGGCCCCGGTGTCGCGCCGCGGCCAGGAAAAGTACAGCGATCTCTTCGCGGAAATCCGCCGCACCGGTTTTCAGCGCATGCGCGTGGACGGCCGCTCGTGCAGCGTGAACGAGCCTCCCGCCACCGACCACCGCCGCAAGCACCTGGTCGAAGTCATTGTGGATCGTCTCGTGGTCCGGCACAGCCAGCGCGGCCGGCTGGCGGACGCGGTCGAAGCGGCGCTCGATTTGGGCCGCGGCGTTATGCACGTTGCCTACGTGGACGAGGCGCGCGAAGAGCCGCAATGGCAAGTGGACCGCTTTAGCCAGCACTATGCCTGCGACAAGTGCGGCCGCAGCTTTGAGCCGTTGAACCCGCATCATTTTTCCTTCAATAGCCCGCTCGGCTGGTGCCCGGCGTGCGAAGGCCTGGGCTCTCAGAAAGGCGCCAATCCGGCCGTGCTGTTGCGCGATCCGAAGCTGTCGCTGCGCGAAGGGGCGCTCACTGCCTGGCCGGTGCTCAGCAAGGAACAGCCCTTCACGCCATTTGCAGAAGCGCTGGCGCGGCATTCCGGATTCTCGCTGGACGCGCCGTACGAAAAGCTGTCGCCGGCGCACCAGCGCGCCATTCTCTACGGCACGGGCGAAGACTGGATTAGGCTGTCCAATGTAGCAGGCACACTCCGTGTGCCGTCTCGTGCCGCCTCGGACGGCACACGGAGTGTGCCTACTACATTCCAATACAAGGGTATCCTGCCGGCGCTCAGTGAGGCGTCGCGCGTCAGCTTCACTTACCGGCACAAGCTCGATTACTTGGTGGCGGATGTCCCCTGCCCTGCTTGTCGGGGCTCGCGGCTGCGCGAAGACGCCGCCGCCTGCCGGTTTCAAGGTCACAGCGCCGGCGAGTTATGCTCCTGGTCCATGCAAGAAACGTTAAGCTTTTTCAAAAGCCTCAAGCTCAGCAAGGAACAGCAACAGGTTGCCGGCGAACTCTTGCGCGAAATCACCAACCGGCTGCAGTTCCTTGTCGACGTCGGTCTCGACTACGTCACGCTGAGCCGGTCCACGCCCACGCTTTCGGGCGGCGAGTCGCAGCGCATCCGTCTCGCCAGCCAGATCGGCAGCGGCCTTACCGGCGTCCTCTACGTGCTCGACGAGCCGACCATCGGGTTGCACCCGCGCGACAATCGGCGGCTGCTGCACGCGCTCCAACACTTGCGCGACCTCGGCAATACATTGGTGCTGGTGGAGCACGACCGTGAAGTCATCGCTGCCGCGGATCATTTGCTCGACTTCGGTCCGGGCGCGGGCGACAAAGGCGGCGAGATCACCGCCGCCGGCGCGCCTGTGCAAATCCAACAGGCCAAGGCTTCACTCACCGGACAATACCTCAGTGGGAAAAAGGCCATACCGGTGCCGACCAATCGCCGCATCGTGGGACAGGTTTGCAACCTGTCCGTTGTACCGGAGTCAGGGAAAGACGGGACAGGTTGTAAACCTGTCCTACGTGTGCTATGCGCCCGACAGAACAACCTCAAGAACATCGATGTGTCATTTCCACTGGGCGCTTTTATCGCCGTCACCGGCGTTTCTGGATCGGGCAAGAGCTCGCTCGTCCACGAAATCCTCTATGCCGCGCTCGCCAAGCGCCTGCACCGCGCCAGCGTGACCATCGGCGCGCACGACGACATCGTCGGCCTCGAGCACATCGACAAAGTCATCAACGTCGATCAAGATCCCTTGGGCAATTCGCCCAGCTCCAACCCCGCGACGTACGCCGGCGTCTTTGATCTCATCCGCCAGCTGTTCGCGCAGATGCCCGAGTCGCGCATCCGCGGCTACCAGGCCAAGCGCTTCAGCTTCAACAAGCCCGGCGGCCGCTGCGAAGCTTGCGAAGGGAACGGCCAGAAGAAAATCGAAATGCACTTCCTGCCCGACGTTTGGGTGGAGTGCGACGTCTGTCAGGGCAGCCGCTACAATCCTGAATCGCTGGCGGTGCGCTACAAAGGCAAGTCGATCGCTGACGTGCTGCAGATGCGCATTGGCGAAGCGCTGGAACTCTTTAAGAACATCCCAAAGATTCGCCGCATACTTCAGACCTTGGCCGACGTGGGCTTGGACTATCTCGCGCTGGGCCAACCGGCGCCCACGCTGTCGGGCGGCGAGGCGCAACGCGTCAAGCTTGCTGCGGAATTGGGCCGTCCCAACACCGGCCGCACCGTCTATATCCTCGACGAACCCACCACCGGCTTGCATTTCGACGACATCCGCAAGCTGCTCGACGTGCTCAATCGCCTCGTCGATTTGGGCAACACAGTGATTGTGGTCGAACACAATCTCGACGTGATCAAAACGGCGGACTGGATCATCGACATGGGCCCCGAAGCCGGCGACCAAGGCGGCCAAGTCGTCGTCGAGGGAACACCGGAGGATGTCGTGAGTAGACCCCACGCTCCGCGTGGGGATTCGGGTGCGGCCCACGCGGAGCGTGGGGCCTACGTTTCCCATACAGCGCGGTTTCTTAAGGACGCGCTCGACGCCGGGCCCTATGCCGAGCGGCCCCGCTACGATCCGAACGCCGACGATAAACGCAGCGGCGACGTGCCCTTGGAAGCAGTCGGCAAGGATGCGGCCGTGCCGTGGGAGACGGACGGCCGCCGCTGGCACACCGGACCGCACGCCTCGCATAAAGGAACGCCGTGCCGCTGGGAAGGGCAAATCCTTTCCTGGGTCGAGGAGCAAATCCACAAACTGGGCGACTTCGCGCAAACCAATTGGAAGCAGCCCACAACTGTGGAAATCGCAGGCAAGGTTAAGACGCAGGGTTGGTTCTTTCACGCCCACACTGCCATGGAGTGGCTGGTCCGCCTCGTCTTCCGCGTCGCCAAGAACACCTTCAAGCAAGAGGAATTGGACCGCCGGCTGGGCATCCCAACGCTCGACAACACCCCCGGCGTCGAAGTGTATGGCAGCCAGCCGCGCGTGCACGTCGCCAATCGCAAGGGACCCTGGCAGGAAGTGTGGATGCTCATCCACCGATTCAGCGAGATCGATACGCCGGTGTTTCGTGAATTCCTGAAGCGAGCCGTGCAGGCTTTTCATGGCGCGGTGAAGAAAATGACGACCAAGCCGGAAGACGTGATGCCTTGGAAAGTGATGGGCGAGCGCTGGCACCTCGGGGACAAAGGCTTTCCGCCGGGCCGAAAAGTGTATTGGGAGCGCAGCGTGCTCGTCCGGCTCTTGGAGCTGGTGCGTTCGATCGAGCCAAACCTCGAAATTCAATGGGATAATCGCGCATTCATCAATTTGCGGATTCCCCAGATCGGCCGTACGTGGGGCCAATGGCGCACTAAGGACGCCGCCGGCTTGGATTGCCGCTTTATGGGTAAGAAAGGACAATTTAACCTGGCACTGTTGGACGGCATCGGCCAGCACCCGTCCATTCACACGCGCGACGGCGGCGACGTGTTGCAGCTTATCTTCCTGCACGAAAACCACGTGCATCCGCAGCGGCTAAAGGAGTTGCTGACGGATCACTTGACCGGTTTTCGGCAAACATATCAAAAATAAATGGCGAGCCGGGAGCGTGAGCGACCGGAGGAATGCAATGCCCCAGTTCGACACCGCCAGTCCCGAGGAAACCGAAACGCTGGGCAGACGTCTGGGCGCCAACCTCTTCCCCGGCGCGGTGGTCGCGCTCGTCGGCCCCTTGGGCGCCGGCAAAACGCTGCTCGTACGGGCCGTTGTCGCGGGACTGGAAGGCGATCCCAAACAAGTAAGCAGCCCGACGTTTGTTCTAATCCAAGAATACGAAGCCCGCTTGCCGGTCTACCACTTCGACGCCTACCGGCTCCGCTCCGAGGCGGAATTCGCTGAATTGGGTGTGCACGAGTACTTCCAAGGGGACGGAGTTTGTCTGGTCGAATGGGCGGACAAAGCGCTAAACTGTTTGCCGTCAGAGTTGCTGCGGGTTGCAATCGCGATAACGGGACCACAATCACGGCGGATTGATCTCGAAGGGAACGGGGAACGATACACGCGTTTTTTGAACAACTTGACTTAAGCAAGTCATGGCGACATAAGTCACGGAATCTCGGTCGTTGCCAGGCCGGTCCGCGCCAGCCAATCTTTATTTGGAACAGCTTGGCCCACAGTCTCCCCTCTCCCCCCGCCCGTCAAGTCTTTCAACAGGCGAAGTCACACGGGGCGGGGGGAGAGGGGACGCTGGGCGCGACGTGAACTCATAGCGCGAAGTTGCGGAATTCCCACTGCTAGGAATGTTAGCGAATTGTATCCACGGACGGTGCTTCAGCGAAGGTACAGCTTGCGCACATTCTCCACCTGGCTCTTCACTTCCATTATTGGGCTGTGCGCTAAGCGATCCACGGCGGCGTAGACGTCGGCCAATTCCGGCGTCTTCTTTTTGTTGGGGTTTTTCCGGTGCCAATCGGCGATGGCGCGCAAGCCGCTGATGACCGCGGTTCGGGCGGCGGTTTCGTCGGCGACCACCTTGCCGTTTTTGAGCTGCACGCGGAAATTGCGCATTTGCCGATTTTCGTCGAGCATTTCGGCGAGCACATCCCACGGGACGTTGTCGCCGCCGCGCCGGGCCAGCGCCGACGCCGCCGTATAGCGGATGTCCCACCCGTTCGAACTCGGCAACTGATCGGCGAATTGGAAAACATTGGCCCAATGCACTCCGGCCGGAAATGCCACGTCGCCGCGCACGAGGGACACGACATACGCTTCGACGGGCAGGCTTTCGGCCGGCGCTTGGGACGGATTGCGGCGCAGCATCACGATGAGCACCACGACCACGAGCGCGATCATGACGCCCAGAAGAAGCAGCCCACGCTTGACCAGACCTGAGTCTTCTTGTGCCATAGCTTCATCGACATGATTTATCGTTTCGCGCTCGAGACTAGTCCGCTGTATCGTGGCGCGAGCGCGAAACGATGAATCAGAAGTCAGTCCTGTTCCTCAATGCGCACGAGCGTGCCGTGGCCCTGGTCGCGCGCCAACATTTGCAAAGTCGGCTCCACCAGCGGGCCGTCCCAGAAGTTAAGCGCCAGGGCCACTTGCAGCCGCAGATAGCGGTCGTCGTCCTTGGCCGCCTGCGCCAGCACCTTGTCCACTTCGACAAGGAATGCGGTATTGCCGGGGGGCAACTTTGTCTTGTCCAAATACTGAAGCGCGTTGCGCGCCCAGACGCCGCGGTCGGTAATGGCTTCCGACTCTTGGATCAGCAATTCAAAGATGGCGGCTTGCTGCTGGGGCGCAAGTTTCTTGAAGCCCTTGAGGTTTTCGCCGAGATTGGCCAGCGCCCAGACAGCTTGTCGGCGGCGCAGCGTATCGCCTTTCACGTCGGGCCCATCGTTCTTTAGGATAATCTCGCAAAGCTGCGGCACCCCCACGGGGATGACGAAATCGCCCAGCGCCGCGGCGAGAAAGCGGGCGTGATCGCGGAGGGCCGCTAGTTTCTTCCACGCTTTTTGCTGATCCTGTTCGGGCAGTTTCGCGATTTTCTCGTGAATCTTTTTCTCTTCCTGAGCGAGCTCGGTCAACGTGGACCGCAGCCGCTCGGCCAGATCCAGAGCGAAGGCCGCGTCGGACCTAAGGTGCATGCTTTCAGGGCGCTTGAGCACCTGAGCGAGATCGCTGGCGCCGCGCCAGCGAATGTCGGAGTTGTCGCTGTCGAGCTGCTTGAGAAAACTTTCCGGCGCATAGCCGCCGCCCACGAGGTAGCGAAACGCCAAGAGCATCAGCACGGCCACCAATACGATCATGCCCGGGACGAGAAAAAGCTGGGCAATAAATCTACCCGAAGGCGGAGCAACCGGCGGCAATCCTTGCGCGGGTTCGGGGATGACTGGAGACTCAGGCGTTTCCATAGACAAGGTGAGTTTGAGATTTTCAGTTTTTTTTACTAAATAAGAGGTAGGTTGCTAGGTGTGCCAAGGCGACGCTGCGACTCACTATGCCACTCACGCTCTTGCAATATGCGGACTATCTGGACACGCGCGACCTGCCCTGGCCGGCCGCGCCCGAAGGTAAGCGTCCCAAGGCGAAGCCGCACCTGGCCCGCCTGCCCAAAGTGCGGCTCGTCACCTGGAACCTGTACGGCACGCTGCTGACGATCAGCGGCGGCGAACTCTTCTTCGAACATCCGCAAAAGTTCGTGATGGAGCTGGCCCTGGAGAAAACGGTCCAGGAGTTCAAAATGTGGGGCGCGATGTCGCGCAAGCCGGGCAAACCTTCGGAGTACATGGGGCAGCTCTACACCAAAGCGCTCGACGAACAGCGCTTGGCGCCGTCGCCCGGCGAAAAGCACCCCGAGATCGTCAGCGAACGCGTGTGGGATTGGATCATCAAAAAGCTTTTTCAAAAGGAATATCAGTTCGACGCCGGCTTTTACGGCTCGCTCAACGAGTATTGCAAGAAGGTGGCGTATTTTTTCCACGCCAGCTTGCAAGGCGCGGCCTGCCAGCCGAGCGCTTTAGCGGCCGTGGCGCACGTGGCCGGCTGCGGCGTCCCGCAAGGCCTGATCGCGGACGCCCAATGTTTCACGCTGGCGCAACTGCAGCGCGGCATGCGCGCACAGGGCGGCGGCGCTGTCCCGCTTCCTGCCGGGCGCGGCTTGGACAGTACGGATGTGGACGTGCTGTTTCCAGCCGAGTGGCGCGCCTTGTCCTGTGAACACAAAGGAAGAAAGCCGTCGGAACGGCTTTTTCGCCCCGTGTTGGCGCAGGCGGCAAAAGCGGGCCTCGCGCCGGAGAACATCCTGCACATCGGCAGCCGCATCGATAAGGACATTGCGCCCGCGAAAAAACTAGGGCTGCGGACAGCGCTCTACGCCGGGGATAAGGAGTCGCTGCAGGCCAGCGTGGAACAGTTGAAGGACCCCGGGCTGCGCCCCGATGTGTTGCTCACGGAACTGGAACAGATAAAAACAGTAGTAACCCCACTGTAGTAGGCACACTCCGTGTGCCGTAACGCGACGGCACACGGAGTGTGCCCACTACTTAGCACCGGAGAAGCCATGCCCGCGCCGCCGCTTTTCGACCTCGCGCTTTTGGATTTCACCAAGATCGTGGCGGATAAGGAAGAGATTCGCCGCTACAATCCGCAGCGCTTCGAGATCGAACAAGTGGACGCCATCGTCTATATGGACCCGACGCGGCACATCGTGATCGGTTACAAAGACCTGAAAGCGGACGAGTTTTGGACCAAGGGGCATATGCCGGGATTTCCACTGCTGCCGGGCGTCCTCATTTGCGAAGCGGCGGCCCAAGTCGCCAGTTACTACATTCGCAAGCACAACCTCATGGGCGGCGATTTCCTCGGCTTCGGCGGCATGGATAAGGTGCGCTTTCGCGCGCCCGTCAAGCCCGGCGACCGTCTGGTGCTGGTCGGCCAGGGCATCAAAGTGCATCGAAGGCAAACCATTTCGCGCTTCCAAGGTTTCGTCGGCGCGACCATGGTCTTCGAGGCCGACATCATCGGCGTGGCCATGGCCAAAAAAGGAGAGGAGTAATGCGCCGCGGCCGGCTGCCCCTGGAAGCGCTGCGGCCGTATCTGGTGGAAGTGCCCGCGCCTTTCCGAGCCGCGCCCGTAAGGAAGCGGGTGACGGAAGGTGCCCCGCTTCCTCACGGGCGCGGCTCCGACATCACGTGGCGTGACATCTTTGGCAACGACCTTCCAGTGGAAATCGAAGTCGGCTGTGGCAAGGGATTGTTTCTCGTCACCGCCGGTCGAGCCGAGCCCAAGACCAATTTTCTTGGCATTGAGAAAGAACGCAAGTACGCGCTATACACCGCCGCGCGCATTGCCAAGCGCGCGCTAGGCAATGTCAAGGTGGCGTGCAGCGAGGCGCGCTGGTTTTTGGATCAATACGTGGCAGACGCGAGCGTCGCGGCGATGCACATCTACTTTCCCGATCCTTGGTGGAAGACCAAACACCGCAAGCGCCGGTTGCTAACCTCGGAATTCGCGGCCGAATGCGCGCGCGTGCTGAACCAGGACGGCCGATTGCATGTCGTCTCCGACGTGGCGGAGTATTTCTCGCGCACGGCGGAAGTGATAGATCAACTAAAGGTCTTCCAGCGCCTGGTGTCCTCTGACCCGGTTTTGCCGCGCCACGACATGGATTACCTGACGAACTTCGAGCGCAAATACAGTAAGGAAGGCCGGCCCATTTATCGCGGCAGCTGGGCGGCGACCTGTCGCTGAACTTCCGAGGGAATCAAATGAACACCGAAGCCAAGCCGGCGGCGGGTGATGTCGCGAATATCGCTCAGCAATTGCCGGACGTGCAAAAAGCAGCCAAAGACAGCTTCGACGTCAAGACGAGTGAAGGCTACTCGGAGCAGGTCGTCGACGCCATCGAGATGATCGGCGAAGAAACCGCCGCCCGGCTGCCCGCCGCCCGCGACGACGGCGTCACGCCGGGCATGCGTTATCTTCATTGCAGCCGCACGATTCATCAGCTCGTCACCGACCGCAATCGCGCCGTGGGACTGTTCCTCGGCGTGGCTTCGCTCTTGGTCACCGCGTCGAGCGCGCTCATCAACGCCAGCCCGAGAGAAAACATGATCGTCCCGCTTGCGGAAATTCAAAGATGGAGCTTCCCGATCACGTTCGGCGTGCTGACCGTGATGGCCGTGCTGACGGCGTTCTTGCTGATCCGGACGCGCGTGGGCCTGATTTATGAAGTAGCCAAGATGAACGCCTTGTTGGGCCTGCCGGTGGGGCGCGTGAAACGCATCGCACCGTTGAGTGTTTTCTTCATCATGCAGCTTGTCATCAGCCTGGCGGGCGGCGCGTGCGGCAGCCTTTTCGCCGTGCACATGATCTATCTCGGCAATCCCGAGCCCGGCAGCGTCGCCTGGCCCGCCGCTCTCATCGGTTTGGGCATCACGGCCGGGCTCATGCTGCTTTACGTGCTATCGGTGAATCACATCACGTCGGACAAACGGCTCGAACAACTAAAGTAGCAGCACACTCCGTGTGCCGTCGCGGCGACCAACGGCACACGGAGTGTGCCTACTGTTAAAATGAATTGTCCGATTTCAGCCTCGGCGGTAAATTGAAGTCAGAAAACCGCAGAGACGCAGAGAATCGCAGAGTAACGAGAGGAATATGTAGAGAACCAACAGTAATTCAATGATTGGATCTTTTTTTTCACTCTGCGTTCCTCCGCGCCTCCGCGGTTAGAATTACTCTGAATTCAGCTATGACCGACAACAATCGACCCGTTCTTTGCGCCGTAATCGGCCGAACGCGGCACAAGATGATGCAGATCGAAATCCAGGAGGCCGCTAAGCGCGGCGCTCAGCTGATCGAGTTGCGCCTGGATTTCTTGGCCAAGGCGCCCGATTTCAAGCGGCTGCTCGCGCAACGTCCGTGTCCGATGATCGCCAGCGTGCGCCGCCCCGCGGACGGCGGCCGATTCGCCGGCACCGAGGAAGAGCGGCTCATGCTGCTGCGGCAAGCGGTCGTCGCCGGCTTCGATTGGATCGACCTGGAAACCGACGTGGCCGATCAGATTCGCCGCTACGGCAATGCCAAACGCATCGTCAGCTATCACAATATGCGGCAGATGCCTGACGATTTGGAGGAAATTTACGAGCGTATGTGCGCCCAGGACGCGGACGTGGTGAAGATCGCGGTCACGGCCGGACAGCCGTCCGACAACCTGCGCGTGCTTGACTTGATTAATAAGAGCAAAAAGCCGACCGTGGCGCATTGCATGGGGGACATGGGCGCGTGCAGCCGGGTGCTGTCGGCGTGCTATGGCTCACCGTTCACCTATGCCGCCTTCAATCCGGAGCGCAGCTTTGCTCCCGGCATGCTGTCGCTCGAGGAGTTGCGCAAGACCTATCACTACGAAGAGCTCGACAACAAGTCCAAGATCTTCGGAGTCATTGGCGATCCGGTGGGGCACAGTCTGAGCCCGCTGATCCACAATCGGGCGTTTCGCAAGATGAACTTCAACGGCGTTTACCTGCCGTTCCGCGTGCCGCGCGGCGAATTAGCGGATTTCTTGAAGAGCTTCGACAGCCTGGCGGTGCGCGGCTATAGCGTCACCATTCCCCACAAAGAATCCGCCGCGCGGCTGGCGACGGTACGCGATCCCGCCGTGGAGCGCATCGGCGCCGCCAACACGCTGATCCGCATGGTCGACGGCTGGCACGCCTACAACACCGACGCTCAGGCCGCGCTAGAATCGTTGAAGGCAAACCTGCCGGTCGGTCCGGACGGCACGCCCGGCCAACTGCAATCGCGCACCGTGCTGCTCTTGGGGGCGGGAGGAGTGGCCCGCGCCATGGCCCACATGCTCAAGGAAAACAACGTCCCGCTCATCCTTGCCAATCGCACGCCCGAACGCTCACAAAAACTTGCCGAGGAAGTCGGCTGTAAGGTGGTGGATTGGGCGGCCCGGCACAACGTGCTGTGCGACACGCTGGTCAATTGCACGTCGGTCGGCATGCACCCCAACCTCGACGAATGCCCGATTCACGTCAGCTTCCTGAAGCCGGGCCTTATGATTTTCGATACGGTGTACACGCCCGAAACGACCATGCTCATTCGCGAAGCCAAAGAGCGCGGCTGCCACGTGCTGACCGGCGTGGACATGTTCGTTCGCCAGGCCGGCTTGCAATTCAAGCTCTTCACCGGCATGGAAGCCCCGCTGGAGCTTATGGAGAAACTGGTCCGCCGTGCTCTGTCCCCCATTGCCATCAAGGAAGAAGAATGAAACGCATTTTCCTCATCGGCTATCGCGGCACGGGCAAGACGACGGTGGCGCGACTGCTCGCGGAAAAACTCGGCTGGCAGTGGTGCGACGCCGATGCGCTCCTCGAACAACGACACGGCAAAACCATCCGGCAAATCTTCGCGGAGGAAGGCGAGAGCGGTTTTCGCGATAAGGAAGCAGCCCTTTTCGAGGAACTTTCCCAGCTCGAAGACCACGTCATCGCGACGGGCGGCGGCATTGTCTTACGTCCGGAAAACCGAGAGTTGCTTCGCCGCGGTAAAGTAATCTGGCTCACGGCTGACGCCGGGACGATTTGGACTCGCCTGCTGCAAGATGCCACGACGGCCGAACGCCGCCCGAACCTGACTCAAGGTGGCCTGCCGGAAATCGAGGAAATGCTTCACACGCGCACACCGCTCTATGCCGCCTGCGCTGACGTTACCGTGGATGTTTCAAACAGATCGCCGGAAGACATTACCGAAGAATTAGCAGGCGTCTTCGTGATGTGAGTTAGCTTACGGAATCGTCAATAATGCTCGCCTACTATTGGCTCGCAATGATGTTCGTGCTGGGTGCCGTGGTGGGCAGTTTTCTCAACGTCGCCATCGCCCGGCTGCCTTTGGAAAAGAGCCTGATTTGGCCCGGTTCGCGGTGCGGCAAATGCCAGCAGCCGATCCGCTGGTACGACAATCTGCCGCTCATCAGCTACCTTTGGCTGCGCGGCCGTTGCCGGACCTGCGGTGAGAGTTTTTCGTCACGCTATTTCTTTGTCGAACTCGGGACCGCGTCGGGCTTCGCAGCGCTGTTCTACATCGAGGTGATATGCAATTGGCACAATTGGCCGGGCGCGATGCAGTGGGCCAACTTGAACGGCATATTTCCATTCTCCTGGTGGGTCGGCTATCTGCACCATGCGATTCTATTTGCCCTCTTGTTCGCGACGGCAATGTGCGATCTCGATTGCCGCGAGATACCGCTGGGCATCACCATTCCCGGAACACTGCTGGGCATTTTGATCGGCACCATCTTCCCGTGGCCCTGGCCAATTGACCCCGCAGCGGCGTGGCCGGCCGCCCAGAATCCCAACGCCTGGTTGGTGGCCGGCGCATTCAAGGAAGGCACGGTACAGGCCTGGCCCTTCTGGGGCCCCTTGCCCGCCTGGTTTGGCGCGGGCGGCAACTGGCAAACGGGTCTTGTAACGGCTTTCGTCGGCGCGGCCGTCGGTTCATTGCTCTTGCGCGGCATCGGCTTCATCTTCAGCACGGCGCTCGGCAAAGAAGCGCTCGGCCTGGGCGACGCCGATCTCATGATGATGGCCGGCGCCTTTCTCGGCTGGCAGATGGCCGCGGTCGCGTTTTTCGTCAGCGTCGTGCCGGCCCTGTTCGTGGGGTTCTTTCAAGTGGCTTTTCGCCGCGATAACTCGTTGCCCTTTGGGCCGTCGCTGGCCATGGGCGTGGTCATCACGTTTCTGGGCTGGCAGTGGCTCGGACCTTACGTGCAACCGCTTTTCTTCTGGGGCCAATTATTAGCGATCCTTGTCGGCGTCGCCTGTGTCCTCTTGGCATTGATGGGACTCTTGCTCCGCCTCCTGCGCGGCGCGCCCGGCGCGGAACCGCCCGCAGCATGATTTGGAGTGCGGCGCTTTTAGACTTTGGAGTGCGGCGCTATTCCGCCGCTTTTGTTTTTTTGAGTACGGTTACCAAGTAAGAACCTTTATGAAGAAAATCCTGATCGTCGATTACGGGCTGGCCAACTTGCGCAGCGTGCAGAAAGCCTTCGAAAAGGTGGGACACGCTGCGGAAATCACCAACGACCCCAATCGCATCGGCGAAACGGACAAGCTGGTGCTGCCCGGCGTCGGCGCCTTTCGCGACGCCATTGCCCGGCTGCGCGAAACGCACCTCGACGAACCGATCCTCGACCACATCCGCGCCGGCAAGCCTTTCTTCGGCATCTGCCTCGGCCTGCAATTGCTGTTCACCACAAGTTACGAAGACGGCGTCTATCAGGGACTGAATTTGTTTCCCGGCGAAGTCGTTCACTTTCCCGATACTCCAGGTCTCAAGGTGCCGCACATGGGCTGGAACCAATTGCGCATCAAGAAAGCAGCGTCCCATTTGGCCGACCTGCCGCCTGAGCCTTCGGTCTACTTCGTGCACTCCTATTACGTCGTGCCGAAGGACGCGAGCCTGATCGCGACCGAAACGGACTATCCCGCGCCGTTCACCTCGGCAATCTGGAAGGACAATGTTTTCGCGACGCAGTTTCACCCAGAGAAAAGCCAAAAGGTGGGGCTGTCGATGCTTCACAAGTTCGCTGAGTTTTCGTAGTTCACCACAAAGGCACCAAGACACAAAGGAAACACAAAGAATCACTTTCCTTTGTGTGCCCTTTGTGACTTCGTGCCTTTGTGGTGAATGCCGAAAGGAAGCAAGGTGCGAATCTATCCGGCCATCGACCTGCGCGGCGGGCAATGTGTCCGCCTGAAGCAAGGCGACTATCAGCAAGAAACAGTTTTCGGCCCGGACCCAGCGGCGATGGCGAAGCGCTGGGTCGCCGAGGGCGCACAAGTCCTTCACATCGTGGATCTGGACGGGGCACGCGAAGGCCGGCCCACAAACGGCGACAGCGTTCGCGCCATCGTCGAGGCTAGCGGCGTTCCATGCCAGCTTGGCGGCGGCTTGCGCTCCGACGAGCACATTCGCGAAGCTCTGTCCTGGGGCGTCGAACGCGTCGTCATTGGCACCAAGGCGCTGCAATCGCCGGCTTGGCTTGAAAAAATGGCCGGCAGTTTTCCGGGCCAGGTCGTGCTCGGCATCGACGCCAGAGACGGCCAGGTCGCCACGCACGGCTGGCTCGACGTTTCCGCCACCTCCGCACTCGAACTGGCGATGCGGCTGTCTCATTTGGCGTTGGCCGCGCTCGTCTACACCGACATTAGCCGCGACGGCATGCTCCAAGGCGCAAACGTCGACGCCATGGCTCAGATGTGCTCCGCCACGCCGCTGCCGGTCATCGCTTCGGGCGGTGTCACCACGCTCGACGACGTGCGCCGGCTCGCCGCATTGCCTCTCCATGGCTGTATCGTCGGCCGCGCCTTGTACGAAGGCCGACTGGAGCTAAAACAAATCCTTGCCATCTGTGAAGAATCCAAGAAACTGACCCCTGACTCCTGACTCCTGAATTCTGTACCGGAGTGAACATGGCCAACTATAAGGTGGACGATATTCGCACCGTGGCATTGGTGGGACACGAAGTGGCGGGCAAGACCTCGCTGGCGGACGCGCTTTTGTTCAAGGGCAAGGCGGTGGACCGCCGCGGCAGCGTCGAGGACGGCTCCAGCGTTTCCGACTACGACGAAGAAGAGAAGAAGCACAAGTACTCGATCGATTCCACTGTGATGCACATGGATTATCAGGGGAAGAGGATCTATCTTATCGACACGCCGGGCAAGCCGGATTTCATGGGCCAGGCGTTGGGCGCGCTAGTAGCTGTCGAGACGGCGATTGTCGTTGTATCCGCGACCGCCGGCATTCAGGTCAACACGCGCCGCCTGTTTTCCGAAGCAGGCAAGCGCGGCCTGGCCCGTTTTCTGGTCCTCAACCGCCTCGACGGCGACAATATCGACTTCGCGCAGCTCCTCAAAAACCTGCGCGACACTTTCGGCAAGAGTTGTGTTCTGCTGAATGCTCCCGCCGGCGTCGGGCCGAGCTTTAGCGGCGTCGTCAGCGTACTCAACCCGCCCGCCTCCGCCCCGGCCGGCTGCCCGGTCAACCTTGCCGACGAGCGCTCCAAGCTGATCGACGCCATCGTCGAAAGCGATGAAGCG
>JAKEHV010000326.1 GCA_022614915.1 Gemmataceae bacterium | reverse complement strand
TGATTGGGGATGGTGCTGACGCCGTTGCGGTCGCCGTGCAGCAGGTCGCCCGGATGCACCGTCACGCCGCCGACCTGGACGGGGATATTGAGCGCGACGATATGGCAGTAGCCGTGGGCGCAGAGCACACCGTCGGCAAAGCAAGGAAAGTTCAAGGCTTCCACCTGATCGAGATCGCGGGCCGCGCCGCTTGTGATGAGGCCGGCCGCGCCGAACGACTTATACGTCGTGCACATCACTTCGCCGAAGGTGGCCGACGCGACCGGATTGTCCAAATCCTGAAACACCACCACGGGCGGCCAGGGCATTTCCGTGAACGCGGCGATCTGCTGATCGAGCGCGGCATAGACGTTGCCCGCCGCCGGCGGCGCGGCCGAGCGAAACGTCGCGGTGGCCGCATAGCCCACCATGGGCGGCAACTTCGGATAGCACGGCTGGATGCGCTTGTCCATGTAGCCGGCGGTGCGCGGACGAATGTCGAACAGCTCAACCACGTTGCAAATGGTCGGCGTGTCGTATTGGCGCAACTGCCTGAGGTCCGCTTCCGGAACGGCAATGATTTTGTTCATATCGCCTCTGGGTCGATGCCATGTGCTGATGTAGTGTAATGGAAGGTAAAGTCCGTGGCCACGGATCAACACGGATGAAACACGGACAAAGACCGCTGTGCCTTTTATCCGTGTTCAATCCGTGTGCATCCGTGGCTTCAATCCGTGTGCATCCGTGGCCCGTGTTGATCCGTGGCGTAGGAGCATTTGCGTGCATCTGGCGATGGCGATTTTTTGGCTGGTTGTGGGCGCGGGCATCCTGCTTTGGCCTTTCCTTCATCCCGAGGGGGGCCGGCTGGAGATCGGCAACACCGGCGTTTCCTTCGCCGCGATTGCCTTTGCCCTGTGCGTGTACAATCTGGTGCGCTGGCTGCTGTGGCGCGCACACTTTCGGCAACGGCAGATCGATGCGGAGCTGCGCGCCGCCGACCGCCGTCGCCATCGCGGCGACGAATACCACCCGGAGTTTGATTTTTCGGATAGACCGCCAGAGTCGAAATAGACAAGCGTCATTCAGAAAAACCGCAGAGGCGCGGAGAACCGCAGAGTAAAACAGAAAAAGGATAGAGCCTCCTCTATCGTGCTCCGTTTTTTCACTCTGCGTCCCTCTGCTTCTCTGCGGTTAGTGAGTGCGAGGAATGCGGCTGTGAATTCCGCTACTGGCCTGAAACGCGCACTAGCCGGCTTTCGGCTGGGTTCCGACGCTTGAACGCGCGGGATTAGCTAACCTGCGTCTGCGCACGAACCAGCATGCCGCCGCCGCTGCCAAGAGCAGCGGCAGCCAGGGCGCGAGCGCGACAACTGCGACCGCCAAGCCTTGACCCAGTTCGGCCAGCGCGTCGAGAGAGCCGGTGAACGCCCTGCGGATGCGCATCGCAAACGTCGGCGTTTCGGCCGGGTCGGGACCCTTTTCAGGGACATAACGCTGGCGCTCCCGAACAAAGAGATTGATCGCAGACATCTCCGATAGATCGGCCTGGCGTTTTTGTTTGCCCTGTTGCCTATCTATCTCATCGCGCAACTGGTTCAGCTCGCGGCGCACGGCCAAGAAGCTTTCCATCTTGTCCGTGGTCTTTTCCAGAAACTTCCTCAAGCCTTCTTCCTCCGCGAGCTTGTTCTTGATGTGCTGTTCCAAATCGGCGAATTCTTCGGTTATGTCTTGTGAATCCGAAGTCGCTTTTTCCACTTCGCCGATCTTGAGAACGGCCTCGCGGAAGGCCTCAAATTCCTGCACCGGCACGCGAATCCGCCACGAACCCTGGCGCACCGCGCCGGGTGAAGCCGCGACATCGGAATGAGCGAAGTAGCCTTAGTGCTTTTCGACCAGTTGCTTCAATGTCGACTCCGCTTGGCCGAGACTGTCGTGAATGAGATGGATGTCCGCGCTGAAGATGATCCTGCGCTGTGGGGCTTCTTTCTTGCCCGCTTGCCCCGGCTGGACTTGTTGCTGCGCGGCGGCCTGGACTGCTGCACCTTTGTCTTGCGAGTGTTTGGCTTTGGCGCATCCGACAGCCAGCGCGGGCAAAGATGCAAGAAACAGGAGAGATGCGAAAAGCTTCATACCATGGACGATCCGCGCCGCGGCGGTTTATTCCCGCCCGCGTGAATCGCAGAGTGCTGATTTTCATGTCGTTGCTGTTCTTGAATGATTCATCCGGGGCTATTTCGTCATCGCCCCAGGCCGTTCACGAGCCTTTCGCGGAGCGTCTAGGCCCGCCGTTGACGGCGGGTTGGCGACGCAGCCGTCACCCCCAGCCTCGTTCACGAGGCTTCTCGGTGTTGGGCTTGAGCCAATTGGGCCTACGCTGGCTCAAGCCGAACTGCGAGAAGCCCGGTGAACCGGGCTGGGGCAATCGCTATCTGACGCGTAACCCGCCGTCAACGGCGGGCCTACACGCTACGCGAAAGCCCGGTGAACCGGGCTAGGCGACGGCGCTACCTTCATCGGAAAGTGCTTCGAATACAGTGTTTCCATCCTGGACTGAGCTTGGACGGCCCGGGCAAATCGGTTACATTGCCGACGCACGAAGAAGCAACCGGATTCCGCAAGTCTACAAGGCAACCACATGTCGACTGTATGAAAGGGAATTCATGATGCAAAGTGCGGGACTCAGCAAAGCGATCGCTTTCGCAGTAGGCACAACGTGCATCGTCGCATGCCCTCGTTGGGCGCTGGCAGATTCCGCGGATGATGTCCGCGCTAAGGTCATCGCTCACCTGAGGACCTTCAAAGAAATCCCCGATAATTGGAGTCATTGGAGCCTTCGCAACAAGATCGGCATGGCTCAGGTTGAGTTGCGTGATCTTGAAGGCGCACGCACGACTTTGAGGTGGGTGTTGGAAAATCGAGATAGTACCGCTTCTTTGATGGAATTCTTGGCCTCGGCCAGCGTCGGCTGCGTGGGCGTCGGCACGATAAAGCCGAAGTCCTTGGTCTTCGCTTGAAAGCTCGCTTTGCGGACAAAGTGCTCGATCTTGTTGGCGGCGTCCCAGTAGATGATCACCGCCTGATCCGCAAATTGCACCGGCTGGTCGCGCGGAAATGCCGTGCAGCAAGCCCAAGAGGCGGCCACGATCCGCAATAAGACATAAGCGGCCACCAGGGTCGCCAACGGAAAGAGCCGTCGCATGCGAAGTCCCCTTACTCCAAAACCTTCTTCGCTTTCTTGACGTCGTCCGGAATGAGCGCCAATTCCACGAGGTTGCCGTCGATGCCGGTCAAGTAGACGGCTTGGAGATTGATGCCGGCGTTGGACAGCTTGTCGGCGACGTTGGCCAATTCGCCGGCGCTATTCTCCAAGAGGACCGAGACGATTTCGTTTTCCTCAAAGCGAATGTTGGCTTGCGTGAGGGCGTTGCGGGCCGCCTCGACGTCGTCGGCGATGATCCGCACCACGCCCGTAGTGCCGAAGTTGACGCCGGCCACCGATTTGATGTTCACGCTCGCTTTGGCCAGCACATTGGCCAAGCGTCCCAATTCACCCGGTCGATGGGTCACGTGGATAGCGAAGTCGCGCATGGTTGCACCCTCGGAGTTTTGGAGACATCTTAACCACGGATTACACGGATCAACACGGATAACGAAAACAATCCAAACTCACCATCCGTGCTATCCGTGTAATCCGTGGTTGAAAAAGCATTCATGGACAGAGCGAAAGTGAAAGCGCATTATGCCGCGCTGGCGAGGAAAGACAAGCTTTTTCGTTTTGGGTTTTGGGAATAATCGCTCTTGCAACGGATCATCCAATGGAGCGAAGCAAATCCTTTCCCAACCGCAATGAGGTGAGCCATGCGTCCCGGTTCTTTTTCGCGCTGCCGCTGCGCGCTGTGGCAGGGTTTTGTCGTTTTTTGCGCGAGTTGCATTTTTCTGGCAGCCCCGGCGGGATGCAGTAAGAAAAAGAGCGAGCGCCTGTTGGCGGCGCGCAATCCCGCCGACCTCGGCTTTCAGATTCACGCCGGCCCAGGCAACGCAGGGGGGCTGCAAGAGGATCCTGCCGGCGAATCCTACGAACGCATCTTCGACAACGCCTTCCTCCTCGCCGCACGCCATCCTCTTTCCACGTTCTCCATCGACGTGGACACTGCTTCCTATAGCAACATGCGCCGCTTCTTCGACATGGGTCGCTTGCCGCCCAAGGACGCAGTACGCATTGAGGAACTGGTCAATTACTTCCGTTACGATTATCCCGAGCCGCGCGGCGAACAGCCGATTTGCGTCCATAGCGAAGTCGCTGTGTGCCCTTGGAACCCGCAGCACCAATTGGTGCGCATCGGCCTGCAAGGCAAACGCATAGACGCCGAGCGCACGCCGCCGCGCAATCTCGTCTTTCTCGTCGATACTTCCGGGTCGATGGACGCTCCCAACCGCTTGCCGCTCCTCAAGGAAGGCCTACGCTTGCTCGTCACGCAGCTCAATCCGCGCGATCGCGTCGCCATCGTCGCGTACGCCGGCAGCGCAGGCATGGTGCTGCCGAGCACACCGGGCCAGCGCAAGGATCTCATCTTGTCCGCCATCGACAACCTGCACGCCGGCGGGTCTACCAACGGCGGCGAAGGCATCGTCCTCGCCTATCGCCTCGCCCAGGACAGCTTCATACCGGGCGGCGCCAACCGCGTCATCCTCGGCACCGACGGCGACTTCAACGTTGGCGTAACCAGCCAGGGCGAGTTGGTGCGCCTTATCGAGGAAAAACGCAAGACGGGCGTCTATCTTTCGCTTTTGGGCTTCGGCATGGGCAATGTCAAGGACGGCACGCTCGAAGCACTCGCCCGGCACGGCAACGGCCAGTACGCTTACATCGATTCGATCGCCGAAGCGCGCAAAGTCTTCGTGGACGACGTCGCCAATCTCGTCCCCATCGCCCGCGACGTGAAGGTGCAAGTCGAGTTCAACCCTATCTGGGTTCAAGCCTATCGCCTCATCGGTTACGAAAACCGCTTGCTCAAAGACCAGGATTTCAACGACGACGGCAAGGACGCCGGCGACATGGGCGCGGGCCACACGGTTACCGCGCTCTACGAAATCGTACCACCGGACGTGAAGCTGTATCCAGCGCTCGCGCGTGCAGCCAGTGTGGTCGATCCCTTGCGCTATCAAATGGCGCCGGCGCCGAATGCCAACGCGGACAGCCGGGAGCTCTTGACCGTCAAGGTGCGTTACCTTCCTCCGGACGGCAAAGAGAGCAATCTGCTCGCGCAGCCGTTGCACCATGCCCGGCGCACCTTACGAGAGGCATCCGGCGAATTTCGCTTTGCGGCAGCTGTGGCTGTTTTTGGGATGCTGCTACGTGAGTCGCCGTATAGGGGAAGCGCCAACTATGCCATGGTGCGAGAACTTGCCCAACCTGAAGTTGTTTTCGACCCCAGCGGCAGCCGCGCAGAGTTCTTGCGACTCGTCCGAGTGGCGGAAGCGCTGACAGCCAAGTAAGCGAGCCAGCGCATGTTGCGAGTGGCAAGAACGACTCGTTCTTGCCACTTTTTACCCCCTCCATTGCTACCAACTGCTAACAAAGTGTTCCAGTTTCAAGTGTCCATTGCTTTGTCATCGGAATACAAGCAATCGCACTGGTCAGCGAGTGTGCGAATCGAGTGCTTCCATTCCACAGATTTTCGTCAAAAAGCTCGCTTTTTTCTTGCGATTGGCACTTGCAAATCTTAAGATCATGTGAAATCGTCCAGTCACTCATTTTCAGAAGGAGTCTACCATGCACCCCGTTTCGTCCGCAGCGCGCAAGCGACTGCTTGGATTCACGCTAATTGAATTGCTTGTAGTCATCGCTATCATTGCCATTCTCATCGGCCTCCTCCTGCCGGCAGTTCAAAAGGTCCGTGAAGCCGCCGCTCGCTCGCAATGCAGCAACAACCTGAAACAAATCGGGTTGGCGTGCCAAAACTATCACGACACCTACAAGAAGCTGCCGCCCGCAGTGATCGTGCGGGCCGCCGTCGCCGTGGATAACGAAACCCTCATTGGCCCGAATTGGGCGGTGCTCATCCTACCGTATGTCGAGCAGGACAATCTTTATAAGAACCCAACCGTTCTCGCGAGCATCAACGCCCAATTAGCAGGAACCAACAACAATAATTGGCGAACGGTCCGCAGCAACAAGATTCCTCCCTACATTTGTCCTTCTGAACCTTTTGGAGAACTCCCAGGGTCGCGCGCCGGCGGAAACTGGGCGCGCGGCAGCTACGCGGCGAATTCCGGTCCGGTATCCTGGGGTGGCGCGGCCAATGGCGCTTCCCCCACCACTAATCTTGGCGGCTCGATCGGCACGAAGGCAGGTGGCGGCGTCCTCAGCATCAGCCGAGTTGCCGTAAACGCCCCGCCCAGCGGCATCACGCTGGCCTCTCTCACCAACGAAGACGGCTCTTCCAACACCATCATGATCAACCACATCCGCTCTGGTCCGGTGGCCACCGACATGCGCGGCGTGTGGGCCTTGGGTCTGCCCGGCGCCAGCGTCACCGCGGCTCACAGCACCGGCGACAGCCTTACTCCCAATGATTCCAATTGCTGCTCCGACGACCTCACTGGCTGTAGCGACCGGCCCGATATCCAAATGGGCTGCTGGAACGGCGGCTATGGCCAAGGCCAAGCGCGCAGCGCTCACACCGGCGGCGTGCTGGCCTGCTTCGGCGACGGCAGCGTCCGCTTCATCAGCAACAGCGTCGGTCGGCCGAATTGGTTCTTCATGAACAGCCGCAACGACGGCGTGACGTTCGACTACAACTTCTAAGCTCACGTCGCAGACTTAATCGGGCGGCCTCAGGCGCGGCCGCCCGGTTTTTTTCTTATCAATCAGTCATTAGTCTCTAATCAATTAATTCCAACTCATAACTTCCGTTATTTGTTGCTGCATGAGCAAACGCGTCCTACGTTTAAGGAAGCGCTGTTCCGTCCTTTGTCCTCACGAGGAGTCTTTCCATGCAACCCGTTTCGTCCCAGGCGCGCAAGCGACTGTTGGGATTCACACTGATTGAGCTGCTTGTCGTCATCGCCATCATCGCCATACTTATCGGCTTGCTCTTGCCGGCAGTTCAAAAAGTTCGAGAAGCCGCCGCGCGCTCACAATGCAGCAATAACCTGAAGCAAATCGGGTTGGGCTGCCAAAACTACCACGACACGTTCAAAAAGTTGCCCCCCGCCATGGTGTTGCCGCCCGGCATCGGCTGGAACGACGAGAACAACATTGGCCCGAATTGGGCGGTGCTAATCCTGCCGTACATCGAGCAGGAGAATCTCCACAAGAGCGTGCTGCCGAGCATCAACAACCAAATCAATGGCGTGAATGACCAGAATTGGCGCGTGATTAGGGTCAACAAGATTCCCCCTTACATTTGCCCTTCTGAACCCTTTGGCGAACTGCCCGGATCACGCGCGGGTGGGAACTGGGCGCGCGGCAACTACGCGGCGAACTCCGGCCCCCTTGATTATGGCGCCGCAGCCAACGGGGGCTCACCTGTCACCAATATCGGCGGCACGAATAGAGCGGGCGGCGGCGTGATGTATATCAGCCAAGTTTCCGCCGGCGCCCCACCCACCGGCCTCAAGTTGGCCTCTCTCACCAACGAAGACGGCTCTTCCAACACCATCATGATCAACCATATCCGCTCTGGTCCGGTGGCGCCCGACATGCGCGGCACTTGGGCATTTGGTCTGCCGGGCGCCAGCGTCACGGCGAACCACAGCAACGGCGACAGCCTCACGCCCAACGACACCAATTGCTGCTCGGACGACCTTGCCGGCTGCAGCGACCGGCCCGACATCCAAATGGGCTGCTGGAACGGCGGCTATGGCCAAGGCCAAGCGCGCAGCACGCATACCGGCGGCGTTATGGCCTGCTTCGGCGATGGCAGCGTCCGCTTCATCAGCAGCAGCGTGGATCGGCCCACCTGGTTTTTCATGAATAGCCGCAACGACGGCGTGTCGTTCCAATACAATTTCTAGGCTCACAACGTTGAGTCAGCCGGGCGGATTCTCTGTGAGCCGCCCGGCTTACTTTTTTTCCCATTCCTTCCATTGTTGCGAGTAATCATGAACCAAGCCATGCGTTTGGGATCGTTGCTTTGCGTGTTCGCACTTCTGCTCGGTGTTGCAGGCTGCGGCGAAAGTGTCGTCAAGGCAACCGGTAAAGTGGTCAAAGGCGGCAAGGCATTTCAGCTGAGCCCGAAGGGGATGTTCGCCATCACCTTTTATCGGGACGCGGACAAGGAAGGCAAAGAGCCTTTTCCCGCCGATTCCAAACCGGACGGGACCTTTGAAGTCCTTGGTAAAAGCCGCACTGGAATTCCGACGGGCAAGTATCGAATCAGTTTGCAGGCGTTCGATCCTTATCCCGGTGAGGACTTGCTCAAGAACCAATTCACTGGCGCCGCAAGCACCACGTTGTCCACCACTGTGAACGGCAAAGATGAAATCATCCTCGAACTAGGTAAGTGATCGTGAGCGGGCCGGCCAAGCGACTGCTACTGGTGGCGCTGGGTTTGGCGGCGCTGGGCGCCGCTTTTTTCGTTTGGCGCGGACGCCAAGAACGCCTAGACGCTTTACAGCTGGCCGAAACGCAGCAATTCGATGCGGCGGAATCCATTCTCAAAAAAGTCCACGAGCGCGATCCAAACGACGTCGAAGTCGTGACGGCGCTGGCGCAAGGATTCTTGGCCTCGGGCAAGAATGCCGACGCTGAGAGAATGCTGGCGCGCTGGATCGCTCTGCGGCCCAACGAAGTCGAACCGCTCAAACTGCGCCTGAAGTTTTTGAGAGTGCATGAGCGCCACGCTGAGGCTGCCGCCGATGCCGATCGGATTCTCGCTTTGAATCCCAAGGACGAGGAAGTGCGCGGCCGCCTGCCGGGACTCTTGTTTAGCGCCGGGCGTTTCGAGGAAGCCGAAAATGCATGCCGTCAGGCATTGGCGAAGACGCCGAAAGCGACGTCACTCCTTCAGCTGCTGTCGCAAATCCGCCGGGCGCGCGGCGACCCCCTCGAGGCCGCCGTGATACTCGATGAACTTCTCAAGAGCCATCCCCGGTTGTATGCCGCGCTCTTGGCGCGGGCGATCCTGCACTTTGAAGCGGATCAATCGGACAAAGCCATTCCCCTTTTCCGCAAAGTGCTGGCCGAGGATCCGACCCGGCAACGCACCTCCCGATATCATCTGAGTCTGGCGCTGGCGCGCGTCGGTCAGACGGAGGAGGCCCAGCGGCTCATGGCCGAGGTTCGAAAGATGCAAGACGCGGAGGTCTTGCTTGCCGACAGTCGAACTGCAGGTGACAATCATGATTTGCAAGCGCGCGCCGCTGGGGCGCTCTTGGACATCGGCGAAACCGAAAAGGCTGTGCGCCTCTTGGACAAAGTGCTCGCCGCTAATCCCAAGCACGCGCCGAGCCACCGCCTGCTCGCACGCCATTTCAAGAGCCAAGGCCTGCCCGAACGCGCCGCCCACCACAGCCGCCTCGCTGGGGACGCCCCATGAAGTCCAGTGCGTCTCGTTGGATTGCTTTGCTCGCGGGCGTCGCCGCGGTGCTGCTCGTGCTCGTTGTGTTTCGGGAAAAGATCTTCGCGCCTGAGTCACGGCCGACAGATCATCCCGCCGCCAATCTCAAGCCGACTGCCGGAGTCCCGTGGTTCGTCAACGTCGCCGCCCAAAGCGGCATCGCGTTTCAGCATTTCGACAGCGCCACCGAGATGCAATACATCCAGGAAACAGTCGGCAGCGGCCTGGGCTGGATCGATTACGACGGCGACGGCTGGCTCGATTTATTCTGCGTTCAGGACGGTCCCATCTTTCCCGAACAACACAAGGGACCGCCGCCCACGCATAAGCTCTATCGCAACAACGGCGACGGCTCGTTTGCCGACGTGACTGAACAGGCCGGCTTGGCGCGTTCCGGCTACGGCATGGGTTGCGCCGTGGGCGATTTCGACAATGACGGCTTCGACGATCTTGTGGTGACTTATCTCGGCCGCATCGAGCTGTACCACAACCAGCCGGACGGCAGGGGCGGCAGAAAGTTTTTGGACGTGACCGCCCAAGCCGGACTTCGTGATCCCCATTGGGCCACCAGTTGCGCCTGGGGCGATATCGACGGCGACGGCTTTCTCGACTTGTACGTGTGCAACTACTCCGAAATCGACCTCAAAAACTATCAGCCTTGCGTCGAACCCAAAACCAAGCTGCGCTACGCGTGCGCCCCGACCGTCTTTCCGTCGGTCCATCACTTGTTGTTTCGCAACAAGGGCAACGGCGCCTTCAGCGACATCACGCACTCGTCCAACGTCGGCAGCACTGCTCCAGCGCCCGGTTTTGCCGTCATCACTGTAGATCTGGACGGCGACGGCCTGCAAGACATCTATGTGGCCAACGACATGAAGCCGGCCTACCTCTTTCAGAACCAAGGCAACGGCAAACTGCTGGAAGGCGGTCTGCTCAGCGGCTCAGCGTTGCAGCCCAACGGCCGCTTCATCGCCGGCATGGGCGTTGATGTCGGCGACGTCGACGGCAGCGGCCGGCCCTCCCTGTTCGTGACCAATTTCCAACGCGAACCGAACATGCTCTTTCTCAATCTGGGCAAGATGTTGTTCAAGGAATGGAGCTATCCGTCCGGATTGGGCGGCTCCAGTATCTCTCGATTGGCCTTTGGCGCGTTGTTTTGCGATATCGACCTCGACGGCGCGCTCGACGTCGCCGTTGCCAACGGCCACGTCGTTCGTAATTCGCAGGAAGTCTTCAACGAGCCGTTCGCGCAGGAAGCACAACTGTACCTGGGCGACGGTAAGGCGAATTTTCGAGATGTCTCGGCACAGGCAGGCCCTTACTTCCATGAGAAGTGGGTCGGCCGCGGCTTGGCGTGGGCGGACTACAACAACGACGGCCTGCCCGACCTGGCCTGGAGCAACAACGGCGGCCCCGCCGCTTTGTTGCGCAACGCCACGGATACCAAGAACCATTGGATACGATTGGAGCTTGTAGGCGACCCCACGCTGACCGGACCCAGCGGCCGGAAGAGCAGCCGCAACGCCGTCGGCGCCAAAGTGGAGATTGAGACCGGCGGCAAGAAGTTGGTCCGCTTTGTCACCGGCGGCGGCAGCTACCTGTCGGCCAGCGACCGCAGACTGCTCGTTGGACTGGGAGACGCGGAGCGTGTGGACCGCGTCAGCGTGCTCTGGCCTTCCGGACGGCGACAGACTTTCGGACCCCTCGACGGCCGGCAATCGTGGCGTCTTTTCGAAGGCCGCGAACAACCCGAACATCTAGATCACCGGTCCAAAAAATAACGTGGAGGTTTGCCCATGAACGCCAAAGAGATCGTCGCGGAATTGCAAAAACTCGGCAACGACGGCTACAAGAAGACGATGTTCAATCACGGCGCTAAAGAGCCGTTCTTCGGCGTCAAGATCGAGGAAATGAAAAAGATCCAAAAACGCGTCGGCAAGAACTATCAGCTCGCGCTTGACTTGTACGACACCGGCATCGGCGACGCCCAGTATCTCGCCGGCCTCATCGCCGACGACATGAAAATGACCAAGAAGGACCTGGAGCGCTGGCTGGACAAAGCGAATTGGTCCATGCTCAGCGAATACACGGTGCCCTGGGTTGCGTCGGGCAGCCCGCACGGCCGCGAACTGGCGCTCAAGTGGATCGACCGTTGTCCCCTCGCCCCTAAGGGGAGAGGGGTTGGGGGTGAGGGGAACAACTCGAAAGACGAAGACTCAGCCGCCGCGGGCTGGGCCACGCTGTCCAGCCTGGTGGCGACCAAAGAGGACGCGGACCTGAACATTGCGGAACTGAAGAAGCTCTTGGAACGCGTGCGCAAAACGATTCACGATGCACCCAACCGCGTCCGCTATCTTATGAACAGCTTCGTCATCGCCGTCGGCTCCCACGTCAAGGCGCTGACGGACGCGGCGCTAAACATCGCGGACAAGATCGGCGCCGTACACGTAGAGCTGGTCGGCGACTGCAAACTGCCCAACGCCCGCCAATACATCGAAAAGGTGATAGAGCGCGGCACGCTCGGCAAGAAGCGCAAGTCGGCGAAGTGCTGAGCCTGCTGTTAGCCTCGTAGGACAGGTTTCCAACCTGTCCGCAGCCCTTACAAGACCCTTGGGAGCGGCCGAAGCCAACCAGGGCGTGCGCGTGACGATCGAATCGGCTGCCGGACCCGCGCAGTCGCGCCAAGAGTATTTGGCATTCATCGATGCGACAGCCGGCGCCTGGCAAGGCGATTTCGAGCGCCCGGAGCAGGGAGAATATGAGGTCCGAGATCCCCTGTAATGCCGCGACTGCACTTCACTTGGCTACCTCAAGGGTTTTCGGGATCCAATGTCGCCAATCCCTCAAGGGCTGCCACTGCGAGCAAGTCTTTGTCGGCGCAAACAAAACGATCGACCGCTAGTTTCTGCTGTAGATCGAGCGCTACGCCCAACTGCAATGCATCCAGCGTTCGCAATCGCCGGAGAGCTCCATGCTGCCGCAACAGTCGCTCGGCTTCCTGAAAATGGCGTACCAGCATCCTGGTTGCAACGGGGCGCTTGATCTTGGTCAAGTCCGCAGCGAAGCGGCGGCGGAGTGCATCGAAGTCGGCCAGTGTAATCAAGCCTCCTCGAACCTTGCCGGCGAAAACCGAGACTATCTCCAATGCTGAAAGGCGCGACACGAAAAGCTCGCGGCCGGAATCGCCCCACAACTTGTCGACCTCCGCGCTGCCTGTCTCGGATAGTGCTTCGCCAAAGCACTGGTGTCGAGGAAGTCGCCGGGCATTAGAATCGATCATTCCGTTCTTTGTGAAAGTCTTCCGCCATCGAGCCAGGGATCTTGGCAAGGGCGACGCGCACTTCTTCAAGCGTGACGCTGTCGTCCGCTTGCGTCTCCAAATGGCGCAGAAACGCCGCATCGAGCCAGTCGCCGTCAGCCTGATCGGACACGGTGACGGTCACTTGCTGGTGCTCCTGCAATAGAAGCGGCTCGAGCGGTCGCAAAACGCCTTTTTCGTACACGGCCTGGAGGCTACGAGTCATAACACGTCCCCTCTTTCGAATCATGATACACGGCAATGGGCCGCTGCGTCGAGAGCCAGGGCTGGACTCACTGGGTTTCGCCGCCCAACGTAACGCTAAGCACCGTAAACCGGATGGAGTGCCATGCCCAAGCCCGCGCTGGGTGCGCCTCACTTTTCAAGACAGCAGCCACGGCATCGACGACGACGCCCTGCCGCGCATTTTCGAGCCCTTCTTTTTGACTAAGGAACGCGGCAGCGGCCTGGACCTCGCCGTCGTCAAACAAATCGTCGAAGGCTTCGGCGGCAAAATCCACGTCTACAGCAAGGTGAACGAAGGCACGCGGATGGAGGTGTGGCTCGACCCAGGATGACTTCCGCGCCCAGGGACTCGATGGTCGCCCAGCGGCCGCAGCCGCAGCATGTGCCGCGCGACTCGGCTGCCAATGCAAAATCGGGTGATGGACACGAGAATTCCTATGCGCCATAATGGAGTTTGGCTATCCCTTGGATGGTGCTCATGTCCATCGCCTACGAATCCGAACAGCAAACCCGCAAGAAACGCGTGGACATTGCGCTCGCCGCCCAAGGCTGGAAGATCGTTCCCTTCGTCGACGGCAAGTCGGTGCCGGACTACGACCGCTGTGCCATTGAAGAGTTCCCGACCGCTAACGGACCTGCAGACTACGCCCTGTGCGTCGGCGAACAGATTCTCGGCATAATCGAAGCGAAAAAGATCACCATCGGCCCGCAAGGCGTACTCGTTCAGGCTGAAAGGTATTCCAAAGGCGTCAACGACAGCCCGT
>JAKEHV010000325.1 GCA_022614915.1 Gemmataceae bacterium | reverse complement strand
GGTGCGATCTTTGCAGTGTAGTGGTATGCCGCCCAGATCGAGCATCGTCAGCACGTTGGTGTAGCACACCTCATACTGAAGGCTGAAGCCAACCACGTCGAACTCGGACAGCGGCGTGAACGACTCCAGGCTGTAAAGCGGCAGCCGATTTTGGCGCAGCTCGCCTTCGAAGTCGATCCACGGCGTGAAAGCGCGCTCGCAGGCCCACTGGGGATCGCTGTTGATGAGCGCATAGAGCACTTGCAAGCCGTGATGGCTCATGCCGAGTGTGTAGGTGTCTGGAAACGCCAAACACAGCTTGCCGCGCACCCGGCGATGGTCCTTGGCGACGCTGTTCAGTTCGCCGCCGAGGTACTGGGCGGGCGTCTGCACGCGCGGGGCGACGCGGAGGACAGCTTGTTTCAAGGAAGAGTTCAGCATGGCCGACTCGATGCGGGCACGGGTCTATGCTATCAAAGCTAGGTCGAAATTGTCAGGTGACTTGACGGTCGCTACCTTTGGGTCGGAATCGATTCCAGCCGTTCTAGCCATTGGCGAACGTGAGGGCACTGTTCGCGAATCGGGTCGAAGCCGATTTCCAGGGCCGCGAGGCTTCCGTAGAGGGGCTTCTGGTACTCGGGAACCAGTGTCAGGATGCGCTGCGCCGGATGGGTCGAGGGGAAGTCATTGATCTCCTCGGGCGAGCCAAAGCGATTGCGAATAGCCTGGAATTCCTGTTCGAGTTCGGGCCTTCCGATGCCGGTTGCAAAGCGCGCACAATCGCTAAAGAGCAAGCCTTCAAATTCATGAATGACGACAAACGGGATGAAGCGCCTCGGATTCCATGAAGCGCCAAGTTCTGCTCCGATATCTTGTGCGATGGCGGATTCGACATGATCCGCCCTTCGCGAGAACCACCATCACGAACACTCTAACCACGTCCCGGCCTCCCCCCAAAATAGTTCTTTTCCCAAAGCTGCCCCAGGCTGTAGTCGCTCAGCCATTTCTCAAGGTCAGCTGATTGGAGCCGAGTCAATGTCGTTTCGCCGTTCTTCCGATCCGCGACAAGGACATCTTCAGGCTCGAAGTGATCGAGAAGCAGCGGCGACTGTGTGGCAACGAAAACTTGAGTCTGCTTGGCCGCAGATTTGATTAAGGAAGCCAAAATGGTAATGGCGTACGGGTGCAGGCCCAATTCGGGCTCATCGACAAGAATCACGGACGGGCGAAACTCAAACGGCTGCAAGAAAAGAGTCGCCAACGCAATAAACCGGAGCGTGCCGTCCGACAACGAGGAAGCGTCAAAGTAGCGGTCCGAACTCTTGTGGCGCCATTCCAGCTTGATCTTGCTTTCATTGCGGCGCGACGGCGCTAGTTGAAAATCATCGAAAAAAGGGGCCACGAGCTGGACGGCTTTCCGGATCAATTCATAACTGGTTTCGTGTTTGTCGCGCAACAAGAACAGGTACGCTGCCAGATTGGACCCGTCATCCCGAAGTAAGCGATTGTCGTCCACATCTGCGGTTTTCTTCATCGGCGATAAGTCGCTAGTATCATGAAAGTGATAGATGCGCCAGTCGTCGAACTGCGCCTGAACCCAGCGCACCAAAGGCGTCGTCGACCGCTTGCTGATGCCTGCCTCGTAGCCATTTCCTTCAAGAGTCCTCTTCGATTGCCGACGTAGTTTGGAATGCCAGATCAAGCAGTACTCATTCGGCACACGCACTTGAAGTTTGTCATCGACAGTTGGAGACAATTCGATGTGATAGCCGTTGCCCGCCGCTTCGAATGACACTTCGACCTGCAGGAGCTTCGTTTCCCTGGCGCCAAAATGTAGAATCGTTTCAGCGCCTCCCTTAGTGGCAACGTAGTCCTGGAGTTTCGCTTGTCGAATCGCTTGCAAGAACGCAAAGGCAGCGACGAAATTGGATTTTCCGGAGCCGTTGGCGCCGACTAAAACGTTAATTGGTCGCAAGGAGAGCTTTTCGATCGTTCGAAAGCTCCGGAACCCTTTGATGGTCACATAGTCGATCTTACCTTCCATGTTTGGTCTCCAACTCCTCAATCATGCTTGCGTGTCAAGCGCCAAGCGTTCCGCCTCGGCCACCATATCGCCCAACAGCCGCAGACCCAATTCCCAAAACCCCGGATCGGTCACGTCCATACCCATCTTCGCGAGCAACACGTGCGGCGCGTCCGAGCCGCCCGCAGCCAGCAATTCCAAGTACTTCGGCACGAATGCGGAGCCTTCCTGCTTGTACTTTTGCACCAGGGCCAGCACCAAGAGTTCGCCGAAAGCATACGCGTAGCAGTAGAACGGCGAGCGGATGAAGTGGCCGATGTAGCTCCACCAGCAGGCGTATCCTTCGGTCATTTCCACTGAACCGGCGAACATGGCGCGGTTAGCCTTCATCCATAGCTCGTTGATCGCGTCGCCGCTGAGTTCGCCTTGTTCCTTGCGGGCGCGGTGCAGATCCAGCTCGAAACGGGTGAGCACCACCTGGCGAAAGACCGTGGCAAAGGCGTCTTCGATCTTGCTGCACAACATCGCCAAGCGCAGCCGCGGCTCGGGGTAGAGGACCAGCAAGCGCTGGAAGGTGAGCATCTCACCGAAGACGCTGGCCATTTCCGCGGTGGTGAGCGGCGTGTCGCATTGCAGATAGCCTTGGCCGCGCGACAAATACTGGTGCAGCCCATGGCCCAATTCGTGCGCCAGCGTCATCACGTCGCGCAGCCGTTCGGTGAAGTTGAGGAGGATGTAGGGGTGCACGCTGGGCACGGCGCTGGAGGAAAAGGCGCCGCCGCGCTTGCCGGGCCGCAGCTCGGCGTCGATCCAATTCTTCTCAAAGAATTGACTGATGATGACGCCGGCCTTGGGGCTGAACGCCTGGTAACTCTCTTCCACGATGCGCCGTGCCGTGGGCCAATAACACGCGGGCATGTCGCCGAAGAGCGGCGCGTAGCGGTCGTAGTCGTACAGCTTGTCGAGCCCGAGTAAGCGCCCCTTCAAGCGGTAGTAACGCTGCACGAGCGGGTAATTCCGTTCGGCGGCGCTCATGAGCGCATCGACAACCTTGTCGTCTATTTCGTTGGCCAGATTGCGCGACGCAATGGGACTGGGAAAGCGCCGCAGCCGGGTGTCCGAGTCGTGGTCGAGCACGATCGTGTTGAAAACAAACGTTAAAAGGCGTGCCTGTTCGCGCAGTCCGTGTGTCACCGCGTCGCCCGCGGCCTTGCGAATCGCCCGGTCGGGATCGTACAGGCGCGCCAAGGCTTCTTGCAGGCTGACGGGCTCCGGTTGGCCTTCCAGTGACAAGCGCAGAGCCGCCGTGGTTTCTTCAAAAAGCCTGCCAAAGGCCGCTTTGCCGGTATTGGCCTTCTCATCGAGGATCTTCTCTTCCGGCTCGCTCAGGTAATGCGGCTTCCAGCGCCGCTTTTGCTCCAGATAATGGCGGTATTTGGCCAAAGCCGAACTCGCCAACAGAGCCTGGGCGGGTTCGTCCGGCAACTGAATCCATTCGAGGTCGAAGAAGATGAGATGCTTGTTGATGTTCGTGCGTTCTTCGCGGGTCTTGGACAATAGCGCGCCGTGTTTGGGGTCGTCGGTGCGGGCCGAGTGGACGAGCATGGCGTAAATGAGCGGCTTGTCCATGAGTTCGAACAGGGATTCCAACTCCGCAACCGCACTATGGAGCACGCCGGCGTCTTTGGCGGTCAGTTTCGCGATCTTGCCGCGATTCGCCGTTTCGAACGCTTGCGCCCGCTCCAGAGCAGCAGTCAGGTCGCGCGGGATTTGGGGATCGTCCACGCCGTCGTAAAGGTCGCGCAGGTCCCAGGCGACACCAGTGGCGCTGTGGACAATGTCCGCCATTATCTTTGCTCACACAGGTTTTTACTCAAATGTTAACAGTTTACGGAAAGAGCCAAGCTTGCTTATTTTTCCCTTGCGTCAAACTCCCACTTAAGCGCACGACCGGACCAAAACCGGAGAAAAAACATCGGCATTTCCGCTTTTCGGCTGGAGATCGCACTATGGTTGACTTAGAAACGAAGGGGAGGAGAAATGCCGCCATGGCCAAGACCACCAAGCCGCTCACCGGGTTCGTGAAGAAGTGCTGTCTGGTCGCCAAAAATGCCAGATACCCGGCCCTGGAGTTGTATCTGACTTACGTCAATTGGTGTCTGAACTACGCCGCCCCCGTTCACGATCAATTCAGCTTCCTGGAAATGCTGGAAAAGCAGGGCTTCGAGTACTCCCAGAAGAAGGGGGGCTCCTACTTCCGAGGCATTTCCGTCTTGCCCCCGTATCGAGTCGAGTGAACCAACTTATTTGACGTTTGTTTACGTTTCGCGCTCGCGCCGAGTCGAGCTGGGCATGCTGTGAGCGCGAAACGTAAACAGAGCGCGCTAGACAAACCAGTCCTTATTTCATTTTTCATATCCATATAACGAAGTTGGTTTTCTTCGACCATTTCACCAAACGAGAGGAACTATCATGCACAAGGCGTGGATTCTCGGGCTATTCGTCGCGCTCACCCTGGCCGGTTTCCTCTGGATGGCCGGGCGCAATCGCAGCGACGCGGGCGGCAAGAAGGAGCCGATGCTGGCGCACATGGTGTATTTCTCGCTCAAAGACAACTCCAAGGACGCGATCAAGAAACTCGTGGATGCATGCCACAAATACCTGAGCAAGCATCCGGGCGAAGTGTTTTACGCGGCGGGCGGGTTGGCGGGCGACCTCAAACGCGAGGTCAACGATCTGGAATTCGACGTAGCTCTGCACCTTGTCTTCGACAGCAAAGCCGCCCACGACCGCTATCAGGACGCCGAACGGCACGCGCTGTTCATCAAAGAAAATAAAGACAACTGGAAAAAGGTCCGCGTCTTTGATTCCTACGTGACACGTTGACGTAGCGGAATACGGAGCCGCGCACGAAGTAAGCGGTACATTCGCAAGAATTCCGGTCTCCCGCGGCCCGACCCGCATTCTTGCGAATGCGGCCAAATGCAGGCTACGTTGGCATTTTCTCGCAAAATACATTTGCACGGATCGGCGTGAGTCCGTAGTATTAGAAAGCTTCATAGTGCGACGCCTTGCGCCCGGCTATCCTTGTCGCGGTGGAGTTCCGCGCCAGCCGGGTGTTGTTGCAAAACGGAAGGAGCACCAAGGCCATGACTTCTCACGTCGTCACCCAGGCGGCCCATGCTCTAAAAAAGAGTTCCCATCCGGCCCTGCGTTACCTCAACGTCGAGGGCACTGCGGAAGCCCTCATCATCTACGGCAAAGTCACCAGCTATTACTTAAAGCAGCTGGCCCAAGAGACCATCATGCCGGTCCGCGAAGGCCTCAAGGTAATGAATCAAGTCAAAGTCGTGCGCGATTGACCAACTCCTCGATCAGAATTCAGAGCCGCGCACACAGTAAGCGGTGAAGTCGTAGCGGAATTCGCAAGAATTCCGGGCTCTCTGGATGAACCCCGAATTCTTGCGAATTCGGCTCCAGCGCGGCGCCCGCTGACACCGTAGCGGGTATTGCCGGGTACTGCTACCAGACAAATCCCAAAAGGAGAGTTGCATGTCGTTTCGCAAGTTGGCCGTCTTGTTCGTCTTGCCCATTCTGTCAGTGCCGGCCGGTGCCCGCGCAGGCGATCAGCAGCCCACGCTGGTCGTGCGCGTCGGCTCCCTCGATGCGCTTCTTGGCAATATCAAGGCCCTGGTCAAACTAACGGGCCAGGAAGAAGCCGCCCGGAACATCGAAGCCCTCATCCAGTCCAAACTCGGCGAGAAGGGCCTAGAAGGAATCGACCGAACGCGCCCGCTCGGCGCGTACGGCCGGCTCGGCAAGGAGTTGGAAGACGTGCAGGGCGCGCTGCTCGTTCCCATCGCGAACGAGCAAGCGTTTTTGAAGCTGCTCAATAGCCTCCAAGTCCGCTATTCGAAAGACAAGCACGACATTTACACCATTGAAACCGGCGCCCCGGTCAACGCCTACTTCCGCTTCGCCAACAAATACTGCTACGTCACCGCGCTCACGACCGACGCGCTCTTGCCCAAGAACATGCTCGATCCGGCCAAAGTCCTCGCCGGCAAGCCGGCCAGCGTCTTCTCGGCCAGCTTGCGCATCGATCAGCTTCCTGAGGCCGCCAAGCTGATCGCGGTCGCCCAGATGGAACAAGAGCTGCAAAAGTTCGAGGAGTCCAAGCAAGCCGGCGACAGCGCGGGCCAGCGCGCTTTGGTCTCCGCCGGGATCAAGGAATTCGTCAAGAGCGCGGCGGCCGTGCTCAAAGATGGCAAGGAGTTTAGCGCAGACGTGGGCTTCGACAAAGACAGCGGCGAAATATACGGCGCCTTCGCCTTGAGCGCGCTCCCCGGCTCGGCGCTGGCGAACGAGATTGCCGGCCTGGGCAAGAACAACAGCCAATTCGGCGGGCTAATGCAAAAAGGCGCCGCTTTCAACAGTGTGTTGCATTTCACGATGCCGGACAGCTTGACCAAGGCATTGACCAAAGCCATGGCGGAGCTGGAAAGCGACATGCGCGGCAATGCCAAGCAAGCGCACGTCGCTATCCTCATTAAGGCATTGACGCCGACTGTGACCGCGGGCGAGATCGACTCCGCGTTCCACATGCTGCCGAGCGGCAAACACTTCACGCTCGTGGGCGCCGTCAAGGTAAAGGAAGGGCAGAAACTCGAAAGCACGTTGCGTGAGCTGTTGACCGAAGCATTTAGGAATTTGCCGGCTGCGGAAAAGGAGAAAATCAAGCTCGATGCCGACAGCGTGGGCGGAGTGAAGATCCATCGCTTCATCCTGCCCGAAGATGATCCGGGCCTCGCTGCGGTTTTGGGCGACTCCACCGTGCATGTCGCCTTCCGCAACGACGCCGTCTTTGTGGCTTTGGGAAAAGACGGACTGGCCGCCGTCAAATCGGCCGTCACCGCCAAAGCCGGGGCCGCCACGCCGATCGCGCTTTATGAATTGGACATGGCCCGACTGGCCCCCCTGTTGGCCCAGGCCGCCGGCAACGCCGACTTGGCAGATAAGATCTTTCCCGGCGGCCGCAACGGCACTCTACGCTTCGTCGTCGAAGGCGGCTCGGCATTGACGGTCCGCTTCAACACCCATGCGGCCGTGCTGCAATTATTGGGGCAAATGAAGAAGAATTAGTCCGACAGCGGAGACGGAGACGAAAGGGACAGCGTTAGACGCCGCTGGGCGCATCGGCTGGTCCGGCGTGGGACAGCAAGCGTTCTTCCACGTCGGTCAAGCGCTGCAGCTTCTGGTCGCGCAGTCCGCGTTCGAGCTGATAGATGCCGGGCGGTTCCATGGTTTCCCCAGGCGTGAGCCGGCAACGCTTATGTTTGTCGCGTGCTGTCCAAAACCAGTCCGCCAGGCATTCCCCACAGACAAGGCCATACGTCTTGAGCTCGCTTTGCAAGCCGTCGCTCCAGCGCGCTGCGATCTTATACTCCGCCTCGTGCTTGCAATTCTTGGTGTAACAATAGATGGGATACGCGGGCATCGGCATGCTCTTTCCCTCGCTCACGCGCCGGGCGCCGCGGATCAAATCGGCTGCGCGGATCAGTCCGCCTTGAAGGGAATCGCCTCGTTTTGGATTTGCGCGAGCGCGTTCATGGCGGCTTTTTGCTCGGCTTCTTTCTTGTTGCGGCCCCAGGCGGCGGCGTATGGATGCCGGCCGATGACGGCGGCGACTTTGAAGCACTTGCTGTGATCCGGGCCTTTTTCGTCGAGCAATTGATATTGCGGCGTCTCGTTGAATTCGCGCTGGGCCACCTGCTGCAGGTGCGATTTGTAATTGCCGGCGTGGGCGCCCTCCGCGACTTCCTCAATCTCCGGTCCAATGTACTTCAAGATGAAGGGTCGCACGGCCTCCAAGCCGCCGTCCAAGTAGATCGCCGCCACCAAAGACTCGAATACGTCCGCCAGCAGGTTGGCCGGCATGATGCCGTGCATGTGCATGCCTTTGCCCAGGAACAGAAAGTCGCCGAGGTTCAGGAGTTTGCTGATGCGGGCGCAGGTGCGGCGGCTGACGACGGCGGACTTCACCTTGGTGAGGTCGCCTTCTTGATACTCTGGGAAGCGCTGAAAGAGCTGCTCGCACACGACCAGGCCAAGAATGGCGTCGCCAAGGAATTCGAGGCGCTCGTTGGAAGCCAGACGGGTGTTGGCGCCGGAAGTGTGCGTCAAGGCGGCGCGCAGCAATGTCGGATTGCTGAAACGGTAGCCAATGGTGTCCTGGCATTCTTCCAGGATTTCAGAGTCTTTCGGTAGCGTCAATTCCTGAGGCATAGCGTGCGCACAGACCGGCGAATCGAAGCGGGCAATTTACTAAGACGGTAACATTCTCGCGAAAAAATGTCAACCGGGCGGCGTCCGTCAAATAGCGGCAAGTCGCTTTTCCCAGACGGCGCACACCTCGCGGGTGCGCCGCGCCGCGACACCAAGATAGCGCGCTGGGTCGGCCAGGACCGCTTTTTGCTCGGCGCTCAGCTTGTCGAGATAGGGTGCAAGGGCGCGGTCCTCTTGTATGACTTGCGCGAGCGGCTTGCCCACGTGCCGCGCCTGGCGGGCCAACACGCGGGCGGCCTCATGCGCGTCGGGATGACCGGCCAGCGCCAACAGCACGTAGAGAGGCTCCGCGCTCACCGGGTCCTTGCCAAGCTCCAAAACCTCGCGCATACGCGTGCGGTCCGGTTCGACGCCCTCGAGCGTGCCGCGCAGCCGATGGACGCCGTAGGCGAACGCGGCCAGCATTTCCGTCACAAAGCGCATCGACGCCGAATTCGTGAGGTCGCGCTGGTGCTCGCTTATCTGATCCATAAGCGCGGTCGTGAGCCGGGGCATGTAGGCCTTCCACAGGCTCTTCACATTCTCGAAGTCCTTGGGATTGACCTTGTGCGGCATCGTGGAGGAGCCGACGACTGGCGACGACGGATCGGCCGCCTTCTTGTCGCAGAGCTCGCGGATTTCGCTGCGCTGCAGATGGCGAAAATCATCGGCGATATTGGCCAATACTCCCCACGCGGACACCAGTGCATAAACAAAGTCGCACACGGGCTCCGGCTGCACGACTTGGCTGGAAACTTCGCTCGGCAGCAGCCCGAGCCGCTTCATCAATGCTGCTTCCACGGCGCTTGGATCGACGCCGGGCAAAAGAGCCAAGGCGTTGTAGGCGCCGACAGCGCCGGCGCATTTGCCGCGCAGATTCTTTGCGGCTTGCAGGATGGTCTCGATCCTTTGCCCCAAGCGCGATACATACAGCGAAACTGCGAAGCCAAACGTGATGGGCACCGCATGCTGTCCGTGCGTGCGGCCCATTTGCGGCGTCTCGGCATGTTCGCGGGCCAGCTTTACGAGTTGCCGTTCCAGCGCGACCAGATCCGGCAACAGCGCCTGCAGCGTCGCTTCCCGAAGACACAGGGCGCGGGCCGTGTCCATGATGTCGGCGGAGGTTGCGAACAAGTGGACGTAGGCCTTGGCCTGGTCGCTGACCTTGGCCCGGATGCAATTGACGAGAGCGCGGATGTTGTGCTGAATGCGGCGCTCCTCGGCGTAGACTTCCTCGGGGGTGATGAGCGTCGCGGCATGGGCGATTTCCGCAGCCGCTTCCTTGGGACAGACGCCGATCTGGGCCAAAGTTTCCGCCAATGCCGCTTCGACGCGCGCTAAATAGCGTACCTGCGCCCCTTCGGAGACGAAGGGTTGCCAGTGGGCGAAAAACTCGGCGTCGGCGAAGTAATAGCGGGCGTCGAACGGCGACGCGGCATCGAAAGGATTCATGAGGTTGGTTTACGACTTGCCGCGCTATTCGCCAGCGGTGGACTGGGGGCGTCATGCGGGGTAGAAAGATTCCTTGTCGTGGCCGAATTCGCAAGAATTCGGGCGGGACCGGAACTCTTGCGAGTTCCGCTACGCGCCGATTGACCTGGCGAGGATGTAAATCGTGCCGCGCACCATTTTGGCTTTCAACGGCGACCTCGAATCCCGCCTGGCGCTGCACTGGCTGGTCAACGAGCGCGGCTACGAAGTCGTCGCGCTGTCCCTCGACCTGGGCCAGGAAACGTATCTGGAGCCCATGGGCGAAATAGCGCTGGAACTCGGCGCCTCGTCGGCGCAGGTGGTGGATCGCCGCGAAATGTTTTTGAGAGAATTCGCCCTGCCTGTGATGCAGGCCGATGCCGTCTATCAAGCGAGTTGTTTTCTGGGTTCGGCGCTGTGCCGCTACGTGATCGCGCAGGAGCTGGTGCGTGCGGCCCATGAGGAAGGATGCGACAGTGTCGCCCACGCCGCCGCCAGCAAGGGCAACGATCAGGTGCGCATGGAAACCGCGATCGCCGCGCAAAATCCGCAGCTGCGCGTGCTGGCCCCGGTGCGCGAATGGAACCTCAAAAACCTGGAAGACAAGCTGAACTACGCGCGACGCCGGCGTTTGCCGATCGAGGAGCCCAAAGGCGGCGCGGTGTCCGTGGATCGCAATCTTTGGGGCGTCAGTCTGTACATTTCCGATTTGGCCGATTCCTGGCAAGAGCCGCCTGCGAGCGCCTTCGTGTTGACCAAGGATCCCGAGAAAGCGCCCGCCAAGCCGGAGGTCATCACCATCGGCTTCGAACAGGGCGTGCCATCCAGTCTCAACGGCGCGGCCATGAAAGCACTGCCGCTGGTGCGCGAGCTGGGCCGGCTGGGCGCGGAGCATGGGCTGGGCCGCAGCGACGTGGTCGAAGACCGCATGTTCGGCATCAAAAGCCGCGAGTTTTACGAAGCGCCGGTGCCGACGATACTATTGGCGGCGCACCGCGACTTGGAAAGTCTGGTGCACAGCCGCGAGATGATCCTTTTGCGCGAGCCCTTGAGCCGGCGCTATGCGGAATTGGTCTACATGGGCCTATGGTTCCACGACACGCGCAAAGCTCTGCAGGGATTCTTTGACCAAACACAGCGTTTGGTTACCGGAGAGGTGAAATTGAAGTTGTATAAAGGAGCAGTGTCGGTGCTCGGACGCCGCAGCCCGCACAGCCTCTACGACAGCCGGCTGGCGAACCAAACCAATCTCGAGCAGTTTGACAACCAATGGGCCAAGGGGTTCACGTCGATGTGGACGCTGCCTTCGCGCTTGGCGGCGCGGCAGCAAGGAGGCGATGCGGGGCGGTGATCAGCGCCGTTCGTCATTCGTAGGTCAGGATTCCGCTCCTGACCAAAGCGCCGAAGACGTATTGTAAACACGACGGACAGGAACGGAATCCTATCCTACGAGAGTTAATTGCGCAGCAACCCATATCTGTGCAGCGTCTCGCGCAGCTTGCCTTCACCCGCGGAGTCCATAGGGCACATCGGCAAACGCAATTCGCCGGTGTCGCGGCCGAGCATTTTCATCGCCGTCTTGATGGGAATGGGATTGGTCGCTGCGCCGAGCATATCGCGGCACAGTGGAAACAGCTTCTTGTGCCACTGTTGCGCTTCGGCGATCCGGCCCGCTTCGAAGGCGCTTAAGAGCGCTTTCATGTCGCGCGGCACGATGTTGCCCACCACCGAGACCACGCCGCGACCGCCGATAGCCAAAAGCGGCAGCGTCAAACTGTCGTCGCCGCTCAAGATCGTCAGATCGCTTAGCGCCAGAATTTGCGAAGCCTGGTCCATCTGTCCGGTCGCTTCCTTGACCGCGACGATGGTCGGCATCTTGGCCAGCCGCGCGATCGTCTCGGGCAATATGTTCGATCCGGTACGGCCGGGGATGTTGTAAAGCACGATCGGCAAATCTACGGACTCGGCGACAGTCGCGAAATGGCGGAAATAGCCCTCTTGGGTCGGCTTGTTGTAATACGGGCCGACCATGAGCGCGCCGTCCGCGCCGGCTTTCTTCGCAAAGCGCGTCAGGCGCAGCGCTTCCTTGGTGCTGTTCGACCCGGTGCCGGCCATCACCTTGATCCGGCCGCGCGCTTGCTCCACCACGGCAGCGATGACGCGCTCGTGCTCGTCGTGGTCGAGCGTGGGCGACTCGCCGGTGGTGCCGACCGGCGCGAGGCAATCGGTGCCCTGCTCGACGTGCCAATCGACCAGCCGGCGCAACGCTTCGAAGTCGACCTCGCCGCCGCGGAACGGCGTGACCACGGCCACCGTCAAGCCCGCGAATCGTTCCCCTTTGGTTGCCATGGCGCTCTCCAAAAGAAGGAAAAGCGGATTTGCAACACTAGCCCGACGCGCTAGCGAGGGCAGGCGTGTCGCCCGTGTGGAAGTCAATTCATTCCAAGAATTCCTCGCAGGATCATTGCAAATGGGTGCATTTCCATCTGGCAACCCATCCGCCCTCGCTAGCGCGTCGGGCTAGTGTGTGTATATCATCCTATCCTAGAAAGGGTAACGCAAAGGAAAATGACATTGGCCCCCTCACCCCCAACCCCTCTCCCTCAGGGCGAGGGGAGACAGATGACCGTGGCCGCGCCGGGCCGTCGAGCTGCACGACTATTCGCTGTCGCCGCATATGCCTTGGGCGTCATCGGACAGAGCGCGTTCTTCGTGATGCTCTGGCTCTTGGGATTAGACGTAATGGGGACACGCCCGGCAGCCGAAGGTTCGCTGCCGTGGTTTGTGAACACGGGACTCTTGGCGCTGTTTGCCGCGCAGCACAGCGGTATGGCCCGCCGTTCGTTTGGACAATGGCTTGGGCAGAGTCTGCCCGTCTATCTCCATCGGTCACTGTATGTCGG
>JAKEHV010000324.1 GCA_022614915.1 Gemmataceae bacterium | reverse complement strand
GGGGAACGGCCGCGCACCGTGCCGAAGCCCCAGAGCGCGCTATAGCCGGCATAGTGAAACGAGCGCAGCATCGTGACGACGTCGCGCATCGGCGAGCGCTTGAGACGCCGGTCCGTGACGGAACGATTGGGCTCCCCTTCGAAGCCGATGATGTTGAAGTCTCGGCCGGTGCTGAGCACGTGGCCGAGATTGAAGTCGCCGTGGTAGCGGGTGCGCATCACGTCGATTTTCCCCTCGACAAGTTTGAGGAAGCGGCGCAGAATCTCCGGTTCACACTCGAGCGTTTTTTGGGCGGCGGCGCATTCCGTTTCGCTCAAATCCGGCAGCGCGTGCCGCAGTTGTTCGAGCGTGAGGCGAACCAGATTGCGCATCGATTGATACAGTGAGCGCTGATACAAAGTCGTGAATGGCTCAGGCGTGAAACTGGGATCATCGGTTTCGGCGGCCAGGGCGGTATGCATCTGGGCGGTGCGCTGGCCCAAGAGACTGACGCGCTCCAAAAATGCATCGAGAAACTCGCGTACGAGCGCGGGCCGCTCCTTGGGCGGCGGCGCCAACAGGTCCGCCCGCGGCAAAGTCGCCTCCGGGCCGCTTCCCAGCGATAAGACGTGCTCGAAGTACAGGCTCAGCTGGTCCAATGTCAATTGCCAAGCGTCGCCCTCGCTCGGCACGAAGTCGTGAAGAATGGCTAGAGTCGTCGGCTTGCCGCGACGATGGCGAAATTCGATGACGCCGCGCACCGGCGCCACGTGGGTGAATCCTCTTCTCTCGACGAGATAACGGCTCATTTCCAAGTCGGGATTCACATCACTTTCGAGGCGGCGAAAAACCTTGAGCACGTATTTGCGGCCATAGGTAATACACGCGTTGCCCCCCTCCCCTTGGCTGACCGCCGGCGTCAACGGATGCTCGCTGGACCCCAGCGCGAGGTCGGCGCCGAAAGACGTGGCCACCAGTTCTCCGTTGGAAACGAAATAGCGCCGGCCCGCGGCGATCGCTTCTAAAAGCGCCTCGCAAAAGTGCGGATCGGCCAATGAATCGTACAAGACGCCGTCGCTCGAACCCGTTAGCCGCGCCCACAGCGCCGCGGGGGCCCGCTCCTGTACCCGCTTGGCTTCCTCGCCGGCCGCGTACGACACCGGCAACAGGAACATCTCGCGCGGTCCCTCTTCGATCTCCGCCTCCGCCAGATTGACAAAGGCGAGCGCGTCCTTGTGTTTGAGCGGGAAGGACGTTTGCAGGACGACATTCTTCACCGGCGGCTTGGAGTTGCCCGTGCTGAGCTGGTTCGTCAGAAATGCGGGCAGCACTTCCTCCAACCGGTCGCGGCCCGGCCCATGCAGCAACTCTTCCCAGCGGTGTTGAATGCGCAAGGTCGGAATCGGGTCCGGCCGCGGCAGCGCCTTATGTACCTGCTCGCGAACCCGCTGCCTTTCCAGTGAAAACCAAAAGAACGAATGCGGTCCAAACGTCAGCATGTAAGGCTGCTTGCTCACGGGCGGAAACGAGTTCCGGCTGAACAACTCCACCGGGACCAGACCTTGGAATTCGGCTAAGTCCAGCTCCGCGTATTGCACGAAGCGCGACAGGTTGGCCACCACCAAGATGCACTCGTCTTGATAGCGCCTCAGAAAGGCCAAGATTTTGCGATTGGCCGGCTGCAAGAATTGGAGCGTGCCGCGGCCAAACGATTTATGCCGCTTGCGCAAGGCAATGATCCGCTTCATCCACCACAAAAGCGAATTCGGATTCTTTTGTTGCGCTTCGACATTGACCGCGGCGTGATGGTACTCCGGATCGATGATGACCGGCAGATAAAGCTTTTGCGGGTTCGCATGCGAGAAACCGGCGTTGCGGTCGGCGCTCCACTGCATCGGCGTGCGCACGCCGTTGCGGTCGCCCAAATAAATGTTGTCGCCCATGCCGATCTCATCGCCGTAATACAGAACCGGCGTGCCCGGCAGCGAAAACAAGAGGCCGTTCATGAGCTCGATGCGGCGGCGATTATTGCCCAGGAGCGGGCCGAGCCGGCGGCGTATCCCCAGATTGATGCGGGCATCCGGGTCCGTCGCATAGGCGCGGTACATGTAGTCGCGCTCTTCGTCCGTCACCATCTCCAAAGTCAATTCGTCGTGGTTGCGCAGAAACAGCACCCACTGGCAGTTTTCCGGAAGCGCCGGCGTTTGCGCCATGATGTCCAGGATCGGAAAGCGGTCCTCCATGTGAATCGCCATGAACATGCGCGGCATCAGCGGGAAGTGAAATGCCATGTGCGATTCGTCGCCTTGGCCGAAATAGGCGGCCGCGTCCTCCGGCCATTGGTTGGCTTCCGAGAGCAACATGCGGTTGGAATGCTTTTCGTCGATGTGTCGCCGCAGCGCCTTCAGGAACTTGTGCGTCTCCGGCAAGTTTTCGCAATTCGTCCCTTCGCGCTCGTACAGATACGGCACCGCGTCCAAACGCATGCCGTCCACTCCCAACTCCAACCAGAAATCGAGGACCGGAAAAATCGCCTTCCACACCTCGGGGTTGTCGTAGTTGAGGTCCGGCTGATGGTAATAAAAACGATGCCAGTAGTAGGCCTTGGCCAGCGGATCGTACGTCCAGTTGGAAGCTTCGAAATCCTTGAAAATGATGCGGGCTTCCTTGTAGCGGTCCGGCGTATCGCTCCAAACGTAGAAATCGCGCTCCGGACTGCCCGGCGGACTGCGCCGCGCCCGCTGAAACCACGGATGCTGATCCGAAGTGTGGTTGATCACCAATTCCGTGATGACCCGCAGGCCGCGCTCGTGGGCGGCGTCGAGGAAATCGCGAAAGTCGCGCAGCGTGCCGTAATGCGAATGGATGTTGGTGTAATCGGCGATGTCGTAACCGTCGTCCCTGAGCGGCGAGGGGTAAAAAGGCAAAAGCCAAATCGCGCTGACGCCGAGATCAGCCAAATAATCCAGCTTCTGCGTCATGCCGCGAAAGTCACCGCCGCCGTCGCCGATGCTGTCGTGAAAAGCGCGGACGTGCAATTCGTAAATGATGGCGTCTTTGTACCACAAGGGATCGTTTTCGATCACGATCACCCCCGCTTCTAGGAAACCGCAGTGTTTTACACGTCTATTACACCTTGCATCGCCTAGTTTTGCAATCCGCACTCGCAGGCGCCGGATATTCAGGAAGCGATTCTGTTCTTACCGAAGACGCAACGCGGCCGCTGTTCAGTGTTTGCTGCTCGGCCAGATCCGGTGGCTCCTGCATTGTTGACACTGAGTTGCAACGTTATGCTTATTCGTCATGAGCGAAGTCACGCGCATCCTGTCCGCCATCGAGCAGGGCGACCCGTCCGCCGCCGAGCAGCTCTTGCCGCTGGTCTATGAGGAACTCCGCAAGTTGGCGGCCCAACGGCTCGCTCAGGAAAAGCCCGGCCAGACCCTGCAAGCCACGGCGCTTGTCCACGAGGCGTACCTGAGATTGGTTGATGTCAATCAGGCCGAGCACTGGAATAGCCAGGGCCACTTCTTCGCGGCGGCGGCAGAAGCAATGCGACGCATCCTGGTCGAGAATGCCCGGCGGCGCTCGCGCGCCAAGCACGGCGGCGCCCGAGATCGCATGGAACTAGATTCTTCCGCGCTTGTCGCCCCCGAAATCGACCAAGACCTCATGGCCTTAGACGAGGCCCTGAACCGGCTGGCCAGCGAGGATCCGCTCTCAGCCCAAGTCGTCCAACTCCGCTACTTCGCCGGTCTGACGATCCCGCAAGCGGCCCAGATGCTCGGCGTCTCCGCGCGCAAGGCTGACTTTCTCTGGTCCTTCGCCCGGGCCTGGCTGCGACGCGAAATGGAAAGCGAGTAGCTAGGCTTCACTTGGAAAAAGCGCGCTCTTTTTTTTGCGCGATCGGACGGTTTCGTCGCACTGACTGGTAGAGGCGTACCATGCGTGAACGCGATATCTTCATTGAAGCGCTGCAAAAGGTTGACCCGGCCCAACGCTCCGCTTACCTCGACGTTGCCTGCTCAGGCGACGACGTCTTGCGGCAGCGCGTGCTGCAACTGCTGGCTGAACACGAGAAGAACGAGAGTTTCCTCCTGGATGCCCCCCCGCCCCTGCCGGCCGTCTCCCCCATCAGCGCCACCATCGATCAGCACTTAACTGTGACCGCTGGTATGGTCATTGGCCCGTACAAGCTCATCGAGCAGATCGGCGAGGGCGGCATGGGCACGGTGTGGATGGCCCAGCAGACCGAGCCGGTGAAGCGCCTGGTCGCGCTGAAGCTCATCAAGGCCGGCATGGATTCGAAGCAGGTCATCGCCCGCTTCGAGGCCGAGCGCCAGGCGCTGGCCCTCATGGAACACCCCAACATCGCCCGCGTGCTCGACGGCGGTTACGTGGGGCAGACATTCTTGTCTGCCGCCAGCCCTATCGGCAGACAAGAATGTCTGCCCCACAT
>JAKEHV010000323.1 GCA_022614915.1 Gemmataceae bacterium | reverse complement strand
GAGCGTGGTCCGGCTCTTGAAGCTCGTGAGCGCGTTTTGCTCGATCGTCAAGGGATGCAGCCTGGCCCCCAAGCGGTGCGTCTGTTTCTTCCAATCCGCCTCATTCGCGAACTCGGCGGCGAAATGCGGCTCCCAAAAGGCGATGTGACACACCCTGCCTATGCCGAACACCGTCACCAAGCGGCCGCCTTGTTTCTTCAAGTCGCCGATCTGCTGAGCATATGTCGGCAATTCGTTCTTCAGCGCGAAATGGCGCTGCTTGGGCGGCACGGTCGCTTTACCCAAGGGACCGTAGAAGGCTTGCTCCATCGCGTATTGAAACGCGCCGGAATTGTCCGAAGGCAGCGTGTTGCCTTGGGCGTCGGACCACTCGTCCATGTTGAAGCCGTGCACCTGCTCGCAGCTAACGCCCCATTCCTTGAGGAAGTAGACCGCCCAACGGTACATGCCCATAGGTCCGACCGGAAGGATGAGAAGGAGCGGCCGGCCGGCTTGCTTGGAAAGCTGAATCTCACGCGCGATCTCATGGCCCATGAAGGTATCGAAGTCGGCCAACGAGGCGCAGGCGACCGGCTCAAACTGGGCGTGCCACCACGAGGGACGTTTTGTCATCTCAGCCCGCGACAGCGCTCCCAAACGATCGATTTTTTCCAGGTCCCAGCCGGCTGGCAGGAAGTCTTCCATCATCGAGCCGCGGAAGGTCGTCAAGAGATTCATGGCGCGAACTCCCGAAAGATTCTGTGAACTTTTTCCGGTGGATTGCGTAAATGGTACAGGCTCGACGTTGCGGAAGAAACCACAAAGGCACAATAAGACAGAGGCTTCACTCACAAGCTGCGGAAAATGCCGGGCGGCCGGGACTTTGCCCTTGTTTCCGGGCCGTCTGCGCATAAAAAAGAGGGATTCACCCCCGACCCCTCTCCCCAGTGAGGGTGAGGGAAGAAGACAAATTCCCTTGTTTCCGGGCGATTCCGGGAGGAACACTCATGACGCGTTGGTTTGGTGCGATGGCCGTCTTGGCAGGCATGTTGGTGCTGGCAGGCGTCAGGCTGCCCGTGTATGCCCAGGACAAGGAAGAGAAGCTGGAATGGAAGGCCTTTGAGAAAGGCAAGCCCTTCTATCAAGAACTGGAGACCGAAACGACCCAGGACATGAAGGTCATGGGCCAGGAAATTAATCAGAAACAGAAGCAGACTTTCTTTATCAAGTGGACCGCGGACGACAAGGACAAGGCAGGAAACTACGTCGTCACCCAGGAGATCATCGGCGTCAAGATGAAGATCGACATCGGCGGCAACACCATCGAGTACAATTCCATCGACGAGAAGCCGGCGGCCAATCCGATGTCCGATTTCTTCAAGGCCCTGTTGACCATGAAGCTGAAGCTGACCATCAACCCGAAAACTTTCAAGGTGGAGTCCATTGAAGGTCAGGATGAGTTTGTCAAGAAGCTCGGCGGCACCAATCCGCAAATGGAGCCGCTTTTGAACAAGATTCTCAGCAAAGAAGCGCTGCAGCAAATGGCCGAGCCCACCTGGGCCGCGTTTCCTTTGGAAGCAGTCAAGAAAGGGACTACTTGGAACAAGAAAAGCAAACTGGATCTGGGCCCGATCGGCACTTATAACACCAACTTCGACTTCACGTTTGAAGGCCCGGAAAAGGACAAGCTCGACAAGGTGAACATCAAGTCGAGCTTGGAATACACGGCGCCTTCGGGCAAAAACGGCTTGCCGTTCGTGATCAAGAAAGCGACGCTGGTCAGCAAGGATGGCTCCGGAGTCGCCTACATCGACCGGGCCAAGGGCCGCATCGAGAAATCCGAGATGAAGATGAAGCTTGAGGGCGATCTGACCATCGAAGTCGGCGGCATGGAAACCGTCGTCAGCCTGATCCAGAATCAGAGCGCCAAAGTAACGACCACCGACGACGATCCGGTTGAAAAACTGAAAAAGAAGAAGTAGTCGTGAGCGAACGACAACCCTGTGTCTACTAAGCCCACGGCAATACCGTGGGCTTTTTTGTCCTCCTCATTCAGAGCCGCGCACGCAGTAAGCGGTGAATTCGGCTACGAGGGATCCAATGAAAGGCCCACGTGCCCGTTGGAAGTACGATGTGCGCCGCGTGTGGGAGTGCCCCGCGTGCGGCAAGCGCGTGTATTCGGGCGGCCAAGTCACGCACCGCGTCTGCTCGTGTGCGCTCGACCATACTACTTCAATGCGACTCGTCGAAGAGCGTAAGACCCGATTTCTCCCCTCGCCCCTCGGGGGAGAGGGGTTGGGGGGTGAGGGGGATGCCCCCAAGCTTGAACCCACTGTCGTCCATGAGTCCGCGCCGCCTGCTACCGGATGAACCGCTGCCGCCCTATGGTTACGTGCCTGGCCGATTTCCGCACCCTGTGTCCGATCCGGCGGGACATAGCTACGGCGTAAAGGAAGCAGCCATCGCATTTGATCCAGACAGTTGGCGGCAATGCCGCGCGTACCTGCGCGGCATCGATCTATTCAATCACGGCTACTATTGGGAAGCACACGAAGCCTGGGAGCAGCTTTGGCACGCGACCGGCAAGCACGGTGTTTACGCAGATTTCTTCAAAGGATTGGTCCAACTTGCCGTCGCCGGTGTCAAGGTGCGCCAAGGCATCGACGAAGCCGTCCGCAGTCACGCGCGCCGGGCGGCCGAATTGTTTCGCGGCATTAGTAAGAAGTCAGAACGTGAATCGCTGCTTGGATTGGAATTGGAGGAGCTAATAACGTTCGCGGATAGTATTGAGAAGCAACCGCCCACTCCGTCAACGGACCAGTCGATGGCCGAAACTGTGTTTTCGATTTGCCTCAGCCCACACCTCTTTGTCTAAACTCCTTCCAGCGCCGCCAATGCCCGTTCCTGGCTCGGATAGAATTGAAAATACTTCTCCAGACCCGCTGCCCGAAAGATGTCCTTCGTGAAGGCACTTAGTTGCGCCAGAGCCAAAGCGCCGCCCGCCGCCTGTAGGCGTCGTTGCAGATTCGCGATCTTGGCCAGGAACACACTGTAGAGGCAGTCGGGGGCCTCGGGACCGAGATTGAGCACCATCTTGCGGCAGCCGTCTTCGTCAATGAGCCGCCCCAATTCCGCTCCTAACTCTTCCAACGCCATTTCGTTATAAACGGCGTGGCGCAGCCGAACACAGGAAACGTCTGCGTGCTTGGTAACCTCGATCTGCGTGTAAGGTCGTTCCATGGCAATTGGCCACACTCCATCAAAGTCAATCTAACAGGCGATAACCGGTAACGCAATCGGCGCAACGTCCATCGAAGCACGTTCGCCGAAAAGTGCATCGCCGTCGACTCGCAACACTCTCACGTACACGCGCCGGCTGACTAAGTCCGGCTGAAAACCGGGAAAAGACACCGGCGCGTAGCGACACGACGTGCCCAAGGCAAAGCCAGGTCGTTTCGGATCTTCGCCTTCGACCAGCACGTCCAGCGTACGTCCAATCAATGATTGAAAGTAGCGCTCGGCCAGTTCTTTTTCCAGCGTGCGCAAGGCTTCGCGGCACTGGGCGATGACCTGGGGCGACACGCGGCCGGGAAGCGCGGCCGCCGGCGTGCCCGCGCGCGGACTATAGGAGAACACATGGATCTTCGAAAACCCGGCTTCCCGCGCCACGCGACACGTTTCATCAAAATCAGCGTCGGTCTCGCCGGGGAAACCGACGATGATGTCCGTGGTGAACGCCGGCTGATCGAGCGTGTCCCGCAAACGCCGGCAGCGCTCGAGGAACCCGGCAGACCGGTAACGTCGCTTCATTCGCTCCAAGACGCGGTCCGAGCCGCTTTGCAAGCACAGATGCAAGTGCGGCACGACGCGCCGCGATCGCCGCATCGCCGTGGCCAAATCGTCGCGCGCCTCGGCGGCTTCCAGGCTGCTAAGCCGAATGCGGAAGTCGCCGGGGAGGTCGTTGAGCTGGTCGAGCAAATGCCACAAGCGCCTCCAGGCGTGCTTGGGCTTGCCTTTGCACAGGTCGAGTCCATAGTGCCCCAGATGAATGCCGGTGAGCACGATTTCTTGCACGCCGTTGGCTGCCAGGCCGGCCACTTCCGCGACGATTTCCTCGGCAGGCCGGCTGCGCAACACCGGCCGCACTTTGGGAATGATGCAAAACGTGCAGTTGAGCAGGCAACCGTCTTGCACTTTGACGAAGGCGCGCTGGTGCCCGTCGAAGCGCGTGATGCCGGCGGGCATTGCCAAAACACCGAAGTCGCGCAGCTCTTCGCCCAGCCGTTGCTTGTCCGTGATGACGCGCGTGACGCCGGGCAATCGGGCTATCGTCGCCGGCTCGCGCGTGGCATAGCAGCCCATGACGACGAGGGCGGCATTGGGATTCTGTTGGTGCAGTCGCCGAATAAGTTGCCGGCCCTTGGCGTCGCCCTCCATCGTGACGGTGCACGTATTGACCACGCACAGATCGGCCGGCTCGTGCGCCGCCGCCTCGCAATAGCCGGCGCCTTCGAGCGCTTCCTTGACGTACTGCGTCTCGTACTGGTTGACTTTGCAACCCAGCGTCACCAACCGGCACGTCTTGAGCCCAGAGATCTGATTCATCGCTTCGCGCTCGCGTAATTCGTCGATTATCATTCTATGCCCGCCATTACCCGAAAGACGACCATAGTTTCATTGCTGTTGGGCAAGACGTGCGCGCCCAGGTCTTCCACGGCAACCGCCTGTCGCATCTTTTGCCGTGCCGCGGCACTGATCAAAATCGGGCCGCCCAATTGTTTGGTAAGCTGTTCGAGGCGCTGGCCGTAGTTCACCGTTTCGCCGATGGCCGTGTATTCGCGACGCATCGCCGGCTGGCCGTCGGGCCGCACAATGGCAGCGCCGAAGCAACCGACCAAGGCCGCGCCGGTATGAATGCCGATCCCAACGGTCAAAGGCGCTATCCCGTCGGCCGTGAGATCGCGATTGAGTTTTTCCAGGCGGGCCAGCATTTCCAACGCGCAGGCGACGGCGAGGCCGGCGTGGTCGGGCCGAGGCAGCGGGGCGTTGAACATGGCCAAGACGCCGTCGCCCAGAAACCGGTTGACGTAGCCGCCTTTTTCCTCGATGGCCCCTAGAGCCAAGGTGAGAAACTGATTGAGCAGAGCGCCGACGCGCTCGGGCGCTTCGCCGGCGCAGCGCTTGGTGAAGCCGCGAATATCGGCGAACAACACGGTAATCTCCTGCACCTGGACATCCAGGCCCGGCATGTGCTCGAGAATCTGGTCGCGCACTTCCGGACTGACGAACTGGCCAAACGTCTC
>JAKEHV010000322.1 GCA_022614915.1 Gemmataceae bacterium | reverse complement strand
TGCCCCCAAGGGGACTCGAACCCCTGTCTTAGCCTTGAGAGGGCTATGTCCTAGGCCACTAGACGATGGGGGCGGCGTTCCATTGATATACGCGGCTCGGAAAAAACTGTCAAGCCGCCGACTGTTCACGTTTCGCGCTTAAGTCATCCTTGCAATAGAGTCTGTACGCGTAAAAAGGTTCAGTTCTCTTTTTCCGTTTTCTCCGCGATGCTGTAGCTGTCCTGGTCGCGGCTCATGTATGCCGTGATCAGTTCCGCGAGAAAGCCGATCGACATCATCTGCGCCCCCAAGAGAAGCGCCGCCACCGAATAGATGAGCAACGGCCTTTGGTGCAATTCGATATCAAAGAGATGAAACCAATTGGCCAGAATCCAGGACACGGCCAGATAGCCCATGCCGACGAGGCCGAGGAAGAAACTCAACAGGCCGATGCCGCCGAGCATGTGTTGCGGGCGTTGGCCGAAGCCGGTGAGAAACTTGACGGTCAACAGGTCGAGGAAGCCTTTGAAAAACCTGCGCACGCCGTATTTCGACTTGCCGAATTGGCGTGGGCGGTGGTTGATGACGATCTCGCCGACTGTGAACCCGCGCGCCGCGGCCAGAACCGGAATGAAGCGGTGCAATTCGCCATAGAGTCGGATTTCGCGAAAGACCTCGGCCCGATAGCACTTCATGCCGCAGTTGTGGTCGTGCAGTTTGACGCCAGTGAGCCAGGACACGAGGAAATTGAAGACGCGGCTGGGCACAACCTTGTGCCAGGGGTCGTAGCGTTTTTTCTTCCAGCCGCTGACGACGTCTTTGCCTTCGTTCAAAGCAGCCAGGAAATTGGGGATTTCGGCGGGATCGTCTTGCAAGTCCGCGTCGAGCGTGAGGACGATGTCCCCCTTGGCGGCGGCGAAGCCCGCGGACAGTGCGGCCGCCTTGCCGAAATTGCGCCTGAGGCGCAGGCCGCGAACCTCGGGGTGTTGGCCTGCGAGGCCGGTGATGACTTGCCAGGAGCCGTCGCGCGAGCCGTCGTCCGCGAAGATCACTTCAAAGGCCAAGTCCGCTTTGGCCGCGGTCTGGGCGATCTCGCCGAAGAGCGCGGCCAGGCTGTCCTTCTCGTTGTAGACAGGAATGACGATGGAAATCATGGAGCGGAGATTACCCGTTTTCTGCGTAGAAAAAACAAAAATCCCGCCAGCACCAGTTCGGCCGCCGTCCATACCAGGCGCAGCAACAGCACGGCGGCGGCGATCAGGCCCTCAGGACCCAGGTAGGCCAAAAGTCGCAACAGGAAAAACTCGCGCACGCCGACGCCGCTCGGCATGATGAAGGCGAGAAAGCCTGCGACATACGCCAAGCCCGTCGCGGCAGAAAGATACAGCCAAAGACCGACAGTCAACTCCGGCGCTTGCGGCAGCACGCCTTGCAATAAACTCCAGACGCTCAGGCCCATGACGCCCCAGCCGCACGCGGTCAGGGCCAGGCCTTCGAGCAGAGTAAGAAAACCGACGGGCGGCAAGTTCAGGATTGAGATGGCCTCGAAGCGCTTGGCGAGCCGGCGCGTGAGCCAGTTGAACACCGCCGGCAACAGCGGCACGCCGCACAGTCCAAGCAGCAAGAGCCCGGTCAACACGGGAGGCCAATCCAGACCGCTCACGTGCGGCGGGTCGAACAGAAACACGACAGCCGCGACGAGCGCGCCGGCGGCCATGGTCGTGAGCACTTCGTAGAGCGCGGTCACGACGGCGACGCCGAAGCGCATAGCCGGCGTCGCAAGCGTGCCGCGCAGGAACAAGGCCCACGCTTTGCCGGGCACGTATTTGCCGAAGTGTCCCAGGTAATAGGCGCGCACGGCGGAGACAGCGCTCGGACGTTCGCCAAAGTAGTGCAACAGGCGAACCCAAAAAGCGAGCGAGAAACCAAGCGCTAGAAGATAGAGGACACCGGAAACGACCAGCCAGCCTGGCTGAAACGAAATGTTCTCCAGCTCAGGCCGCCCAAGGTCGCGATAGAACTGTCGGCCGACGAAGAAGAGAATGGCGGCGGCAAGCGCCCATTTGAGCAACAAGATGACTGAGTTTTTCCACCTTTGCGTCATGGAAGCAGTCATCGGCTCCGACGATGTGTCACGGTTTCGCGTACAGCCAAGCCCACGCCAGTATGAGCGCCATGAACGAAAACACGCCGGCGAGCAACCAGTTTCCTTGGCGTGCGACGCGAAAGCAGTGTTTACAGAGGCTGCTGCCCGCCGCATGCTCTGCGCAATAGCGTAGGCCGCACTCGCGGCAGACGAATCGCGCCAGGGCTTGGCACTCATGACAAGCCGGCGGCTCGTAGTCCTCCGCCTCTTGCGGACGCCACCACGCCAGCTTGGACGATGTCTCAAATAGCTCGGCGCTGACGCGGTCCGTGCGCCGGTCCCCGGCTGCGATGCCGGTCTCGCAGCGAAGGCAGCTTGATTTGCCGTGATCCTCACAGATTAGCCGGCCGCAGGTAAAGCAGCGTTGGACGGCCTCAGTGTGACACAGATAGCAATTCATGGCAGGAGTCAGGTGTCAGGGTCAGAGTCAGGGGTCAGGAGTCAGGGCAGTCGCCTCATCCTGACCCCTGCTTCCTGACCCCTGACACCTGTTAATAATGGAAACCGTTCTTGCGCACATGGACCATCGGGTGGCCTTCGTCGAGCAAGCGGCCGGACATCACTTTGCCCAGAAACAAGTCGTGGTCGCCGGCGGCAAAGCGGTCGACGATCTGGCATTCCAGCACCGCCAGCGCTTCAGCGAGCACCGGTCCGCCCGGCCCGCCGCGCAGTATCTCCAGCCCATTGAATGCTTCCTCGTTTAGACCGAAGCCTTTGCCGAAGTGCACGATCATGTCGGTCTGGCCTTCTTCGAGGATATTGAGCGTGATGTTTTGGCCCTTGCCGAACAGCGCTGAAATCTCGCGGTCACGACGAATGGCCATGGTGATGAGCGGCGGCTCAAAGGAGCATTGCTGCACCCAGCTGCCCAGCATGCCGGTCTCCATGCCGTTTTGCGCAATGGTGAGCACGAATATGCCGCTGGGAACTTTGCCCAAAGCCGCGGCCAGATGTTTGTCGGGATCGTCGGGTTTCATTGTTTAACCCCACGCGGAGCGTGGCGTCTACTATGGTTTTTCGCGCAACAGCTCCACGATCAGCTTATCCATAGCCGCGTAGTCCACTTCCTTGTCGCCTTCCGCTTTGAAGAGCGTCCATTTTCCTTGACGGTTGAACACATAGTAGGCCGGTGGAGCACTAATGCGGAAAGCCGATTGCGCGAATTCAAGCGGTTCGTCCAAAAGCAGGTTGGTGAATGTCGCGCCCTTGGCTTGCAGAAACTTGAGAGCGATTTTGTGCGCTTTCTCCAATTCATGCGCGGATGCATCCAACGAAACCGTGATGATTTCCAGGCCTTGCCCCGCGTGTTTCTTGTGCATCTCGACCAGATGCGGAAACGCTTTTTTGCAGGGCACTCAGAACTCGCCCCAAAGGTCCACCAGCACCACCTTGCCGCGGCTTTTGTTGACGGCGTCCTTGAGGCCGTCGTATTTCACAGTCTTGAGTGAAATCTCCGGCGGTTTTTGCGTGTGGCCGTTACTAATGAGAAAGAGGCTGAAAACCCCGCCAAGCCATAAAGGGCGCCATGCGTTCATGCTGAATCTCCTGGGCACTTTGCAAGAATGTACAGCGCGGAGAGTGAAGGGCGGAGCGCTCCGCGCCACACCCTCCGCGCTCCACTCAAACATCCTACACGTTTTTGCAAATGCGATACAAGGTGCCCTTGAGGCGACGGCCGCCCGGTTCGCCCGCTCGAACAATGCGCGTGGTGTACGGCAGTCCGGAACCGTCGAGCCCGGACCGCAGGGCATGCGCTGGAATGCGGTCCTGGTCGGTCAATAGACAAACGCCGCCGGGCGTCAACACTTGCTGGATGAAGGCAATTAGCGGCTCCACGTTGCGAAGCTCATAGACAAGGTCGGCCGCCAAAATAACAGGGAATTGGCGGTCCTGGAGCGGCCGACGCCAATCCAGCTGCAAGGTGTCGAAATCCTGGTAGCCGTTTAGTCGGGCGTTGTCAGCGGCGAAACGCAGGGCGCAAGCGTCGTAATCGCTAAAGGTGACCTTCCAGCCCAGGGAAAGTGCGACAATGCCGGGCAAGCCGAGGCCGCAGCCGATTTCCAACGCCTGCATGTGGGGCAGACATTCCTGTCTGCCGCTCGAAAAGGGCGAAAAGGCAGACAGGAATGTCTGCCCCACGGTGAGTTCCTTGAGCAGTACCTTGGCGAGCATACGGGCCGCGGGCCACAGGTCGGCCCAATACGGCATATAGTCGTCGGCTTTCGATTCTGCGGACACCGCGGGATGGTCGAGCAGCTTGTCCGAATCGCTGGGTCGGGAAATGACGAAGGTGAGGCCTTCAACGATCACCTTTTCGTGGATCGTGGGGCCGAGCCGGGTCAAAATGAGTTCCGGCGCGGGAGCGGGAAACGATTGAATATTCATAGTAGACCCCACGCTCCGCGTGGGGCGTGTAGCCATCCCCACGCGGAGCGTCGGGGCTAGGTTGGGAATTCTAAGGTTTTGTTAATCCTTTATGTATAAGATATTTAGGATAAAGCGCAGATTCGGCATGCCTTCCCCAACGTTCCCGTTTTTGCCATCCCGCCAGACGCTAGACAAGGGAGCGGACTCGCGTTAATCTGGGGCAAAGCGCTGAAACTGTCTTCTCTGACGATTGCCGACCGACATGAATTTCCTTCAGACGTTGATTGAGAAAGGCCTCCTGCGCGATGCGGATGTGGCGGCGGTGCAGACAGCCCAACGCAATGCACCCGGCAAGCCGGTCCATGCCGTGTTGCTCGAAGGCGGCTTCGTCAAGGAGGAACAAATCCTGCCGTTGTTGGCGGACGAATTCGGCATGGAGTTGGTCGATCTGACCAAGACCACCATCGACCCCGCCACGCTCCGCTCGATGCCGATCAAGCTCGTCCACCGCCGCGGCCTTTTACCCTTGTCGCGCGAGAACGGCACGCTGGTCGTGGCCACCGGCGACCCCTTCGACCTCTACGCTCTCGACGAGTTGCAGACGCTCACCGGCTTGAACGTCCAGCCGGTGCTGGCCAGCCCGCGCGAGATCAACCGCTTCATTAAGACCCATTTCGGCGTTGGCGGCGAAACCGTCACCGCCATGGTCGAGGAGCGCAAGGACGACGTCGAGCTCTTGGAGGAGATTGAGGCCGACGACAGCGAATTGGCCAAACAAGCCCAAGAAGCCTCGGTTGTCAAGCTGGTCAACGAAATCCTCATCGAAGCCGTCAACGAGCGGGCCAGCGACGTGCACATCGAGCCCGAAGAGCACGCCCTGCACATCCGCTACCGCATCGACGGCATCCTGCAAACGCAAACGCTGCCGCCGGAAATCACGCGCTTCCAGGCCGCCATCATCAGCCGCATCAAGATCATGGCCCGGCTCAACATTGCCGAGAAGCGCTTGCCGCAAGACGGCCGCATCAAGATGCGCGTGCATAACCACGAGGTCGACGTCCGCGTTTCCATTATCCCGATGATTCACGGCGAAGGCATCGTCATGCGTCTTCTGGACAAGACGCGCATGGTGTTCAACCTCGCCAACGTCGGCATGCTCGAAGACACCTACAAGATCTTCAAACAGATCATCAGCCGGCCGCACGGCATTGTCCTGGTCACCGGTCCAACCGGCTCAGGCAAAAGCACGACGCTCTATTCGGCGCTCAACGAGATCAAAGACGAAGCGACCAAAATCATCACTGTCGAGGACCCAGTCGAGTATCAGCAGCCGGGCATCGGCCAGATTCAGGTGCACCACAAGATCGGCTTGTCCTTCGCGCATTGCTTGCGCAGCATCCTGCGCCATGACCCGGACGTGATCCTCATCGGCGAAATGCGCGACCTGGAAACCGCCGAAAGCGCCATCCAGGCGTCGCTCACGGGCCACCTCGTGTTTTCGACCTTGCACACCAACGACGCCCCAAGCGCGTTCACCCGGCTCATCGACATGGGCATCGAGCCGTTTTTGGTGTCGAGCACGGTGGAAGGCGTGATGGCGCAGCGGCTGGTGCGCACGATTTGCTCCGAGTGCAAAGTGGAATACGAGCCGCACGTGCCCGATCTGCCCAGCGATTTTCCGGGCGTGGCCGACAAGAACCCGCCCAAGAAACTGTGGCGCGGCGCCGGCTGCCGCAAATGCCGCCAGTCCGGCTTCAGCGGCCGCGCCGGCATCTTCGAGCTGATGGTGACGAACGACAACATCAAGGAGCTGGTCGTACAGCGCACCAATGCCAACCAGATTCGCCTCGCGGCCTTGAAGGACGGCATGATCACGCTGCGCAAAGACGGCTGGCGCAAAGTGCTTAAAGGAATGACAACCGTCGATGAAGTGGCGCGGGTAACCGCATCCGATATCGTTTTCTAACCATGCCCGACTTCGCTTTCACCGCATTGGCGCAAAACGGTCAGCGCAACCAAGGAACGCTGACGGCGAACAGTGAGCGCGAAGTCATGTCGATGCTCGATTCGCGCGGCATGTTCCCCTTGCAAATAGACCTGGTCAAGTCGGCGGCGACGGCCAAGGGCGGTTACCGCGGCCGGGTCAAGGCCCGGCACATGGCCAACTTCTATTCGCAGCTCGCCAACCTGTTGCGCGCCGGCGTACCGTTGTTGCGCTCCTTGACCATTCTCGAAAAACAATCCTCGCAGCCCGCACTGTCCGACATTCTGCGCGAAGTGCACATCAAAGTCGCCGACGGCACCATGCTCGCCGACGCCATGATGCAGCACTCCGGCGCATTTACCGAATTGGCCGTCAGCATGGTCCGCGCCGGCGAAGAGGGCGGCTTCCTCGAAGACGTGCTCGAGCGCATCGCGAGTTTCACCGAACACCAGGAAGATCTGAAGGCTAAAGTCATCGGCGCCTTGGCCTATCCGATTTTCCTGGCCGTCATGGGCCTCATCGTTCTCAACGTGCTCGTGATCGTGTTCGTGCCGATGTTCGAGCCGATTTTCAAGAAGCTGGATGAAATAGGTGAGTTGCCGGCTTTGACCGTCGCGCTCATCGCCGTCAGCCATCTCATGCAAGGCTGGTGGTGGCTCGTGCTCATCGGCTGCACCGTCGGATTTTTCATGTTTCGCAATTGGGCGCGCACCGACAGCGGCCGGCTCAGCATCGACAGCGTCCGGCTCAAGTTGCCCGGCGCGGGCAATATCTACTTGAGCCTCGCCATTTCGCGGTTCACCCGCATCTTGGGAACACTGCTCAAAAACGGCATACCGATCTTACAGGCGCTGCGCATCGCCAAAGATTCGACCGGCAACAAGGTGCTCACCAACGCCATCGACAAGGCGGCGGACAATGTCACCGCGGGCAACAAGCTAGCCGCGCCTTTGACCGCGTGCCCCTATTTCCCGCGCGACGTAGTCGAAATGGTGGCCGTCGGCGAAGAGAGCAATCAGCTCGAAAAAGTGCTCATCGATATCGCCGATGGGCTTGAGAAACGCACGTCGCGGCAACTGGAATTATTCGTCCGCTTGCTCGAGCCGGTCATGCTGCTCGTCATGGCGGGCGTCACGCTGGTCGTGGTCGCCGGCTTGCTGTTACCAGTGTTCAAGATGAGCCGCGCCGTGCAGTAGCGCACCCCAAAGTGGCTACAGAAGTTACGTCGAAAGATTAAAGGAAAAAATCTCATCGTTCTTTAATAGCGAGTGGTGTTAAAAGGACGGTGGCAAATAGGGTTCCTTTTGAGAGGGCAAAAGCCATGACCATTACTCGTCAAACCGAGCGCAAGCTTCGCCGTACCGCATTTACCTTGATGGAAATGCTGGTGGTGGTGGCCATTATCGTCGCCTTGGCCGGTCTGGGTGGATACTACTTCATCGGCCAGCTGAGCGAGTCGAAAATCTCGACCGCCAAAATTCAGGCACAAAACATTGCAAAGGCGATCCAAACATACGAAATAGATCACGGCGTTGTTCCGCAGAACTTGGAAGCGTTGCTTCAGAAGTCGGAAATCGGTAAGGGGCCATACTTGACGGAGCAATCAGCGATTTTCGATCCGTGGGGCCGACAGTTCCAATACGACCCGACCGGCCAGCGCAATGCCGCAGCGGGAGCGACGATCACCATACCGGACGTTTTTACTACGGCTCCGGATGGCAAGGAAGTGGGCAACTGGAAGGAACTAAGGAAGTTATGATCGTAGCTCGCTGTTGCGCTGCCCACGGACATGCCAGCCGTGGGCTTGTTGTCTA
>JAKEHV010000321.1 GCA_022614915.1 Gemmataceae bacterium | reverse complement strand
CCCTTGCACCAGCCTCATAACCTATCCGCGATCCGCGCGCTCGCCCGGCTGGCGCCGCGGCTGCCGCAGGTCGCCTGCTTCGACACGTCGTTCCACCGAAGCCAGCCAACCCTGGCCAAGGCCTTCGCCTTGCCGCGCCGCTACTTAGAGGAGGGAGTGCAGCGCTATGGCTTTCACGGACTGTCTTACGAGTACATCGTCTCGGTATTGCCGGGGTTGGACACTCATGCGGCAGCCGGCCGCACCGTGGTGGCGCACCTGGGCAATGGCGCCAGCATGTGCGCCATACACGCCGGCAAGAGCGTCGCCACGACGATGAGTTTTACGGCCATCGACGGCCTTCCGATGGGAACGCGCTCTGGTTCCCTCGACCCGGGTGTCCTTCTCTACTTGATGAGACGGCATGGCCTGGACCTCGGCGCCTTGGAGGACCTGCTGTATCACCGTTCGGGACTCCTGGGCGTATCGGGAATCAGCAGCGATGTGCGCACGCTGCTGGCCAGTATGGATGCCCGGGCCGCCGAGGCGCTGGACCTGTTCATTTACCGCATCGGCCGCGAACTCGGCTCGCTCGCCGCCGCGCTGGGCGGGATCGACGCCGTGGTGTTTACCGGGGGCATCGGCGAGAACGCCATCCCGATCCGTAGTCGCGTATGCCACGATGCGGCCTGGCTCGGACTGGAATTCGATGACGGGGCAAACGCGACGGGCGGCCCACGAATCAGCCAGCCCGCAAGCCGTGTCTCTGCGTGGGTCATCCCCACGAACGAGGAACTGATGATTGCCCGGCACACACGGCGCTTGCTTGACTCGGCTGCCGGCTGAGCATTCTTAGCAAGAATGAACGCAAGAGGACGGTTCCCATGGCTGCGCCACAAGTTGGCAGGTCTGCTGGTTCGGTCCGAACCCGAACGGTCGGGGCCGACACGGTTATCGAAATGGCAGGCAAACTCGACGGCTCCCTCCCCGTGGAGTCTCGCGAACAGATGTTGTCGCTCATCCAACCGGGATGCCGGCTAGTTCTCGACCTCTCCGGGTTGAGCGAGGTCAGCGGCGTGGGCGTGCGGATGCTGCTCATGTTCGTTCGCATGGTCCGGGCCGCGGGCGGCACGATCTCGGCCACCGGAGTGTCGCGCGAGTTGAGCGATCTCGTGGAAGCGGCCGGCTTTCTTCAGCTTTTCCGTCAGGCTGCGCCTGCCGTCGCCCCACCGAGACGCGCAGCCGCGCTGCGCATTGACGCCTACCCCACGCATCGTCATGGCGAATTCGCGCTGCGGCCGGGGTTCCCAATTCCGTTTGGGGCAACACCGGTCGCGCGGGGGATCAACTTTTCGGTGTACTCGCGACACGCAACTGCCTGCACGCTGGTGCTGTTTGAACCCGAAGCGCGCGAGCCGTTCGCCGAAATCCCCTTCCCGCCTGGCTTCCGCGTCGGCGACGTGTTCGCCATGACGGTCTTCGACCTGGATCTCGAGAACATGGAGTACGGCTACCGGATGGACGGCCCGTTTGAGCCTCAAAAGGGACATCGTTTCGACAAGTCAAAGGTGCTCCTCGACCCGACGGATGCACTGGGAAAACCTGGACTTCGAGTTGCCGTCGCCGCCTCACGGCTTGCGCTGGCATGTATTCGCCAACACGGCAATGCCGTCGCCCGAAGACGCCTGGGAGCCGGGCCGGGAGCCGCCGCTTGCAGACCAGAAAAAGTTCCTGGTGGCCGGGCGATCGGTCATCGCCCTGGTGGGCCGAAGCGCATGAGTACCGAGCAACTTAACTACCGGAGACTTCCATGGCCAAAAGTGCTATTGAAGATGCGCCGCCGAAAATGAGGCGCAAGGAATACGAGAAAAAGCTGCGCAAGCTGCAGACGGAATTGTGCAAACTGCAGGACTGGGTAGTGCACAAGGGCCTGCGCGTGATCGTCGTGTTCGAAGGGCGCGACGCCGCCGGCAAAGGCGGCACGATCAAGGCGATCATGGAGCGCGTCAGCCCGCGTGTCTTTCGTCTGGTGGTGTTACCGGCCCCGACGGAGCGGGAAAAGACGCAGCTTTACATCCAGCGCTACATACAACATTTTCCAGCCGCCGGCGAAGTCGTCGTCTTCGACCGTAGCTGGTACAATCGCGCCGGCGTGGAGTATGTAATGGGGTTCTGCACGAAGGACCAGTACAAGTCCTTCGTAAACCTCTGCCCCAAGTTCGAAAGCCACATTGTCAATTCGGGCATCATCCTGATCAAGTTCTGGCTGGAAGTCGGCCAGGAAGAGCAGCACCGCCGCTTCGAGGCGCGCATCGAGGACCCGTTGCGCCAGTGGAAGCTGAGTCCGATGGACCTCGAATCCTATTCACGCTGGTACGACTATTCACGCGCTCGCGACATGATGCTCGAAGCCACCGACACGGACGACGCGCCCTGGCACATCGTCCGCTCCGACGACAAGCAGCGGGCGCGGCTCAACTGCATCGCGCATCTGCTCGACCTCGTTCCCTACAAGGAAGTGCGCAAGGACAAGATCAATCTTCCAAAACGGTCGCAAAAGGGAGAGTACGACGATGAAGCGACGTTGAAAGGCCGGCGCTTCGTGCCGGAAAAACACTAAAGTTTGTAGCGGAAGTCGCCAGACTTCCGAAAACACCTCGTAAGTCTGGCGACTTCCGCTACCAGAGGAGGAAACCGATGAAGACCAAGACAGCTCCCGCTCCCGCTTCCCACGCCGACGACGGCGTCGCGAAATTCCTCAAGCAATATGGCTGCGGCCCGGTTGAGTTTTTCGGGACCGACAACGGCCTTTATGAGCGGCACCTCCTGTTCGACAACGCCGTCCAACCAAGCGCCGCCGGCGACCGGGAGCGCTTCGAAGCGGTGGCGCGCTCGGTGCGCGACATCTTGTCGCAGCGCTGGCTCCACACCGACGCAACCTATGAGCGCGAAAACGCCAAACGCGTCTACTATCTCTCGATGGAGTATCTCATCGGCCGCTCCCTGGCCAACAACGTCACGAATCTCCTACTCAGTCCGGTTGCCGGGCAGATGGCGGCGCAGAAGAACGTCGACTGGCTCGCCATGCTCGAGCAAGAGCCGGACGCCGGCCTGGGCAACGGCGGCCTCGGCCGGCTCGCAGCTTGCTTCCTCGATTCCATGGCGACCCTGCACTTGCCGGCAATG
>JAKEHV010000320.1 GCA_022614915.1 Gemmataceae bacterium | reverse complement strand
TCCATTGCCGGCCGCGCTCCGGCGCTTTCTTACCAAACTTGCCGCCGAACTTTTTCTTCGGCTGCTCGGGTTCCACCTTGTCCTTGTTCTTGTCCACTTCCTCCGCTTTCTTCGCGGCAATGTCGTAGCGGAATAGCTTGCCGTCTTTTTGAAACTCGAACGCTTTGCCGCCCTCCTTCCAAGTGACAAAGAGCCTGCCAAGCTTAACCGCGTTGAATGCCTCCTTGTTCATCTTCTGGTACTGCTCGTAACCCGGCATGGACTTGAGCCGGTCCTGGGCGGTGGTGTTTGTGGCCACGAGGCCGAGCAGGCAAAGACAACTTCCAACTAACATGGCTTGGAAGGCAGTGAGGCGACGGTGCATTGGCGGCATCTCCTGTACGGCAAGCAGGTCCTAGTTGAAGTTGGAACGGCTACGATTCTCGCACTGGCTGCGCGGAAGTCAAGACAGCAAAGTGAGTAGCGGAATTACTCATGCACGCAGGGGGGTGTGTGGGTGAGTGGCGCGTTGAATTCCGCAAAGATTGTAGTTGCAAGGAGTTAGGGAAAATAACCGTAACTTCTCAATAACCCTGGGTGCTTTGGCAATGGATTGCCTTGCGCCTGCGAGTTTTACACACACGCACACACATTGACTCCCCCTCCCCCAGACTTATTGTGAAGTTACAAATTATCTGTCGCGCTGCCTTGCCATGAATCCTCAGTCGCCAAAGTTGGTGCCAACGCGGCGGGCGGCGCGGATGAGCGGGTGGTCCGGCGGCACGAACTTGATCTTGCCCGCCACTTGCTCCAAGGGCACATGGCTGACTTCCGAGCCTTTGAGACAGACCATGTGGTTGTAGACCCCCTCGGCAAGCATCTCGGCGGCATAGGCGCCGAAGCGGGTGGCCAGGATGCGGTCGAAAGGCGTGGGGATGCCGCCGCGCTGCAGGTGGCCGAGCACGGTGACGCGCGTCTCCATGCCCAGGCGCTGGCTGATGAGCTTGGCGACTTGCGAGCTGGCCCGGCCTTCGCTGAAGTCATCGTTGTCGTCGTTGTCTTTTTTCTTGTCCTTCTTGTCCTTCTTGTCCTTCTTCGACTTGTCCTTGTTTTTCTTTTTCTTGCCGTTCTTTGTCACATCGAGGAACTGGTTCGGCAGCGCTTCACGTGCTTTGGGTCGGGCCCCTTCCGCGACGGCGACGATGCTGAACCACTTGCCGCGCCGCCGCCGCTCCGTCAGGTGCTTGCAGATGCTGTCCATGTCATAAGGAATCTCGGGAATGAGAATGATGTCGGCTCCGCCCGCGATGCCGGCGTTGAGCGCCAGCCAGCCGGCGTGGTGGCCCATGACCTCCACGACCATGACGCGCAAATGGGCCTCCGCCGTCGAGTACAGCTTGTCGAGCGCTTGGGCGGCCGTGTTGACCGCGGAGTCGTGGCCGAAGGTGATGTCGGTTTCGACCAAGTCGTTGTCGATGGTTTTGGGAAGCCCGATGACGTTGAGGCCGTGCTTGACAAGGGTAAAGGCGACTTTGTGCGTGCCGTTGCCGCCCAGGACGACGAGGCAATCGAGACCGAGGCGGCTATAGGTTTCCACGGCCCGCGACGTGAGGTCGACGGTTTCGCCGTTGGGCAGCGGCATTTTATAGGGTTTTTCGCGGCTGGTGCCGAGGATGGTGCCGCCCAGGGACAGAATGCCGGACACGTCGTGCTGGTGCAGGATGCGCGAGTTGTTCTCGACCAGGCCGCGAAAACCTTTTTCGATGCCGATGACTTCGACGTGAAAGTCGCTGAGGGCGGGTTTGGCCACGCCGCGGATGGCCGCATTCAGTCCCGGGCAATCGCCGCCGGAGGTGAGGATGCCGATGCACTTGGCCTTGGCCGCTCCCATATTGCTTGAATCTCCGTGTTGAGATGAGCCGTTGGGCTGGTCACTATCGTATCGCAGAAGGCGCATTCACGCCACTTGGCAACTCGCGCAAGCATTTTCCCGTGATCGAGGCGGTGTTCCGCGCGACTTCTTCCGGCGTGCCGTGAGCGACAATAGCGGGGCGAACATTCCTGTTTGCCCTCGGCTGACCAACCGTATTGCTCGCGCCGCCAGAACCTGGGTCAAGATCAATCACGTAATCCGCGGCTCGAACAACGTCCAAGTGATGCTCTTCGACGATCAACGAATGCCCTGCTTCGAGCAGGCGATCGAAGCAAGCGAGCAGGGTTTCTACGTCCTTCGCATGCAGACCGGCCGTCGGCTCCAGCAAAATGTACAGTGTTCGCGATTTACGGCTCAAGGCCAAATGTACCGCCAGCTTTAGCCGTTGTCCTTCGCCGGTTGAAAGTGTTTCCAGCGGCTGGCCCAGCCGCAGGTAATCCAAGCCCACGTCGAGCAGCGGCTTGAGCCGGCGCTGCAATGCCGGTTGCGCACGGAAAAAGCGGAACGCTTCGCGCGCTGTCAGGCTCAATACTTCGGCGATGCTCAGCTGCCGATACGTGACGGCCAAAATCTCTTTGCGAAAGCGAGCGCCGCGGCAGTCGGGCAAATCATGGCGACGTCGGCCAGAAACTGCATGTCCACGGCCAGCGTGCCTTGCCTTTGGCAGGTTTCACAGCGGCCGCCGGGTTGATGGAAACTGAAATGGCCGGGACCGAAGTTGCGCGTTTGCGCCTCGGTCGTTTCGGCGAACAAGTCGCGGATGGCGTCGAAGACCTTGAGCACAGACGCCGGGCTTCCACGGGCGGAGCGGAGCGGCGGCGCTTGATCCATCAACACGACATCGCCAATGCGCTCCGCGCCGCTAACCTGCCCCCTCACCCCCAGCCCCTCTCCCTGAGGGCGAGGGGGGAATTTGTCGGGAGCATTTTTTTTCCCCTTGGCCCGGCAGAGTGCTGGAAAAAGCGTGTGCTCCAAAAGCGAGCTTTTTCCGGCGCCGCTGACGCCGGTAACCACGCACAGAACTCCGAGCGGAAAATCGACATCCAGATTCTTGAGGTTGTGCGTATTGGCGTCGGACAGCCGCAGCCAGTGCTGAACCTGACGCCTCGGCTTAGTCTCGTAGGACAGGCTTTCAACCTGTCCGTTTCTGCTTGGCAAGTCGGACAGGTTGGAAACCTGACCTACGAAGGTCACCTGGCCGCCTTCTTCGCCCGCGCCCGGACCCAGCTCGATGACATGGTCCGCGGCTTGTATGGCTTGCGGTTCCTGTTCGATGACGACGAGCGTGGCGCCTTGATCGCGCAGGCGGCGCAACTCATCGATCATTCCGGCAACTTCGGAGGCGTGCAATCCCCGCGTCGGCTCCTCCAGGAAGTACAAGGCTTGATTTAGATCCGCCGCCAATACGGATGCGAGGCGTAGGCGGCGCAGCTCGCCCGCAGACAGCGTGTGCGCCGGCCGATCGAGAGAGAGGTATCCCAGTCGCAGCCGCGACAACAGACTGAGGCCACGTTGCATGAGTGCCACTAGCGTTCCGCTTCCTAATCGGCGCGGCTCGGACAGCGCATCGGCCTTGTCCGCCAGAAACTCGGACAGCCTGGCGCTTGGCAACGCGCTGAGGTCTGCAACGGTCGCGCCGCCCAAGCGCACGCACAATGCGTCCTTGGACCAGCGCGCCGAGCCTTTTGCCTGCTCGGGTCGAAAGAGGGCCGTCGTCGGCGTGGGAAAAAGATATTCGCAGCTCGGGCAAATCCAGCGGCGCTCGAAGGGCGTTTCTTTGTCCGCCGTCAATAGCGCGATGCGGCCGTCGCCGCGCGCGAAGGCCAATTCCACTGCTTCAGCGCAGCGCCGCGGCGGCGTCTTGCCCGCTTCGAGCCGATCGACGATGACCCACGCGCTCGCGCCTTTTTTCAGTTTCGGCAGAGGCTGCTCGCCAAGCCTGACGATATCCGCGCCGATTTGCACGCGGACAAAGCCTTGTTCACGCAGCTCCGCGGCGTGCGCGTCTTTTTCCTTGTCCCCGCGCGGCAGAAATGGAAAGGCAACGCTGACCAGTGCGCCCTGCGGCGAACTCGCGATCGCACGGACCACGTCGTTGGTCGTGTGCGCTTGGATCGGCGTTTGACACCGCGGACAGAACACATCGCCCGAAGTCGCGAACAAGTGCGCCAACTGGTGCGACACTTCGGACAGCGTGCCGACCGTTGCGCGATTCCCCAGCGGCGACCGCTCCGCGCGTACGGCAACGGCCGGCGGCAAGGCACTGATGGATTCCGCATCCGGCTTGTCGAATCGTTCGAGGAATTGGCGCGTGCGCGCTGATTGGCTCTGCAGGTAGCGACGCTGGGCCTCTGCGTAGAGCGCGTCAAACGCCAGGCTGCTCTTGCCCGCGCCGCTTACGCCGGTAAGTACGGTGAGTTTGCCGATTGGAATCTGCACATCGATGCCGCGCAAGTTGTGAACGCGCACGCCGCGCATAGAAATGACTTGCGTGGAGCTCATAGAAGGTCGTTTCGAAGAGAGCTTTGGTAAGATCTTACGGGCTTCCTATTGAAAGGTATCCTGCACCGCAACCTGTTGTGGACAAACGGCTTCTGAGCGGCCAGCGGGAAGTGCGCAAACGATGCGACTAGATGGAGTTGGGAGAAGTTAGCGGCTGTTGCACTGGGAAACGCGCATTTCTTGGCCTTGACTGGATTTTGACGGTTGGATTACGATTTGCCCCACGGAAAGGAGACAGGCCTTAAGTTCTTTCGAACGGCCACTCCCGTCTGACGCCCGCAAACTGGTTCGTAGGTTTCCTTCACCTTCTTGCACCGGAAAGGATGCCACTCATGCAAAGGTCGTTGGTTTCGTTCATTGCCGTTGCGATTGCATCGCTCAGCTTCGCAGCCGGCGCCCGGGCCGAGGATTTCCCCTGGAGCTACACGGGGGAAGGCACCGAAATCTTCAACAACAACAACGCTGCCAAATCCTCGTCCATTTCTTTCACTGGAACGTCCGGCGGGGCCACCGGCGATTCCGGCATTGTGATCTTCAATCTGGCCTCGTTTAGCTCTGCAGATTTGTCCGCGCCCGACTCGTTCACCACGGTCCCGTACGGCTTAACGCTCACTCTGGGCGACACCAAGTCGTTGGGTTCCGACAAGACGAGCGGAACGTTGACATTCACGGGCGAATTCTCCGCCACCAAGGTTTCCAAGGACAGCTTCTTGTCGCCGGTCAACACCTTTACCAGCCCGACTAAGCAGTCGCTCGTGTTGGGTTCGGCTGAACAAGGCTTCCGCAATTACAGCGTGGAGATCTTGAGTTTCACCCCGCCTGGCAAACCGGGAAGCGGCGTCGGCTCTGTGTATGCCGAAGTCCGCATCAATAATCCGGAAGAACCGCCCGGCGGCGGCACCGGCGATCCGCCCCCCAGCAACACCCCCGAACCTTCCACTCTGATTCTGGCCGGCCTGGGCCTTCCCATTCTTGGGTTGGTGTGGCGCCGTCGCCAGAAAAAGACCCAGGAAGGCTAAGCTTCCCCTTCTGAATTGAAGGAAACTTTCGAACGACACGCGTTGGCGTCCTGTGATCCGGGACGCCAACGCCCGTTTCCACATCAACTCCACCCGGCAGAGCAGAGGCTTGGCGCCTGAAATCACAATTTGTGATTTGTTCACTTGCGGCTTCTGTATCATCCTGTGTTTGGCCAGCATGACTGCTGCCGATTCTTGGTGGACGTTCCCATGCGCAAACTCAATACGCGACTTTTCTTGATCCTGATCGCCGTCACGCTGTGCACCGGCCTGAGCATCTTCCTGGTGCACCGCTTGCAGGCGGGCAACATCTCCGAGGCTCTGCTCTGGCAAGCAAACCAGGCGGAAAAAGACGGCCGGCTCGACTACGCCGCTCGCTTTCTGGGCCGTTATCTCGAATTCGAGCCGACCGACTTGGAAGAACGCGCACACCTCGCCAAGATCCTGACCGATCCGCGCATGGCCCATTCGCCGAAGGCTTTGCGGCGGGCCCGCTTCGTATTGCAGCAGGTGCTGGCCCGTGCGCCGCAGCGCCATGAACTGCGCTCCTCCTTGTGTCGCGTGCTGCTGGACTTAATGCAGTTCGACGAGGCCAAGGAACAGCTCGACATCCTGGAAAAAGCGCTGCCCAATTCCGCCGACGCCGCGGAGCTCGCCGGCGAATGGCACTTAAAGCAAAGCCAGGACAAGCTCGCCGCCGACTATTTCCGGACTGCAGTGAACTTGGCGCCCGGCAAAGTCGAAAACCACCTGCGCCTGGCCTATGTGCTGCGCCGTTTGGACCGGCGCCGCGGCCTGCACACGCGCGAGATCGAAGCGCTGGCCGCCACCGCGTTGGAAAAAGCGCCAAGTCATGCCGCCGTATTAATCCTCGCTGCCGAACTGGCCCAGGAGCGCGGCGATGTGCCGTCCGCGCGCCTGCATTTGGAAAAGGGCTTGAAGGAGCACGGGCGCGATGTTCGACTGTTCCAGGCGCTGGCGCGTTTGGAGATTCAAGAAAACCGGCGGGCCGACGCCATCGGCCATTTGCGGCGCGGCTTGCAGGCAATTCCCAAGGATCAGCGCTGGGACCTGTATTGGACGCTGGCCAATGTTCTGTTGGACGCCGGCGACCTCGCTGAAGCCCGCAAAGTGCTGGGCGAAATCCGCGAGCTGCACAACTCTTCGAGTGCCACAGAATACCTCGAAACACGCTGCAAGATGGTGCAAGGCCGCTGGCACGAAGCCGCCAAAGCCTTCGAGCGGCTGCGGCCCGCGTTTAAGTCGGTTCCCGATCTCGCTTTTCAAGTCGATCTCTATCTCGGCGGCTGTTACGAGCAACTGGAAGAACCGACCGCGCAGCTCACCGCATTTCAGCGCGCCTTGGACTTCGATCCGGGCTCGGCGCCCGCCCGGCAAGGGCTCGCCGCCGCCCAGTGGCAGCTCGGTCAAATCTCCGAAGCCGTGAAGCAATATCAGGCCCTCGCGGAACACAGCACGACCGGCGACATTCCGCGCCGCAAATTGGACGTGGCGCAAATGCTCCTGCTTTCTCAACTCGAGCGCGACACGCCGGACTGGCGCGCCGTCGAACGCGCCTTGGTCGAAGCGGAATTGGATAATGCTTCCCCCATGGACATCGTCCTATTGCGCGCGGAACTTGCCTTTGTGCAAAAGAACTGGAGCAAGGCGGACGGATTGCTGACGCAAGCGCTCAAAGACGATCCCAAGAAGGTGGATCTGTGGGCCAGCCGCGCGTCTTTGGCGCAGCGGGCCGGGAAAAAAGAGCTGGCCCGGCAGGTGCTCGAGGAAGCGCGAAAGAGTCTGGGCGACATGGTCGAGTTGCGCCTGGCGGAAGTTCGCTTTTGGAAAGAACAGTCCGGCAAAGAAGCGGAAGCCGGCTTGGCGCCCTTAGGGCAAAACCTCGAACGCTTCAGCGCTGACGAACAAGCGCGGTTGTTCTTCGGTTTGGCGGATGCCTACCAGGACATGGAATACTGGGCCGCGGCCGCCGAGATCCTCGAGCGCGTGGCGCGGCTGCCACGCCACGCCGAAGACATTCGCGTCCAGCTGACGCTCTTCGATCTTGCGCAAAAACGCGGCGACGACGCAGCCATGCAGAAGGCCGTCGCCGACATTCAGCAGATCGAAGGCGCAGACGGCGCCGCCTGGCGTTACGCCGAAGCCCGCCGCCAGTTCTGGCTGGGCAAGAACGGCAAGGCCGAAGCGCTCGAACAAGCGCGGCAACTCTTGACCGCCGCCTCCACCCAACGTCCCGACTGGCACGCCATCGCGTTGTTGCGCGCCGAAATTGACGAGCTGCAAGGCAAAAACGAGCAGGCCATTGTCAATTACCGCCGCGCCGTTGAGCTGGGCAGCCGCAATCCGACGGCGACGCGGCAACTCGTGCTCCTCTTGACGCAGAGTCAGCGCTTCGACGAAGCCGATCAGGAAATCAGGCGTCTGCAGCGGCAGGCGCCGCTGTCCGGCGAATTGCAGAAAATCGCCGTAGTGCTGTCGCTGAGCAAGAAGGAATTCAACCGTGCGGAAAATCTGGCGCGTCAGGCCGTCGCCGCCGCGGCCAAGGACTATCGCAATCATCTTTGGCTGGGGCAAGTGCTCTTCTCCAAGGGCCAAGCGAACGCGGAAACCGAAGACGCTTTTCGCACGGCGATCGGCCTGGCCCCGCAGCAGCCCGAGACCTGGATCGCGCTGGTGCGTTATCTGGTTGCCATTGGCCAAGAGGAGTCGGCCGACAAGGAGCTGGAGAGTGCTAAGGAGAAGCTGCCGGCCGAGAAACTGCCGCTGACGCTCGCACATTGCTATGAAGCGTTGGGCAAGACCAAGTTGGCGGAACACGAATACCAGTCGGCCGTGAAGAGTTCGTACTTGCCCGCCTTGGCCCGCCGCCAAGCTTGTGCCTTCTACTTGCGAAACAATCAGCCCGTGCAGGCCAAGCAGCTCTTACGGCAAGTTCTCGATCGCCAGGTCAACGCCAACGACGACGACATCGTTTGGGCGCGTCGCGTTCTGGCCTTGGCCTCCGCCGCGTCCAAGGACAGCCGCGGTTTGGACGAAGCCATGGAGCTCGTCGGCCTGTCCGTCAATGACAAGGGCCAATTGGCGGAAGCGCCGATCGTGGCGCCCGACGACGCGCTCGTCCGCGCCAAAGTGCTCGCTTTGCACCCGCGCCGCGATTATCGCGCACGCGCTGTAGCCCTGCTCGAAGAATCACAGTCGCGGCAACCGCTGTCTGCCGACGACCAGTTCCTGCTCGCACAGCTTTATGTCGTGCAGTCTCCCGACGCGGCCGGCTGGCGCAAGAGCAAAGAGCTGCTCAAGAACCTGATCGCCCGCCAGCCACACCCAATCTATCTGGGCTACTATGCCAACCAACTGCTGCAACGCCGCGAATTGATTGACGCCGATTCAATCATCAGCCGACTCGAGCAACTGGAAAAGTCGCGGAAAGTGCCGCCGGGCACGTTTGGCTATGTCGAGCTAAAGGCCAAATCTTACGAACTGCGCGGCTTCACGCAACAGGCGCTGAAACTATTGCAGTCCTATGCAAATCAAGACGAAAGCGCCACCGAGCGCCTCTATGGTTTGGCCGCGTTGCATGCGCGCCTGGGACAATGGGAAGACGCGATCGATGTGTGTCTGAAGATCAGCGAAGCTCCGGAAGTTGCCTTGGGACAGGCCGTTTCGCTGTTGCGTTCCGCGCCGCCGACCGCCTCGACTCAGGAGGCATGGGCCAAGCAATGGCAGCGCGTCGAAGGGCTGCTCCGTGAAGCCAGCGAGAAGAACCCCGATAAAGTCGCCCTGTATTTGCAGCGTGCGGACATCCACGACCTCAAGGACAACCTGGTTGAAGTGGAGGCCATGTGCAAGGAAGTGCTACGCCGCGACCCGAAGAACATCGTGGCCCTCAACAACCTGGCCTGGCATCTCGCGCCAGATCCAAAACGCGCTCTGGAAGCGCTGGACCTCATCGACCGGGCGCTGAAAGCACACGGGCCGCGCCCCGAGCTGCTCGATACCCGCGCCGTCATTTTTCTCTCCATGGATCAGACGGAACGCGCCTTGGCGGACCTGGACAACGTCGTGCAACAAGCCCCGTCCGCCACGCGCTTTTTCCACCTGGCCCGCGCCCACCATCAGGCCAACAACCGCTCGTCCGCGTTCGCTGCGCTGCAACGCGCCAACGCGCTCGGCCTGGCCGCCGACCGTCTGCACCGCACCGAACGCGACGTCTATCAGCGCCTGGTTGTGGAATTGAATTGAGCCTTCGAAGACGTCGCCTCGAGCGGTCCATCCGTTCAGGCGGTAGCCGTCGCCATGTCGTTGACCGGCGCCGCCAACTCCGTTGTTTCGCGGGCTGCGTTGCGCTGGATGCGCTCCCACACCTCGCGGCGATGCACCTTCACGTCCAAGGGCGCGGTGATGCCGACGCTGACTTTGTCTCCTTGCACTTCCAAAATCGTGAATACCAACCCCAGCTGCGGTACGACGATTTCCTCTCCGGTGCGACGATTGAGCACTAACATGGTCAGGTCCTTCCCTTTGCGATCACACGGATTCCGTTTGGCGTAGAAAATCCCTCCTCTCGCCACCCGCTCCCAGGCCGACCGTCTCAGCACCCGAAACGCAAAGGCTTGGAAACACTTCTCTTTGGCAATCAGCATGCCAACAGGAATCAAGTTGTTCACGAGTCGCAACTCGTTTTAGGGAAAACGGATGTGTCCATTGATTTCTGGCGCGAATTCTCGTTGGGAAAACAAGTTCTCATTTTCGGCCAGGAGTTGCTCAAAATGATCATTCGACCTGCAGGCCGCACCGAACAATATTGTGGCAGTTTTCCGGAAGTGTCGGTCGAAACTGATCGGAGTAGTGCTTGCCCTGTTTGGAGATGCGTGCATATTCCCAAATCCAATCGATGGTCAATGAATCTACGGGCTCTCGCAGGCGACACTTTAGTGCTTGTTCGAAGGATTCGCGCTCTTCGAGTAGGACGGCCGACGGGCTCGCGCCGCAGTTGCCGTGCAGGTTCAGCGTCGGTTTGAAATGGGATTCGTCATTGCACTCGGCCGTCATCCGCTTCCAGAACGAAGCGCAGTGTCGGCTTCCCGTAATAGTTCACGATACCGTCGGGTCGCATGCTCAGCTTTTCCAAAACGCGCACGGAAACGGCATTCTGTGGATCGACGAGGCCGATGATGCGTTTCAATCCCAATTGCTCGAATCCGTAGCGCAAAGCGGCCCTGGCGGCCTCCGTCGCCAAGCCTTGCCCCCAATGAGCCGGAAACAACCGGTAGCCGATATCCACTTCTTGCAGTTCTTCAAGGAACTTCAGGCCGACAAAGCCAATCACTTGGCCGCTGGCTTTGAGGACGCACGCCCAGCGGCCAAAGCCGTGCTTTTGGTAGTCCGCAATGGGACGTTCGCAAAGAACTCTTCGAGCGTGCTCAACGTCTTGCAGCACCATGCCGTCGCCCGTGAAGCGCGTGACCTCAGGATCGGTGCACATTTGATAAAAGACGGGAGCGTCCGCTTCGTCGAACTCCCGAAGGAACATGCGCGCGGTTTCCACTACTACTTTTGGAGGCATATTCGCGTCTCGCTCATTCCCGTAAATGCTGGCGGATCAGCTCCGCCAGCATTTGCGCCTGGGCATCGCCCTGCGCCAAATGCTGTAGCATGGATTGCCGGTCCGCCGCCTCGCGGTTTTGTCCGAATTTGAACTTCCCTTCCAGACGCGCCATGGGCATCTCGAACGCCACAATCGCTTTGTGAAACTTCGCGCGATAGTCGTCCGCCAGATCGTTCGCCCAAGGCTGCTCGCGAGTCGATTCGTATTTGGCCAAAAGAAGATCGAGGATGCCGGCCAGCTCGGTTTCCCCTGCCAGGACGCGCGGCGCGCCATAGACGTGCACCACGGCGTAGTTCCACGTTGGCACGTTGGGTGTGGTGACGTACCAGGTCGGCGAGATGTAAGCGTGCGGCCCGGCGAAGATCGCCAGCGCTTGCGCCTGGCCGTCGAAGCTGCGCCAGTGCGGATTGGCCCGCGCCACGTGTCCGAGCAGCCGGTCGCGCTCGCGGTCCAATAGCAACGGCACGTGCGAAGCGAAGGGCGCGCAGCCCACTTGCGTGATCAACGTGGCAAAGCTGTAGCGCTCGATGAACTCAAAAAGGACCGCTCGATCCTGGACGCGGAAGTGCTCGGGCACGTACACGCAGCCGCTCCTTCTATTGCTTGTCAGGCGTGTAATCGCGAATCTTAGGCACCTTGAGTTTATCCGGCGCGAAGCGGCCGCCCAGAAACAGTCCGCCGCTCAAAGGCGTATATAGCTCGATGGAGATTTGCGAAATCGGCAGCGGCGTCTCTTTGTATTTGGGCTTGTCCGTAAAGGTGATCGAGGCAATGGCCATGATCGGGCCGCTGTCGTCGGGGACGTCGCGGAGTGGTTTGCCGTAGCCGCCGTCGGGGAAGAACTTTTTCATGACTTCCTTGTGCATGTCGCTGTTGTACCACTTGAGGACCGCTTTCTTGTCCTCGAACCAGGCGAAGATGACGTCTTTGCCGCTGGCGGTTTTGGCGGTTTCGACACCGAGGCAGCCCGGCGTCGCGCGCAAGCCTGCCAGTAGATCGGGAAACGCCGCTTTCTTTTGCGGCTTGGCGTCGGGCTTGTCCTGCGGAGTCGTTGCTCCGGGCAAGCCGATCATAGTTAGGGATGTGAGACAAACCAACATGCCGACACGAATTCTCATGCGATGGCCTCCAATGGGTTTGAATCTACTTCGTTGAAGTTGAGAGCTGATTTGTCCTATGGGAAAAGTCATTGTCCACCAGAAAAACCAAAACATGGCCGCACCCTTGACCGACCTGTGCGTGATTCTCCACGACTTGCGCCCGCCGTTCAACGGCAAAACTATTCCTCCGCCGATTCCGGCGAGATGAGCTGCTTGTGCCAACGCGCCAGCGCCCACGACACCAAGCCGAGACTCGATACGGCCAGGCCGACCATACTTGCGATGCATAATGTCTTGGCGCGGCCCTCATAAGGCCGGCTGTCGCCGTTTGAGAACAAGATCTCTTGTCCATTCTTGACTTGGACCACGCACAAGTTGCCGCGCTCGATCTCGTCGGCCGTGTAATGCACACGCAACAGAAGCCAGTTGTTTAGCGGCGGGAATACGAACAAAATCAGAATGACACCGGTTCCGAGGTAGGCGGTCATGCCGAAGAAGAAATCTCGAAGTGACATTTCGGTTTCGCCTGGAAGCGCTGTCAGAACGAGTCGTCCATTTGATCGACAAAGGTCAGGAACTCTCCGGACTACTTCGCGCCAAGGGCTTTCGTTCCCGCTGCGTCCACAGCCAGCCGACCACACGCGCCCGGCCTTCTGCGACGCGCACAAAGATCGGATACTCCATTTCCTGGTGTTTCTTCGCAAACGGATGGCGTTTCTTCTTCTCGTGGAATGTGACAACGTAGCCGTTGTCGCCGAGCAAGCGATCGAGCGCCTCCATCTCTTCCTTGCCAACGAACAAGCACGGCTCGTTTTCGTATTTCACCACGCGGGCGATTTCGTCCGGAAACTTGCCCTCGAAGTAGGAGTCCAGGCTGCGAATTGAGTTTGCCAGGGTGGCCGACCCAAACGAGTGGCTCTCGACAAGACGCAGGAATTCGGGTGGGCCGCTGCCATTGAGCCGGCGCTGGCCGGCCAGAAACGGAAAGGCGAGCACCTTGAACATGTCGGTCGTCGAGCGCTGGTTGAAGGCCATGGCGAACAGCACGGCGGCGTCCTGCGCTTGCTGTTTCGCCTTGGGATCATCGTCCAGCCGCGTCCCCAGCCAGCCGACGACTTTGGCCTGGCCCGCTTCAATGCGGACGAAAACGGGATAACGCGGCCATTCGCCCGTATGGTGGAGAAAAACGACATAGTCGTTCCAGCCGAGTGTTTTCGCCAGCGCCGTCCTGGCGTCCGGGTGATAGAGCAACTGGCGATCGCCGTAGCGAATGGTTTCCGCAACCTCGAGCGGCAGCTTGCCTTCGACTTTGGCGACGAGCTCGCGCAATTCTCTCTCCGTCGTCAGCGTGACGGCAACGGCGGTCTTGCCCCTGCCAAACGAAT
>JAKEHV010000319.1 GCA_022614915.1 Gemmataceae bacterium | reverse complement strand
GTCGCCGCCACCTTTGCCGATTACGACAACGACGGCAAGCGCGATCTGTTCGTCACCAGCACGCGCGGCGGCAACGTGCTCTTCCGCAACCTCGGCGGCGGCAAGTTCGAAGATGTGACCAAAGAGGCCGGGCTCCACCACGTCGCTCATTCGCAATCGGCCGTCTTCTTCGACTATGACATGGACGGCTTTCTCGATCTTTTCCTGACCAATACCGCCGCCTGGACCACCGAAACCTACGACGAGCGCTCGCATTACTATCTCGGCAAGGGCGGCGATGGATTCGGACAGGTCGTGCACAGCACGAAAGAAACCAACGTCCTTTATCGCAACGACGGCAAAGGCAAGTTCCTCGACGTGACCAAAAAGGCCGGCCTGGAAGGACGAGGCTGGTCCGGAGACGCCGTGGCGTTTGACTTCGACGGCGACGGCCGGCCGGACTTGCTGGTGACGTGCATGTTCGGGCGCAGCCAGCTCTACCGCAACAATCCGGACGGAACCTTCACCGACGTGACGCTTAAAGTGCTGGGCCGGACGCCCTGGGGCGGCCTCGGCGCCCGCGTCATGGACTTCAACAACGACGGCAAACTCGATCTTTTTATCGTGGACATGCATTCGGACATGTGGATGGGCGCCGACTTCAAGCATGCCTCGCTCGAACTGGCGCGCAAACACGAGCGTGTCAAGTTCCGCTATTACAACGGTCCCAACGCTGAAAAGCAGCCCTTCTTGATCGAGGAGGAAAAGGAACTCGGCCGGCAAATCGGCTTCGCACACGACGAAGTCCTCTTCGGCAATGCGTTTTTTCGCAATGAAGGCGGCGGCGAATACTCCGAGGTTTCTGAGCAGGCCGGCCTGGAGACGTTTTGGCCCTGGGGCATTGCCGCGGGGGATTTCGACAACGACGGCTACATAGACGCGTTCCTGCCGTCGGGCATGGGCTATCCCTTTTACTATTGGCCCAATTACCTCATGATGAATCACGGCAACGGCAGATTTCGCGATCGCGCGACCGAGTTTGGGATCGAACCACCCGCGCGCGGCATCTACTTGCCAAAGAAGATCGCCGGCAAACAGGCTGCCCGTAGCTCACGCGCCGCCGTAACGGGCGATTTCGACGGCGACGGCCGGCTCGAGATCGTGGTCAATAACTTCAACGACCAACCCTATTTCTTCAAAAACCAGTTCCCAAAGAAAGACTATGTGGCTCTGCGTTTGCAGGGAACCAAAAGCAATCGCGACGCGATCGGCGCCGTGGTGCGCTTGCATCAAGGCAAGACGATTCAGACGCGCCAGGTGCTCGGCGCGTGCGGCTACTTGTCGCAGTCGTCGCAGACCTTGCACTTTGGCTTGGGCGACAATGCGGCCATCGACCGCGTCGATCGATTGGCCTAGCGGCGTCCGGCAGGAGCTCAAGGACATCGCGGCGAACAAGCGGCACGACGTGATCGAGCTTCCGGCGCCGTAAGGTGAGCGGTTCCAATGAAAAAGTCCATCATCATGCTGCTTCTTTTGTTGGGTCTGGTGGTTGCCGCCGGCTTGATCCTGACGCTGGAGGCAGCGCACGTCCCGGACTATCGCGATCAGTTTCAGCGACTTGTGGGAGGGTTTGGTTTAGGCCCTTCGTGCGACTTGGAGCCATGCGAAGTCAGCCTCGATCCACGCGTCGGTTCGGCATGCGCGTGTGACTGCGGCCCCATTCCCGGTGCAATCTTTCTCTGCCCGCATCACGCTTCTCATTCCATTTTCATCTTCGATTTGGAGGATAACACTAGCCCGGAACGAGACTTTTCGCCGCACCTGCCTCAGTGACACGGAATGCGCGTCGTACTCGAAATCGCACGCACGGGATGGACAGCCGTTCTACTGCATCCGTTGCGCAGTGCCGTGACGGCGTCGGCTGTCGTGGCAGCACTGGTGCCGTACCTCGTCGGCATGGGCATATCTCAAGGGCTGCGCGATGAGGCCCAAATCGCTGTCCGTTCGGGCGGCGATCTGTACGTCAGCGGCCAACGCTTCGGCAGACCGGCGCCGGTTCCGCTTTCCGTCTTTGCCGAGATTCGCGAGCTCCCGGGCGTCATTTCGGTGATCCCGCGCATTGTCGGCCGCGTCACTCTTGGGGCGGACCGTGTGGGCGCTGTCGTCGTGGGCACGCCGCTGAAAGATTTTCCCCAGGCGCTGGAATGCATCGAAGGCCGGCTTTACAGCGGCGGCAAACGCAACGAGTTCGTGGTCGGCAGCGATCTGGCGCGCCGGCTGCACCTGGGTGTGGGTTCCCTAATTCCGCCTTTCTACCACAACCCCAAAGGTGAGCGCATTTCCGAAGTCGTCGGCGTCTTTCGCTCGGACGTGTCGTTTTGGCAAGCGCGCTTGATTGTCACTTCGCTGGACACCGCCGCCCACGTCTTCGATCAGCAAGGACTCGCCACCGATCTGGTCGTCCACTGTCGCCCCGGTTACGCCGAAGAGGTGCGCCGAGCGATCCTGCAGTCGATGGACTTGCCCGACGGACTGCGGCCGCGCATCGTCCAGCGCGAAGATCTGGCGGTTGTGTTGGCACAGGGACTGGGACAGCGCGAGGGCGTATTCACGATGCTGTTCGCCTTGGCTTTCGTGATGACCATTCTGGTGATCTTGGTTACCTCCGGCTTCGGACTGTCCGAGCGACGGCGTGAAATCGGCATCTTGAAAGCGACCGGCTGGCAGACCGATCAGATCTTGTTTCGAAGTTTTGTGGAATGCTTGGTGCTCAGCCTAGCGGGCGCCGCCGCCGCGGTGTTGCTCGCCTGGATTTGGCTTAAAGCGCTGAATGGCTACTGGATCGCCGGCATCTTCCTGGCCGGCGTCGAGCGCACGCCCGGATTCCAAGTCCCGTTTCGATTGATGCCGACGCCGGTTCTGCTCGCGTTTCTCGTCGCTTTCGTGGTCGTTCTGTGCGGCAGTGTGTATTCGACTTGGCGCGCGGCCGTCACGCCGCCGCGCGAAGCCATGCGGCAATGAGGCGT
>JAKEHV010000318.1 GCA_022614915.1 Gemmataceae bacterium | reverse complement strand
AGGGACGATGCCAACGGAAAGAAGCCTATCAGAATGAGCCACGAATCTTGTCACCGATTTGGTGACAAGCTGCGAAAAAACTCCTCGACACGAAAAACCAGCTCGACGGTGTTCGCGCTGCCGGTCTTGTCGTAAACTCTTTTCAGATGAGTATTTACAGAATTAATTGTGATCTGCATTCTTCGCGCGATGCGTTTGTGGGGGTTGCCCTCAACTAACAAGCGCGCTGCCTCCAACTGGCGCGGAGTCAGCTTGAACTTGTCCGCCAGCTGACGCCACTCGTAGTTTTTCTTATCCAAGTTGGTCGCCTGGTCGGAATCAGGGGGGGGGGCCATAGTTCTTGTCCATGCGATCCTCATAACGCATACTAACTACGGATACAGGAGCATTCATCTACCCATGGTGGCAGATAAGGACCGAGAATCAAGTGAAAAAAGTGTGTTTCCTGGATGGACGTACTTACGCGGCTTTGCCCGACCGCATTTTTTCGAAATTAAGCGTCGACCGGACTGCGTAGGCCTTCTTGCCCTGACTCTCAAAATACGTGCGCGAAACCAGTTCGCCGATAAGGCCGAGCGAGATGAACTGCACGCCGACCACGACGAAGATCGCGGCCAAGAGGAGCAGCGGGTTGCCGGTCATGTCGATGCCTTCGCGCAGTTTCATCCACAAGGTGGCCAACAGGCTCAAGAAGCCAAGACCTATGCTGAACAGGCCGGCCAAGCCCATGACGTGCATGGGCCGGGTGAGATAGCTGTGCAGAAACTTGATCGTGATGAGGTCGAGGAGCACGCGAAAGGTGCGTGACAGGTTGTACTTGGTCTTGCCCGCCGTGCGCGGGTGGTGCCGCACCGGGATTTGCGCCAAGCGAGCGCCGGTCTGCTGCGCCAGCACCGGAATGTAACGATGCATTTCGCCGTACAAGGGCAGTGCTTCAGCCAGCTCGCGGCGCATGGCCCTTAACGTGCAGCCCATATCTTTGATCGCGACGCCGGTGACTTTGCGGATGAGCCAGTTGGCGATCGCGCTTGGGACTTTGCGAATCCAGAATCGATCCTGGCGGTTGGCCCGCTGCCCTAGAACCGCGTCGTAGCCTTCGTTCAGTTTGTCAATTAGATGTGGAATATCGGCGGGGTCGTTTTGCAGGTCGCCGTCCATGGTGACGAGGATGTCGCCGGTGGAAAAGTCGATGCCGGCTTGCAGGGCGGCGGTCTGCCCGAAGTTGCGCTGCAAACGCACGATCTTGACAGACACGTCCTGACGGGCGATTTGCTCCAGCACCGCGAACGAGCCGTCGATGCTGCCGTCGTCCACAAACAGGATTTCGAAGGTTCGGCCCGTGGGGACGAGCGCTGCGTGCAGCTTTTCATGCAGCCTTCGAATATTGTCCCGTTCGTCCTTGATCGGGATGATGATCGACAGATTCATTGCTTGCCTCTAGCGTGGAGCAGGGGGAGGGCAAACCGGGATGTTCGCCCCACTGGGGGGTGCTGGCGGCATCCGGCTTGGCGTGTCCGCCCGCCAGGTACACGACGCCGCCCACCAGACTGACCGCGACGGTGACGCAGAACCACAAAAACGCCAGGGTGACCGCCGTGCCGTCCGCGATGCCGAAGGGGGCCAAGAACAGCACCGCGGCGCCTTCGCGAACCCCCATACCGTTCAGGCTGATGGGCAACAGCGTCAAGAGCGAGATGAGCGGCACGAACACCCAGTAATAAGCCGCGTCAATGGGCGCATGAATCGACAAGCCGACACACCAGACGGCGAGCACATTGGCGGCTTGCACGATCAGCGATAAGAGCGTGGCCCTGGCCAAAAGTCGCGGCGAGCGCAGAAAGCGCCACAGCGTTTGCAGTTGTTCGCGGCGCATTGGACTAAGCCGCGCGATCCTGGCCAGCACCGGCAACGACAGAAGACCCAAGGCACCACCCGCCGCCAAACCCCATGCGCACCACGGAATCCAGGCGGGGATTGCCAACGGCGCGAACGTGGCGGCCAAACACGCCAGCGCGACGAGCACGGCGAGGCCATTCAGCCGGTCGAGCAAGACGCAGCCCAGCGCGGCCCAGCGCCGGCCGGAGCGCCCGTCGAGATACCAGGCGCGGACCACGTCGCCGCCCACGGAGGTCGGCAGCAGCAAATTGAAGTACGTGCCGATCAAATAGAAGCCGGTCAGCCGGCCGATCGAATGGCGGAAACGCATTGAGTCGGCAAAGTGCTTCCAACGCACGGCGCTCGCGCATTGGGCCGCAAGCAATACGCCCACGGCGGCGAGCCAGTATTCCCAGCGTAGCCGGGCGAACGCGTCGCGCACGCTGGACCAATCCGTGCGCCAGCCCAAATAGGTCAACAGCGCCGCGCTCACCAGGATGCGAAGCAGCCTATTCACGAACGACGATCTCCTCTTCTTTGGGTTCCGCGCCGACTTGATAGAACCAGCAGTGGTTCTCTTCCACCAGGTCCACGAGCACGCGATAGCGGCCGGGCGTCTTTAGGGGCGGCACGACGACCAGGGCCTCGAAACTGTCGCCGGGCATCACTTCCTTATCGAGCATGGCGCTGCGCGACTCCGAGATCAGCTTGCGCTTTTCGTCGTGAACGAATACGCCGAAGTGCACGCCGGCGAAGCGCCCGGAGCGGAACTGCCACGCCTTTGTCCCGGTGTTCCGCACGCGCACCCGAAAGCTGATCGGCTCGCCGACGCGCACGTGGGGCAAACATTCTTGTTTGCCCGTTCCTTCCTCAGGCAGACAGGAATGTCTGCCCCACAGCGTGCATTCTTCCCATTCGTACGCACACCAGCCGCCGCGGTATTCCTCGAGCAGCCAATGGCGAAAGCGGGCCGGCGCATGCGTCGCGCCGCGCTCTGCGAGCCAATCCGCATAGAGTTGCAGGAAACGATCGAGCACGGCCGTCTTGCCGAAGGGGACATGGCCAAAGCGCCAACTCAATTGGCCGAGGGCCGTGTCCAGGGTCGCATCGGTTTGCAAAAGCAGCACGATGGCTGCAATGACGCCGGTGCGGTCGGCCCCGCGCCGGCAATGCAGGTAGATCGGATACTCCGCGCGCTCCAGCACTTCCAGCAAACGGCGCAGCTCCTCCGTGGAGGGCAAGCGCATGGCGGAGAAGCAGATGTCTTCCAGGTTCATACCCAGACGCTGCGCCGCGCGGCACGTGTCAACGTACCAGGCGTGCGGCGGGCTGCTGCCGCGCAGATTGATGATGGTGCGGACTCCGTAGTCGCGGACCAAGACTTCGAGCTCTGCGGCGGAAGGCTGCGCGCCGCGATAGACTTTTCCGGGAATGACGGTGTGGAAATTCGCGCCGACCAAAACCTGACCCGCATGCCAAGCGAACCAAGTCAGGATCAAGAGCAGGACGCCGCGCGCCAACCAGAGCCGGCGCCAAATCGGGCGCGCATCGGTGGGCGGAGTCGTAACTTCAGGACAGGTCGCTGCTTCGGCCATCCATGGCATCCAGCGAGTCGGGACCAACAAGGGTCAAGCGAAGTGGCATAATGACACAATCCTGGGACCAGGGCTAGCCGAACCAACTTGAGCTGTCGTATCCTTCGCGCTCCGCGCAGTTTGGCAGACGGGTGAGTTGTTCTTTGGGTCTAGTTGCACCTAAGGATAATCAGCATTGTTGGCAATCGCTAACAATGGTTGGGGTATGCCTGTGCACAAAGTGGCACGCACGAGTGTTTTCGTGATCTGCAAGTTACTTTGCGTAAATAGTTTATGACAATTCTCCCGTGCGTGCCACCAGGATGCAAAAAGTGGCACGCACGAGCCGTCCGTGCCACTTGCAACACCCTCAACTGCGGCGATCTGTCCGAGGGCGAAGGAGATAATCACCGCCATTGATTCAGCGTTCTTTCCCCGCTGGTATAGGTGATTTCGCCATGTAAGACGCCTTTGGTCGCCAGCAATTCCTCGCCCAGGTGTGCGATATCCCCGGCTGGCCCACGCAGCACGGACACCTCCAAGCAGTGCCGTTCGCCCAAGTGTACGTGCAGGGTCGACACGACCAAATCATGATGATGGTGTTGTTTGTCGATGAGCTTGGCCGCCAGCTCGCGCGCGTGGTGGTCGTACACCATCGTGACCACGGCAACCTGCTCGCCTTGCTGCTGCTTGGCCTCTTCGCGAATCAATTTGTCGCGAATCAGATCGCGAATCGCCTCGCTGCGGTTTTCGTAGCCCTTGCCGGCAATGTGCTTGTCGAAAGCGCCAAGCAAAGTGTCTTCCAGAGAAATCGTGATGCGGGTCAGTTCTGCCATAGCGATCTCGCGCAGGAGTTTCAATGCGTCGATTTTCCACGATGCGTGCGAAACTGCCAGGGAAAAACAGGGCGGCAAGAAATCCAACCAGACCGTGATCTTTGCACGCCGTTGCTGCGTAGAATGTATGAGACCTTTTCAGTGCCGCCTCTCTCTAAAGAGTTGGCAGGTATTGAGCGTGGCAGGTCAGTCATGCCAAACCACGCTAAGTGGCGGCGTCAACGTTCGTCCCTACCGATGCCGCGCCGAGCCGCTGACCACGAGCGGCTCGCCACACATAACGCAATACTACCTCGAGGCGGACGGAACCTGACCCCCTGGGGCGACGGTTCGCGCGCGCTTTTGGAAAGGAGCACTTGACATGAAACGGTGGATGATTTCTGCGACTGCATTATTTGTTGTATTCTCGTTAGTCGGTTTCTTTGCCGGCACTCTCTTGCATGGTCAGGCGACGCCGGGCACGGCCATTCCCAAGGAACTTGTTTCTTATCGCGACATCGTCAAGAAGGTTTTGCCGGCGGTCGTCAGCATCGAGACCAAGGCCAAAGCCGTCCCGGTGAGCGGCAAACGCCAACTGACCCCGCCTCCCGATGATCCGCGCATTCCTGAGGAATTCCGCCGCTTCTTTGAGGAATTCCGCAACATGCCGGAGATGCCGCAGATGCCGCGCCAAGGCTTCGGCTCCGGCTTTTTCGTCGATCCTTCCGGCGTCATTCTGACCAACTTCCATGTCGTCGAAGGGGCGGAACAAGTAACCGTCAACTTGCACGACGGCCGCAAGATTGTATCGAAGAACATTCGCGGCGACCGGCGCACTGACTTAGCCGTCATCTTGCTCGAAGCGAAAGGCACTTTTCCGTTCTTGCAATTAGGCGACTCGGACGCGATGGAGATCGGCGACCGCGTGCTGGCCGTCGGCGCGCCGTTTGGATTGGCCGGCTCCGTCACGCACGGCATCGTCAGCGCCAAGGGCCGCAGCGGTCTGGTCGGCAACATGTACGAGGATTTCCTGCAAACCGACGCCGCCATCAATCCGGGCAACAGCGGCGGTCCGCTAGTCAACCTCGAAGGCAAGGTCGTCGGCATTAACTCGGCTATCAAATCGCGCAGCGGCGGCTTCCAGGGAGTCGGTCTCGCCATCGCCAGCAACATGGCCGACAAGGTCGTCAAGGCGCTGCGCTCCGACGGCGTCGTGCGGCGCGGCTATTTGGGCGTGCAGATCCGCGAGCTCAGCGACGAGGTCGCCGAACGCTTGAGCCTGCCAAAGGATGTCGGCGTGGTCGTCGGCGAAGTGTTTGACAAGACTCCCGCCGCCAAAGCCGGCATCCGCCCCGGCGACATCATCGTTGCCATCGGCGGCAAAGACATCAAAGACGGCCGGGTGCTGCAATCGGTCGTGGCGGACTTGCCTCTCAACAAGAGCGTGGCCGTGAAGCTGGTGCGCGACCAGCAGCCGGTGACGGTGCAAGTGACGATTGAGGAGCAACCCGCGGAATTCGGCTCGGCGCAAGTGCCGGCGCCGCGCGGAGCGCAGGTGATGCCGGAGAGCATCGCAGTGAAGTCGATCGGCGTGGAACTGGCCGACCTGACGGAGGAACTGGCCAACGATTTGGGCTTCCGCAAGGACACGGCCGGCCCGCTCATCACGAGAGTGCAGCCCAACAGCGCGGCTGCCGAGGCCGGTCTGCGCCGCGGCATGGTCATCACCCGCGTGGAAAACCAGCGCGTGGCCAGCGCGACGGCGGCCCTGCAGGCCGTGGAGGCCGCGTCGCTGGCGAAGGGCGTGTTGCTGCAAGTGCAAACGCCGACGGGCGGCGTGAATTTCGTGATCGTCCGCGCCGACGCCTAACGCGTGAGCCACGGATTAACACGGATGGAACACGGACAAATGGCGAGCCGAGTCGCATAAGCGACCGGGTCGAGCGGGGCCAGCGAAACCAGCGGGTTTCGCTGGCCCCGTTTTTGTTTTCTGTGGTAGAATGCGTGGGTCCTGCAAGGAGAACAACAATGAGCGTCAATGCCCAAGATCTTCGGGAGGCTGCATTGGCTTTGCCTGTGAAAGCTGGAGTGGAACTCATTGGTGTGTTACTGGAGAGTATTCCGCCGGAGGAAGAAGAAGCCATCGGCGACGAGGAATGGGAAAAGGAATTGGAACGGCGCTCGGCTGAACTTCGGGAACACCCCGATCAAGGCGTTCCTTGGGAACAGGTCCGAAAACTCAGGTGATTCCACGCCGGCTACCGACGTCCAGGATACTGGCAGAAACGTCCTTAATGTTAGATTATGATGCGCATCTCGTCGGCTCAAATGGGGTGTCGCCATGTTTGGAAACAGCGCTTGGCGTTGGCTGATCGCTCTATGCAGCGTCTTGGCCATTTCAACCCCGTCGCTTGCGCAAGACGAGGCGGCCTGGCAATCTTTCAACGAAGGGATCCTGTTGCTGCAAAAGGGCGCGCCGCGATCCCAAGTGCTTGAACATTGGCAAAAAGCTCTCACGGATTCTCCCCAAAGCAAATATGCCGCGCAGCTCCGGGATTACATCGCGCAATTGAAGCCGCAGATCGAGGAAGACAAGAAACTCGCTGCCGGCGCCGTGAAAGCACCCGAGAAACTGCCCCTGGCGGAGCGCATCGCCTATTACCTCGAGCGGTTTCCCGACGTCCGCGGCGAACAATTCAGCGATCCCGGCTTCTGCAGCACCGTCGGCATGGGCGAGGGCACCGCACTGTCCGACGCCGTTGTCCGCATCGGCCGTCCAGCGATTCCCGCACTAATCGAGAAGCTTAACGATCGCCGGCTCGTCCGTTCCGTCGGCTGGTGGCGCTCCTATGCCAAGTCCCGCACCGTCCTGCGCGTGCAGGACGTGGCGATTCAATGCATTCACGCCATTCTCGATCAAACTTTTTATGAACGCCGTTCCACCAGCACGTACTTTTCCATCGAAGAGCCCAAGACGCGCGAGAAAGTGATCGTCGACATCAAGGCCTGGTGGAAGGAATACGGCCATCGGCCGCCCATCGAGGGCCACATCGGCCGGCTCGAGCAGCTCAGCTTGTGGCGGCGCTTTGAGCTCCTGGAGAAGATCGAGAAGCTCGATCCCAAAGCGGTCAATGCCGTCGGT
>JAKEHV010000317.1 GCA_022614915.1 Gemmataceae bacterium | reverse complement strand
GTAGCGGAACACTTCCTGCATGATGATCATGTCTTGTTCCATGTTCATCACTTCGGTGATCGAGGTCACTTTGCGCGGCCCGCCCTGCAAGCGATTGGCCTGCACGATCAAATCGACGGCGGAGCTAATCTGCTGCCGCATGGCTTTCATGGGCAGTTCCATACCAGCCATCATGATCATGGTTTCCAAGCGGGCCTGGGCGTCGCGGCAGCTGTTGGCGTGCAGCGTGGTCATGGAGCCGGAGTGGCCGGTGTTCATGGCCTGGAGCATGTCGAGCGCCTCGGCGCCGCGGCACTCGCCGATGATGATGCGTTCGGGCCGCATACGCAGGGCGTTGCGGACCAGGTCGCGCGTTTGCACGGCGCCTTTGCCTTCGATGTTGGCCGGCCGCGTTTCCAGACGGACAATGTGGTCTTGCTGCAACTGCAATTCCGCCGCATCTTCGATGGTCACGATGCGCTCGTCGTGCGGAATGAAGCTGGACAACGTATTAAGAAGCGTGGTTTTGCCGCAACCGGTGCCGCCGGAAATGACGATGTTCAGGCGCGCCTTGATGCAGGCTTCCATGAGCATGGCCATTTCGGGGGTGAACGCCTTGAAATTCAAGAGGTCTTCGAGCTTGAGCGGATTCGAGCCGAAACGGCGAATGGACAAGCTCGGCCCGTCCAAGGACAAGGGCTGGATGATGGCGTTGACGCGGGAGCCGTCCGGCAGGCGCGCGTCGACCATGGGCGAGGTTTCATCGACGCGCCGGCCGACCTTGGAGACGATGCGGTCGATGATTTGCAAGAGGTGGTCGTTGTCGCGGAATTTGACTTCGGTCTTTTCCAGCTTGCCGCGGCGCTCGACGTAGACCTTGTGCGGGCCGTTGACGAGGATATCGCTAATGGTTGGGTCCTTGAGCAGCATCTCCAAGGGACCGAAGCCGAACGTTTCGTCGAGCACCTCGTCGATGAGGCGTTCGCGCTCCATGCGGTTTAAGAGCGGGTTTTCGGTGTCGCACAAACGCTCGACAACGAGTCGGATTTCGCGTCGCAGCGTGTCGCCGGCCAAATCGCTCACCCGCGACAGGTCGAGCTTGTCCACCAGCTTGCCGTGGATCAGCCGCTTCAGATCTTCGAAACCTTTGTTGGCATTGCGGTCCAGACCGGCCTGGGACACGCCGCCCAAGCGGCTGATGCCGGCCGACGTATTGCCGCTGCTGCTCAAACCCGTCAATCCACGTTGCAACCTTGACATGGCAATTATCCTCAAACCGCGCGAGTCGTTCCGCCCGTTCGTGGAACTGTCCGAGCAAATCTAGCTCACAAAATCCGGGGGCTGCGGCTCGGCGCTAGCTTTTTTTAACTGTTGGCCGCCGCGCGGGCGGCTGAGCCTGAGAGTTACCTTTTCAAAAGAGGGGGTCGAGGCGCGAACATAGCGGACCACGCTCCGCGCAAGGGAGGCATTCCCGCGCGCGGGGATCCCACGCGGAGCTTAACGAACGGGAAGACGGGAGGATTTAGCGGAACGAGAAGAAACCGCGGCGCTCCTTCTTTTGTCCTGGCTGTTGGGGGTCTTTGCCGGACAAGCTGTTGGCCAGGGCGACGAGGCTTTGCTGGGCTTTGCACTTGGGGGCGAAGGTCAAGAGGGGAACCCCCGCGTTGCGTGCGCCGAGCATTGGCTTGTAGTCGTTGGGCACTTGCCAGTAAATGGGCCGGCCGATCGTTTCTTCCGCCTTTTTCAAGGTGATTTCGCCATCCTCCGAACCGACGCGGTTGACAACCACCTGAATCTTGTCGCCCAGACCTTCCTCGTTGCCCAAAGTGTGCAACATGCGAACCACGTTGCGCAGGCTGGTCAGCTCCAGCTGGGCGACTAGGAGAATCACGTCGCTCATGCGCATCGCCGTCCAGTCGGTCGGGGTGAAGCGTTTGCTCAAATCGAAGATCAAATGCGTGTAGCTGGCGCGCAACAGCCCGATCACGCGCGACAGATGGTCTTCATGAATGAGCGCGATGTCTTCCATCTGCACGGGGTGCGGCAACAGGTACAAGCCGGTGTCGTGCTTGCACAGCGAGCGCCGCAAGAAGGTCATGTCGAGCCGGTCAATGTTGAGGGCAACGTCCGCCAGGGTATAGTCGGGCACGAGGTCGAGCGCTACGTCGGCGTCGCCGAGCGCCAAGTCCAGATCAATGAGGGCAACGCTGTGGTTGGCGTCCTGGGCGAGATTGACGCCGAGGTTGACGGCGAGGCTGGTGCAGCCGACGCCGCCGCGCGAGCCGAGCACGGAGACGACGGAAGACTCGACGCGTGCTTGGCCGTTGGACGCGGGCATGCCGTCGGCGCCAACGCGATTGGTCCGCAGGCGCGTCAAGGCTTGCAAGAGCTCTTCAAGCACGACTGGGGCGGTGAGAAACTCTTTGGCCCCGGCGCGCAGTGCTTGCAGAATCGACTGGCCGTCGCCGCGGGCGCTCACTGCCAGGATGGGCATATGTGCGAAATCGGCGGTCAACGTTTGGATTAGTTGCAGGGCTTTGTTGTGATCGGAATCGAGCGTAATGACGACGAGATCGGGATTGGATTGCTTGGCGACATCGATGAAGAATTCGTAGCGCGAGCATTCCGCTTCGAGCCAGACGGATTCAACGCCCAGCAGAAGATTGCGCAGTGGCTCCCTGGTCGAGTCAGAGGGATCCACAATCGCGATACGTAACATGTCCTTCATGAGGCCACCACCGAAGAAGTTTAGGACTGTTCACCAAAGGCAACAGGCCGCATCCGAAGCCATGTGCCCGTGGGACAGGCCGTTGGCCTGCCGCGAACATTGGGCAGGCCACAGGCCCACCCCACTGCAAACAAACGCGGGTCACGGTTGACCCACGCCGGCGTGAGCAATCACTCACGTCGAGCGTTCGGTCTACCGTGACCCGTGGTAGGACGGCTCTCCAAGGCCGTCCCGAACGGGCCAAAAGACCCGTCCTAGGAATGCTCTGGGTTAGCGAGGTTCCGGCGACATCGGGATCTGCGGCATGGGAGCCGCGCCACCCGGATTGTCCGTCACTGTTTCCACCACCACCGGACGAATACCTTCTTCATCTCCCGAGGCCGGCACGACCGGCGACGAAGTCGGGCGGACCAATTGGCCGCTCACCGGGCCATGGGCGCCGCACGAGCCGCAGCTCGTCGCGTTGGGACGGCAACCCGAGCCGCAGCGACGGCATCGACCGAAGAGGCCATCGGAGCCGTCATTGCAGGGATAGCCGCTGCCGTCTCTATGATGGCTCGCGGTAAAGCCGCGCGGCAGGCACACGGTGCGTTGGCCGCGCGGAGCTTCCAGAATCCCTTCTAAGAATAGCTCAAAATCGTCGGGGCTGCGCGTTTCCCGGCCCGGGAAATATTTCGGCAGCTGGGTGCAAGCCATGCCGTCGATCAATCGCGGCGTGACCAGGATGAGCAATTCTTCCTCCCGTTCATCATAGGATACGTTTCGGAAGGCCGCGCCGATGATGGGCAAATCGCCCAAAAGCGGCACTTTGGTGGTGTTGCCGTTGACGATGTTCTGGATGAGGCCGCCGATGGCCATGGTTTGGCCGTCTTCCAGCACAACGGTGACTTCGGTCGAGCGTGTGTCGAAGCCGGGAACCACGGTAGGAGTGAGGCCCGGGATGCTGATGCCGTTGGCGTTGTTTACCTGGCTGAGTTCGGGGCGAACTTCCAGGTGGATCTTGCCGTTGCCCAGCACGATGGGCAGGAAGGTGACCACGGTGCCGAAGCGCTTGTATTGAATGCTGGGGGCGCCTTGGCCGCTGCTGGTCAGGATGGGCGTTTCACCGCCGGAGACGATGAAGGCCGGCCGGCCACTGAGCGTGGTCACGCGCGGCTCGGACAGCACCTTGGCGATGCCTTCTTGCCGCAGCGCTTGCAAAAAGGCGGAGAACCCCGCGCTGTCGCTGACGGTGCCGAAGAACAAGTTCGGCGTCCCAGTCAGCGCGGCGGCGGCAGCGCTGACGCCGGGCAAAATGGCGTTGGTCTGGTTCAACGGCGAGGTTAGCACGCTGTTAAAAAACGAGTCTTCGCCGTTGATGAACCAGCTAAAGCCGATGCGGCGCTGTTCCGAGCGATTGACGACGGCAACGACGACTTCGAGCTGAATTTGTTGCACGCCGCCGATGCGCAGGGCGTTGACGATGTTGCCGCCGCCGAAGATGCTGCGCGCCAGGTCCATGATGACGGTGACGCTTTCGGCGTTGGAAACGGTGCCCGACAGGATCGTGGTGTCGCCCGGCGCGGGCAGCACTTCCACGGCCGCGGTCGGAACCGCCTTGCGAATGTACTCGAGCAGTTCTTTGCGCTTTTGCTCGCGGTTTTCGGCTTCGCCGCTGGGCACGCGGACTTCGAAGCTTTCGGAACGCTTCTTGGCGTCCGTAAGAGTGACGCGCGTGGTGCCGGGAGTCAAACCGGTGATGAGCACGGCGCGCGGGTTTTCGATAATCGTCTGCACGCGGGCGATTTTTGGGTTTTCATTGCTGACGACGGCGATGACTTCCTTGGTGCTCATCTGCACCGTTTTGGTGGTACCGATGGGAACGACGAGGACGACATCCTCCGAGGCCGGACCATCCTCTTTGGGAGGCTGCTCCTGCGGTTTCTTTTGTTCTTGTTTGGCTTCTTTTTCCTGGGCGAAGCCAGGAAGTTGGGGAAGTTGATCGGGCGCCTGGGCCTCTACGGAAGAGACGGCGGCCTGGAGCAACATGCCGAATAGGCAGCTCCAACCAAGCAAACGAGGCACGAATGTCGTGCGGTGCATCCTTTCACCTCTCTGATAGATGTGCAGGGCGGGTGCGAGCACCCACCGCAAGTCCTGTAAATGAAGAGGCGTGGGGGGTTGGCCCCACCCTACACAAAAAGCAACCTCACCGCAGGCCCCACCTTCCGCGTGGGGAGTACCCCACGCCCAAGCGTGGGGCCTGCGGTCAAACGGGGGCGCGCTCCCCTGGGGCTACTGGGTCCCCCAAGGAACCGACCCCCCGTTTGGCTCCTCACCATCCTTGGCAAACACGCATGAATTCTCAAACCCCAAGCCCACGCGTCGCTAGCGCGTCGGGCTCGCGATGGGGTTAGTTGCCTTCCTTCTTGGGCGCCGGCGCCGGCAGCGTCGGCGGCCGCACTGGATTCACTTCGGTTTGGCTCACGGGAGGCGCGCCGCCGCCAGGTGTCGCAAACGGCACTTTGCGCGACTTGTCGCCTTCGATGATCACCATGGTGTGCGTCGGATCATTCTTGAGCGGCTGCGTGACGACGACTTCCGTCTTCTTGACAACCGGCGGAAGCAACTCGACCGGTTCTTCGAGGTCGACCCTGCCGCCTGTGCCCGTCAACAAGCCTTGGGCGTTGACTTTTATGGCGTCGCTCATCTGCGTGTCGCCGTACTTTCGCAGGGCCAAACTGAGCGGTCCCAGTTCTTTGGCCAGCTGCACCTTGAGCACGTCTTCGGGCTTGAGAGCCACGGTGACCACGTGTCCGGGCATCGCCTGGCCCTGATTGTTGGCGTTCGACTGCTGGTCCACCGCCAAAACCAAGACATTTTGCAGGAGCACATGGGCGAATGAATCCTGGTCCGTGCCACGGCGAATCGTGTGCATGATGTCCACGCGCGACATCGGTAAGCTGGCAAATCCCGCGGCGGAAGCTTCCATGTTCACCCGAATGCCAATGGCTCGAAATCCATTGGATAATGCCCAGGCGATGCCGGCGTCTTTATCGCTGTGCAAATCTTCCGGCGTGATGAAATCGCCTGCACGCAGCGATCGCTTGAGCATCTTGTTCTTGAGTTCTTCCACTTTCGTAATGGCGTTCCTGGGCTCTTCGCCCTTGATGTACGCCTTATCTTGAAACAGATCGTCAAAGTTCTTCAGGGGCTGGCCTTGGTCGATGTTCTTTCTGGCGACCAGCACAGTCACGGTTTCTTGGTCGGCGCTTTGCTGCCGTTCTGCAAGCAGGCGGCTGGTCATGTAGCTGGCGCCGAGCCCGCACGCGACCGCGACCACCATCAAAATTAGGGTCTTGGGTTTCATGGTGCATACCTCATGGTGTTTGGGAAGGGAACTAGCCGGCGGCCCAGGCCGTCGGTCCGGCGAACACGTCGCCGACCTTTCAAGCCCGCTTCCCGGAGTTATTTTCGACCGGGTGGTGCGGGTAACTTCAACTTTTACGGATGTAGCGAACGTATCGAACGCAACGAGTTTGCGTGTCCTAACCAGGCCTTGGCATTCCGGGTAACTTTGCATCGTAGCCGAATTCGCAAGAATTCGGGAGCGGCCGGAATTCTTGCGATTTCCGCTACAGACCGTACAGGAAAATCAGGCAGCCCAGAAAGCCAATGCACAGCGGCACGCCGTATGGCAACCGATGCCAACGCGGACGGCGCTTATTTGCCTTGTCGGCGACGTCCCCAATTCCAGTGGAGGTGAACATGTCGCCTACGATCTCACGCACGTGCATGACGTTGTGGCGGTAATTGCCGCGCACCGCGATCATACCCAAAGCGATAATGCCGCCGACGATGGTGCCGGCGCAAAACGCGTACACGATAATCCACATGCCCTCGGCGAGGCCGAAAAAGGCGCCGATCCACGAGCCGAAGCCCATGGTCATTTTCACGTCTCCTGCGCCCATGCCGCCGATGGCATAGACCGGCAACAACAGGCCCATGCCCAGGAACGTGCCGGCAAGCGCGGCGCCGATGCCGCCTTCGCCCGCTCCCAGGCCGAAATCGTTGGCGAGGCCCAAAATCCAACCACTAATGACGAGGGGAAACGTGAGCTTGTTGGGCACTTTGTACTTCCACCAGTCGATGACGGCGGCGGCAATCATACCCACGCAGATCACGTGCACCGGCCAATACTCCACGGACAACAACTTCATGAGACGCTACCTCGAGTAAGGGGGAATTCCCGGGGCGTTAAGCTCCGGGCTTACAAGTAACTAAACAACGAGCCGCGAAGCCCATAGCTCCGCGGCTCGTTGCGGGCCAGGGCACAAAGCCCAGACCGCCATTTGGCTGCACTCTTCGGTTGACTTAGGCGGGCCCGAAGACCCGCCCTACCAGTCGGCATCACTAGCTGGCGGTGCCGCCGATGGTGTTCGAGACGCTGGAGAACGTCTTGTTGGCGTTGGTGCCCAGCGCGGTGATCGCGGCGATGCACACCACGATAATGAGGGCCAACATCACGGCATACTCAACCGCTGTCGGGCCGTCTTCACGCTGGAGGAAATTGACGACGCGATCCATGAACTTACGCATGACTTGGGTTTCCTTTCTCTGTAAACCCGTGTCCCTTGGTTCGCTTCGCCGGATGAGTCTGGGCCCTTCCGCTCGAAGCCGCACGAACCTGTCCCCGTTGACAAGCCCGGCGTCACCCCCACTTCACGCCGGACACCGCTGTCCGGCCCTCCTCCACCCAAGTTTGTCGATGGACGCAACCTGAAGCTAGCGGCTACTTCCCACTTGTAGCCGCAGGCTTGAGCCTGCGGTTGGACAACTTTCGCTGGCCCACCGCCGCATTCCGGGCGACGAATGCGGCGGCGAGCCACGCGAAACACAGTTAGCTGGCGGTGCCGCCGATGGTGTTCGACACGCTTGAGAACGTCTTGTTGGCGTTGGTGCCCAGCGCGGTGATCGCCGCGATGCACACCACGATGATGAGGGCCAACATAACGGCGTACTCGACAGCCGTCGGGCCGTCTTCCCGTTTGAGGAAGTTGACGACTTTCTCTGCAAAACTACGCATGATTCTGTTCCTTTCGGGATGGATGAAGGTAATTGGGACCGCAAAAAAACAACAATCCTAAGGCCGACGGCGGCGAAACCGAAATCCCGCCGCCGTCTGCCATGAATGCACTAGCTGGCCGTGCCGCCGATGGTGTTCGACACGCTCGAGAACGTCTTGTTGGCGTTGGTGCCCAGCGCGGTGATCGCCGCGATGCACACCACGATAATCAGGGCCAACATGACCGCGTATTCAACGGCCGTCGGGCCGTCTTCGCGCTTCAGGAAGTTCATAATCCACTGACGCATCTTCTGCTCCTTGGTGAAAACTGGGAAAAACTACGACCCTACGGAGGTGTTCAAAGCCACGTTGTTGAACACCTTGTTGGCGTTGGTGCCCAGGGCGGTGATCGAAGCAATGCACACCACGACAATGAGGGCGAGCATTACGGCATATTCAACCGCGGTCGGGCCGTCTTCGGCTTGCAGAAACCTGACCAGAGACTGATAG
>JAKEHV010000316.1 GCA_022614915.1 Gemmataceae bacterium | reverse complement strand
CGCTGGGCCCCGACGAAGGCTGTGTGCGTGAAGACGGCTCGCCCTTGCCGCGCGACGAGCACCCCGACCGTCTGGCATTGGCCACCGGGGCGCCAGTTCGCAATGTCCTCATGGGCGTTCCCGTCAATTCTCCCCTCGCCCCTGCGGGAATTGGGGCCGGGGAACAGACTTCTCCCCTCGCCCCTACGGGGAGAGGGGTTGGGGGTGAGGGGGGAATCCGTTGGCTGTTCGTCAATTCCATGCCGATTGCCACCACATCGGCCAGCAACTTGCGCAACGCCGCCGTCGTCACGACGTTCGCCGACATGACCGCCCATCGGCAAACGCTCGACGAATTGCACCGCGCCCAGCGCCTCGAGCTGGTCGGCAAGCTCGCGAGCGGCACGATCCACGACTTCAACAACTTGCTCATTGTGGTGTTGGGCCTGGCCGAGCTCATTCAAACCAGCCTGCCCCAGGACAGCCCCGTGCACGAAGACCTGCGCCGCCTCATGGACGCCGGCGAACAAGCCTCGCATCTTGCTCGTCAACTGCTCGCCTTCAGCAAAGTCGCGCGCCCCAAATTGATTGGCGTCGATATCAACACGATCGTGGTGCACTCGCTCAAACTGCTCAAAAGCTCCTTCCCGGCCGACATCCGCATCGAGCAAAGACTGGGTGACGACGGGCTCCTGGCGCAAGCGGAGGAGACCCAGCTCAAGCAAGTCGTCATGAACCTGTGCCTGAACGCCCGCGACGCCATGCCCCAAGGCGGCGTGCTCACCGTCGGCACCGAACGCCTCGGTCCCACAGTCTCCCCTCTCCCTCAGGGAGAGGGGCCGGGGGTGAGGGGTCCCACCAACGGCCCCGAAAGCCCGCGCTGGGTGCGCCTCTCGTTTCAGGACAGCGGCCACGGCATCGACGACGACGCCCTGCCGCGCATTTTCGAACCCTTCTTCTCCACCAAAGAGCGCGGCAGCGGCCTGGGCCTCGCCGTCGTCAAACAAATCGTCGAAGGCTTCGGCGGCAAAATCCACGTCTACAGCAAGGTGAACGAAGGCACGCGCATGGAGGTGTGGCTGTTGGAGGCACGCAGCTAAGGAGTAGCGCAATGTAAACACAAGCCCGACGCGCGAGCTGTGGGAATGCCCATGCCCCAAGGCAATTTCTCCCCTCGCCCCTGGGGGGAGAGGGGCCGGGGGTGAGGGGGCCAATTGTAGCCGGATTCGCAAGAATTCGGGGCCGTACGCATCGGCCGGAATTCTTGCGAATTCCGCTACGAAGCCAATTCGTTGTTATCTGTCGCAATGCTCATCGAACAACCTGCGGATTTCGTCTTTCGACATTGGCAGCGGCGTCACGTCATCCGGCGTCGGCTTGGGATGGCGAGCCAATCGATACGCGCTTTCGATACCTACGTCGCGCAACTCGATGTCCCAGCGGCCCGATGGCAGTTGCACCTTGTGGCAAAAAGCCGGGTGCAATACCGGTTCGTGAAGCGGAATAGGGGAACCGTAGCCGATGGTGCGGCCGCGCTCGTCGCGCAGCCGCGGCCGGCTGACGCGATTGTGGGGCAGCTTGCGGTTCCAGCGTTGCCAAGACGCGCGTTGCCGTTTCGCTTTTTCCCAGAGTTTGTTAAGCTCCTTCAACTTTTGAAACGTGGCAAACGAGCACGGGTAATAACCCCAGCGGCGTTGATGTACCTACAACATGATCTACCTCCTCAAACAACACATGGGTTAGAATCGTTCCCGGCACGAACCGCGCGGCTCGTGCTCCAAATCGGGAGCGACCAGGAAATCTTGACGGGATAAGCACCGAAATCGATCCAAAAGGAGGCGTTTTTCAGCGGTTAACGGCTCGGTGGCCAGCGCGGTGGCTTCGTTCGCGCGGTCCGGTTCGCGGAAGAGGGCGCAGCGGATGCCATGACGATACAAATGATCCGCGGCGGCCAAAAGCCGCTTCTCGGACGCGACGCCGCACAAAACCAAGTGAGGATGAATGGAACTGGCCGATAGGAATTGACGGGAGGCTTCCATGGCGGCATGTACCGCCTGTACTGCGATCTGGGACGACGGCAGATCTCGGCGGACCAATACGTAAAGATGGCGAATCTAGGTGAACTGTGATTTCATATCTAAATGATAGGGTCAGTGACGTTCCGAAGACAAGTCCGCCACGACTGGATTCCTGCGGCGCTGGAGGCAAACGCGTGTTTCCGCCGGGACCGAAAGGAACTTGGCTGGGCGGCAACCTGCGGGATTTCCGCAGGGAGCGGCAGGATTTTCTGACCCGCAGCGCCCGCGAGTTCGGCGACGTGGTGTACATGCGCTTTGCCCATCGCCGCATCTTTCTGGCGAGCCATCCCGATCTCATTGAAGAAGTGCTTGTCACGCGCAACCACGATTTTATCAAGCACTTCGCGCTTCGTCTCAATCCACTTTTGTTGGGCAATGGGCTCCTGACCAGCGAGAATTCCTTCTGGCTCCGGCAGCGGCGGCTGGTGCAGCCCGCGTTCATCAAAAGCCGGCTGGCCGGCTATGCCCCAGCGGTAGTGGCGACGACGGAGCGGCTGCTCGCGGAGTGGCGCGCAGGCGAGCACCGCGAAATCCACGCCGAGATGATGAGGTTGACGCTCCAGATCGCCGCCAAGACGCTGTTTGGCTCCGAAGCGACCAGCGACACGCGCGACGTCGCCCGCGCGCTTCAAATCATGCAGGACAACTTCCTGGAGCGGTTCCTGAATCTCATTCCCCCGCCGCTCTGGCTGCCGACGCGCAGCAATCGGCGCTTTAAGCGCGCCGTGCGGCGTCTGGACGAAATCATCTATCGCTTCATCCGCGAACGCCGCGCCAGCCAAGTCGAGCAGCACGACGTCTTGTCGCTGCTCTTGCGCGCCCGCGACGAAGAAGACGGCAAAGGCATGAGCGACCAGCAAGTCCGCGACGAAGCGATGACGCTGTTCCTCGCCGGCCATGAAACTACCGCGCTTACTCTGTCGTGGACGTGGTATCTGTTGGCCCAACACCCGGCGGCGGCAGAGAAACTTCTCGCGGAAATCCAATCGGTCTTGCCCGGCCGCCTGCCCACCTTCGACGATGTGGCGAAGTTGCGTTACACGGAAGCGATCGTGCTCGAAGCGATGCGGCTTTATCCGCCGGCGTATGTCATTGGCCGCGAGGCGATACGGGAGACTTCGGTCGGCGGCTATCCGGTGCGCCGCGGCATGACGGTGCTCATGAGCCAGTGGGTAGTGCAGCGCGATCCGCGCTTCTTCGCCGATCCGGAAGCGTTTCGCCCGGAGCGCTGGTTGGAGGAGAGCGCGAAGCACATTCCCAAGTTCGCGTATTTCCCGTTCGGCGGCGGCCCGCGCCTGTGCGTGGGCAACACGTTCGCGATGATGGAGATGGCCCTGGTGCTGGCGATCCTGGCGCCGCGTTTTCGCTTCGCCTTGGAGCCCGGCGCGACGGTGACTCCCGTCGCGTCGTTCACGCTGCATCCGGTGCCGGGCGTGCCGGGCGTCATCGAGCCGCGATGATTCTGCATGAGAGTGGATTGGTAATTCATTTCGGTAACACACTTTCCAAAGCGTCACTCGTTCCAGAGCGTCACACCGACTGCACAATTGCCGCTTTGGAACAACGGCACAATTAGAATGGATTGATGCATTCGAGCCCATTCACACGCGGGTATGTGGCGAGGTCCTCAGAGTAGAGACGAGACACGCCGGCTTCAAGGCAAGCGGCAAGAATCATGGCGTCCCAAAAAGACAGGCTGTAAGCGGCGAGCAGTTGTTCCGCGCGGTCGAGTACATCCCACGTCGGCAGTAGGCACGTCCACACGCTCCGCAGATCGCGAATGTCTTGCCACGCCTCGGTACGACTGTAGCCGAACGGCTCTAACTTCGCGCTCGCCGCTAGGTATTCACAGGCAACCTGCCAAAGCAAAGCGGCGTCGCTAAGCGATTGCAGCAACGCCACGGCCCTATGCTGCTTAGCGGGGTCGCGCGGGTCGTGCGCGTACCGAAGGACATTGGTGTCAACGGCGTTCATGCAATTCGTCGCGGGTGAAGCGCGGCGCAGCGGTCGGCAGCGAATTCGCGCGCATTCGCTCCGTAACGGTCGCGAGCACGCGCGCGATCTCGGCAGGATCAGTGACGGTCGGGGGAATGACGAACGGACCCTGGACTATCAGTTGCACCTCCGCGTCCTGGGGAAGTGCACAGGGCTCGCGAACAAGAAACGCGCCGTCGCGGTAGACGGCCTTGAAGCACTGAATCATCGCCAACTCCAGTTTTTTGAATCGTACCAGCAGCCGGTCGCTGATGCAAACGCAGGTTTCGAACTTGCGCATCAGCGCAGAATTTCGTCCCGCTGCACTCCGCCTGTGCGTGGGCAACACGTTCGCGATGATGGAGATGGCCCTGGTGCTGGCGATCGCGGCGCCCAGTGTTCCACATCTCATCCATTACTTTCGCGGAGCGGGAACCCCTGAACGATTGAGCTGCCTAGCCACTCTCGAAGCCATCGGCCCGGCGGCAAGGGTCGCTCTTCCCACATTGCTGCGCGTGTTCCCATACGCCGACGAAAGTGTGCAAGCGGCGATCTTACGGATGCTGCCCGCCCTGTCCGACGACACGATAGATTTGATTGCCATCCTTGTGCGCAGCTTGCAATCCTCGAAAATCGAAGTGCGTCGCGCCGCCATACAAGCTTTGGGCAAGCTGGGACCATCCGCGAAAGGGGCGCTGCCAGCGCTACGGCCCTTTCTTGATGACAAGCGAATCGACATGCGCATCGACGCGGCTTTCGCAATGGCCGCGATTCGCAAGCAGGCGCAGCCTTTCGTTTCGGAGTTGCACGGCATCTTTGGAAACCGATCGAATTCCGGTGAATTGCGTGCGCATGCCGCAGCCGCATTGCTGGAGCTCGGCCCGCTTGCAGTTGAGGCGTTGCCGGCGATTCGCCAAGCGCTGCGCGAGCCGAACATCGAATATCTTCACGAGACTATATTGGGATCTTTGGACCAAATGGGTCCATTCGTCCGCAGCGTCGAGCCGGAGCTCATTGGCTTGCTGGAGTCGGAGGATTATTGGGTTCGCCACGAAGCCATCCGCCTCCTCGGCGCGTTCGGAGGCGAGGCAGCGATTGTTCCTTTGGCGGTGTTAATCGAGCATGCGACTTATGAGGACGTGGCCAAGGAAGCGCGCCTGGCGCAAGCGCGCATTTGCGTTGAAGGAAAGTATCGGAAGTGATTCCGAATGGTTGCAGCGCTGCCTTCTGGTGGATAACATGCCCGAATAGGTTGCCGGAAGTCCCCTCGCCCTCAGGGAGAGCGGTTGGGGGTGAGGGGGTTCGTAGACGCAAATCACACTTGAAAAACTGGAGACGTTATGGCTTTTATGCAACGACTGCTCCTTTTGTCATTGTTGCTTTCTAGTTTTCTTGCGCCTGCCGTCGCTCAAGAGAAAAAAGGGTCCGCTAAACACACGCAGGACATCGTCTTTGGCAAAGGCGGCGATCAAGACATGCAGCTCGACCTGGCGCGGCCGGCGGGCGAAGGCCCGTTTCCCGGCGTGGTGTGCGTGCACGGCGGCGGCTGGCGCGGCGGCAAACGCCAAGACTTGACCAAGCTGATTGACCTTCTGGCCGAGCGCGGTTTTGTCGCCGCGACGGTGAGCTATCGCCTTTCGCCCACGCATCAATTCCCCGCGCAGATTGAAGACTGCAAGGCGGCAGTGCGGTTTCTGCGCGCCAACGCCGCCCAGTACAGCTTGAAGTCGGACAGGATCGGCGCCGTGGGTTTCTCTGCCGGCGGACACCTTGTATCTTTGATGGGCACGGCCGACAACGACGCCAAGCTGGAAGGACAGGGCGGCCATCCGGAACAATCGAGCCGGGTGCAGGCAGTGGTCAACTTCTTCGGCCCAACGGACATGACGACGCGCACCTGGGACAAGAAAGCCGAGGACTATTTTCTCGTGCCGTTTCTCGGCGGCACGTTTGAAGACAAGAAAGACGCCTATGTGAAAAGCTCGCCGATTCACTACGTGACCAAGGACGATCCGCCCTTTCTGTTTTTTCACGGCGACAAGGACGAGCTGGTGAAGATCGAACATTCGCACAAGCTGTCCAAGAAGTTGCAAGAAACCGGCGTCCATGCGAAACTGGTCACGATGGAAGGCGCGGCCCATGGCTGGAGCGGCGAAAAAATGACGCAAACGCTGGATCAAACCATCGAGTTCTTCAAGGAAAAACTGAAGTAATGCTCCGGGAAGACTATCACCAGTGCGACATAGTCAGAGCCGCGCCCGTAAGGAAGCGGGACGCCGCCGGCAAGTTGCGTCGGCTACGCTGCGATACAGTCTTGACTTGTGTCCGTGTCGCGGCGTTTGTGATTCTCGCCGCGTTCTTCCTGGTGGCCCATGGCTGCCACGCCGATGAGGACACCGAATTGTTCGCGCCGTTCGTCGAATGGTTGAAGGTTTCCCCCTCACCCCCAACCCCTCTCCCTAAGGGCGAGGGGGGATGAAAGGAAGCGCAGAATGAGCCGGGTGCCGCCGCCGCTGCCGGTGACGTTGGACGTGGCGCCGTTGCCGCGCACGCAGGTCGGGCCGTTTTTGATCCTGGGCGTGGGCAAGGACGCGGACCGCAACGCCATCGAAGCCGCTTGGGCGCAACGGCTGATCTGGTCGCGCAAGGGGCAAGCCAAGTCCGCGCTGGAGGACGTCAACTGGGCGCGCGAAACGCTCAACGACGCTGTGCGCCGGCTGCGCGCCGATGCCGCGGGCCTCAACGTGGACACTGCCGACGGCGTGCTCAAGAGGTTCAAGGAGCGCTTCCAGGGAAAAGACAAGCTGCCGCCCGGCTGCCGGCCGCTCGATATCGAAAAAAACCTTGCCGACTACGAGCCGGCGTTGCGGTTGCCGGACCGAGAAGAATTGCGCCGCAACTTGCCGGGGCCGGAAATTCCGCGCGAAGTGCCGGCCGTCGCCGTGATTCTTGAGGAATTCGTGCGCACGCCCATCGATCCTTGGGAAGTAGACTTGTCGTAGGGCCGTCCTTCCCGCGGTTTGGCCAACTCGAAAACGAGTTGGCCAAATCGTTGAGGGAGCACAAGTCTTTCATGTCAAGGAAGTTAGAAGCAGGCAGGCACACGATTTGACCAACTCGACGGGGGTGGGGGGTGTTGCATTGCAGGGCTGGGTTGCAGAGAATCATGTGCTGAACTGCCAAGGAGTTGCGACGCAATTGACCAAAAATGGTTTGCAGGGCTGCCGAGGGGAGCTTGCAACGCAAAGCATGCGCGCGTCGCCCACCGAGGGGATTCGTATTTGCTTTCGCATATCGAGCAGAACCTGGCGGGCAGTAATGGCGTTTATGGTCTGTTTGTGCGCCGGCTGCTCCACAAGCAATTCGAAACGCACAGAAGCGCTCGCACGCTGTAAAGAACAAGCTGAGGCCTGTGCCGATGCCTTTGCTCGGCAGGATTGGCAAAAGTACATCGACCTCGCCTATCCGGCGCTCGTCGATCACGTGGGCGGCCGCAAGAAAATGCTCCTCGCGCTCGAATTGACCGTGAAGAAGGATGCATATCGAGTCTTCTCTGCCCGTGTGGAAGCGCCGGAGCGGCTGATCGTCGCCGGCTCGGACCTGTTCTCCATCGTGCCGCTGCATCTCGAATTCGAGCGCAATCAAAAGAAGTTCGCGGGCGGTTCGTTCTTCGTTGCCGTCTCCAGCGACGAGGGCAAGAACTGGACTTTTCTTGGCGGCACTGATTTCGAAGAGCGCGAATTGCGCAAGATCGTGCCGCACTTTCCGCGCGGCACACAGCTCCCGAAGAACATGATCCGGGAAACACCTTGAAATCCGTACGCGTACTCACCAAACAAGCACTATGACTTCCGCCGCGTCACGTTGGCCCTTGCGTTCGCGCCTCCTGCTTTGCGCGGCATTGTTGCTCCCGATCCTCCTCGGCGCGGCGGGCTGGTTCGCACAGCCGCCGACCGTCGCATTGCGGTTGCAACCGGATTCCTTTCGGACTTTCGCTCCATCCCCTCTGCTTTTCCAACAAAGCCAGATCGGCCCCATCCCGGTGTATCAGCCGCGCATCACCAACGTGCAAATCATCGACCTGGACAACGACGGACTACAGGACGTCGTGGCCTGCGACGCGCAGCGGCAGCGCGTGTACTTTTGCCGCCAACAGCCGCGCGGCCAATGGCAGGAGATTGCGCTCGGCGATGAATTGGCCGCCCCCGCCCACGCCGCCGTCGTCGATCTCGACGGCGACGGCGATTCGGACATAGTCGTCGCCGTATTGGGCAGCGTTTCGCCCACGGACGATCTCGTCGGCAAAGTCGTCTGGCTGGAAAACCGCGGCAATTTCCAATTCCAGACGCATGTGATTCTCGATCATCTGCACCGCGTGGCCGACGTGCAAGCGGGCGATCTCGACGGCGACGGCGACGTGGACCTCGTCGTAGCGGAGTTCGGTTACGATCACGGCCGTGTGCTATGGCTGGAAAACATGGGCAAGAACCAGTTTCGCGACCAGGAGTTGTGGGCCGCTCCCGGCGCGATCCACGTGCCCATCGCCGATTACGACGGCGACGGCGACCTCGATGTCGTGGCGCTGATCTCCCAAGAAGACGAAGAGGTCTGGACTTTCGAAAATAAAGGCGGCGGCAAATTCGAGCCACGCCTGCTTTTTTCCACGCCGAACTTCGACCTGGGCTCGGCCGGCTTGTTTCGCGGCGACCTCAACAAAGACGGCAAACCCGATTTGCTTCTTGTGGCCGGCGATAACCTGGAAGTCCAATACCCGCAGGCACAACCCTGGCACGGCTGCCTGTGGCTCGAAAACCGCAGCGCTTGGAGATTCGAGCCCAAGCGGCTCGCCCATCTGGGCGGGACCTACGCGGCCGCCGAGGCCGACCTGGACGGCGACGGCGACCAAGACATCGTGCTCGTCAGCATGTTCAACGATTGGCGTCGGCCGGGCAGCGCCAGCGTCGTCTGGCTTGAGAACGACGGCAAACAGAATTTCAGGACTTGGCAAATCGCCGACCGGCCCACGCACTTGGCCACCGTGGCCTGCGGCGACCTGGACGGCGACGGCCGGCCCGACATCGTCGCCGGCGGATTCCATTTGATGGCCCCATTCGACCGAATCGGCCGCATCACGGCCTGGCTTAGCAGAAAGGCACCATGAAGCGCCGCGACTGGCTCTTGGCCCTCGTCATCGCCGTCGAACTCGTCGCCGGCGGCTACTGGGTGCTGCGCCACTGGACGCTGCACATGCCGCCGCTGCCGGACCTGACAAACATCGAACCTTATGCCGCCGAGGAAATCGCTGCCTTTCAGAGCCGCTGCGGAAGCGCAGAGGACTGGCGTCGGCTCGGCGAAATGTACATGGCTTATGGCTTCTTCTCGGAAGCCGAGGCCTGCCATCGCCGGGCGGCCGAGTTGTCTTCCGAGCACGCGGAGATTGTCTTTCAATGGGCGTTCAGCCTGGAGCGTTTGGGTTGGCTGGAGTCCGCCAACGAGCAATACGAGCGTGCCGCGCATTTACAAACCGCGCTTGCCGATGAGGCCCGGTATTTCATCGGGCGCAATCTGCTCCGGTTGGAACAAGTAAACGAAGCGCGGACTGCGTTCACCCAGGCGCAGCGCTTGCCGGCGGCGCGCTATGAGCTCGCGCGCTTGGAGGTTCGGGAAGGGAGGTTCGCCGAAGCCGAAAAGATTGTCCTAGACCTGGATCGGAGTTATTCGGGGGCAGTGCAGCCGCCGTACTTGGGCTATCGTGTCATGCTGGCGCAAAACCAACCGAAGATGGCACAGGCCTATTCCGATCGCGCCGCTTCCAACCGAGGGCGCTTGCCGAATCCTTTCGACCGTCCATGGCGTAGACTGGAGCAAGCGCACGACCAAATGGGCTTGTCCGCGCAACTGCGCCGAATCGAAAAGGGTCTATCCGACGGCAAGCTGTCGCGTTGGGAGCCCGAATTGAGCACTGCATTTCGAAAAAACTGGACTCCGTCCGTCGCCGACTTGCTTGCGGAAATCCATTTGCAAAAGCGCGATCCAGTGCAGGCCTTGCAGATCTTGACGAACGCGCAGGAGCGCGCCGGTCCTTCGGCACATCTGGCGCAGCGCTTGGGCGAGACTCACGAGGAATTAGGGGACATGCGCAACGCAGTGGAATGCTTCCGGCGGGCCGTGCGCTTGGGTTGGGCGGCGGAAACGAAGGACACACATTACAAGATCCATCTTCATCTCGAAAAGAGCGGCGCGAACATCGAAGCCAAGAAACACCTGGCCCATGCGCTTTTCGGCGCGGGCATGGAGCTTTTTTGGAGAAAGGCTGTCTTGAAGGAAGCCGCCGTGGCCTTCGAAAAAGCAGTGGAAATCGATCCCGCTCTGGCCGACGCCTGGTTTTTCCTGGGCGAAGCGCGGCGCTTGGTCAACGAGCACGATGCTGCCCGCATGGCCTTTGAACGCTGTCTGGCGCTGCGGCCGCATTTCGGCATGGCCCAGGTCAAGCTCACCGATCCGCGCCGGTTTTTCAAAGAGAAGTAGTGCTGTTCTCCCACGAGTGCCGACCCTGGTACAAAGAAGATAGAGTTTTGCAGGGGCGCAAAGTGCATCTTTCGGTTACTTGTCCATTGTGTCAAAGCACCTATCAGGTCGTCGAGGCCTTGCGCGGCAAGCGGATGCGCTGTTTGAACACGATTTGCCGCGCTGTGTTCGAAGTCCGCGCGGAAGGTGAAAGCGGACCTCCGGCTGTCGCACCCGCATCGGAGAATAAACCCACGGGCTCTGTCGAAGAAATGGTGCCGTTGCTGCCGGCGGAAATAGCGGTTCCGGAAGGGCCGCCGAAGAAAACGACGGCGACGCCGTCCTGGCAGACGCCGCCGCCGGTGCGCATAACCCGCCAAGCCGCGGAAGGCGTTCCGCTTCCTTACGGGCGCGGCTCGGACAGTGAACCCGGCACTGTCCGTTCGCGCAGCGAAGCGACTTCACAGTCCGAGGGCGGCCCCCTCACCCCCGACCCCTCTCCCCCCCAGGGGCGAGGGGAGAAGTCACCCGCAGGCTTGGCGTCTTTGGAACCGGATTTAGGCGAATTGGAGGAAGAAACAAGCCCGGCAAAGAAAAACGAGTCGCCGCGGCCGGCGCGGCGACTAGCGCGACGCCGCTCCACCGGGCTCATCGCCCTCTTGCTTGCGCTTTTGGCGGGCATCGGCACCGGCGGCTACTTGCTCGTCGAACGCAGCCGTACCGGCAGCGAAATCGAGCGTTTCCAGAAAGCCGAAGAGCTCTATCAGAATCAGGAGTTTGCGGAAGCTGTCCGCGCGCTTCAAGGTTTGGTTCGTGATTTCCCAAAGAGCAAAGAGCGCACACTGTACCAATTCTTAGCGGAATGGAGCGAAGTGCGCGGCGCCGTCTTTGGCCCGCGCGCCGAGGGCGACGACGCGGCCGATCTCTACGCGCGCGTCGCGCAATTCCTCGAAATCTACAAGAACGATCCCCTGATCGAAAAACGTCATGGCGACATTTGGGAAACGCTGCAGCGTTTGGCCAAAGAGTTGGCCATGTTGGCGGAAGAAAGGCATTCCAGCCAGTTGCTCGAACGCGCCCAGCGCGCCTGGGCGGAGGCGGGAAAGTTCCAAGCGCCTAAAAACGCCAACGTGCCCGAAACACAGAGGACTTTGACGGCTGAGTTTGGGCGCGTCGCGAAAACATTGGCCGTGCAGGCCGCGCGCACGCGAGTTTTGGAGATGCTTGGCGAGCTTGCGAAAGAGCCCTCTGCCCGCGGCGTTCGTTCGGGGAAAGAGCTCATAGGCGCCGCCGGTTTGGCGAGCGATAAGGAAGCGCAAGCGCGGCTAAGGGCCCTGATCGACGCCCATCGGGCAGCGGTGCGATTCATCGTCACGCGGCCTGAGGATGCGCTGCAGCCCGGGGCGGAAGATGAACTGCCCAGCGTCGCCTTCGCGCCGGCGGTCGGCAAAGCGGCCGCGGCGCCGGCGTCCAACGGCGTAGTCTTGGCGCTGGCCCGCGGCGTCCTCTATGCATTCGAGCCCGCGCGCGGCGACCTGCGCTTTGTCCGCCGCCTGGGCGTCGATACCACGGTCTTGCCATTGCGCGTTCCTGCATCGGACATCATGCCGGAAATGCTTCTGGTTCTCTCCTCCGACGCGCGCGCCCTTCTGGGCATTGAGACTGGCAGCGGCCGCGTCCTGTGGCGAACCGGTTTGAGCGACGCTTGCTTAGCCCAGCCCGTGCTCATAGACCGTGTCGTTTTGGTTCCCACTTTGTCCGGGCGCATTGAGGAAATAGAAATTACCGGAGGATTGCGGCGCGGGTACTACGACCTCGATCAGCCGTCGCTGGTGGGCGGGGTTCGGCAGCCGGATACGTCGCTGGTCTATGTCGCCGGCGAAAGCGATTGCATTTATGTGTTGGACGTGACGCGCCGCCAAAGCGCCGGAATATTGTACACGGGCCACGCGCCGCGCTCGCTGATCGGTCCGCCCCTCCTTTGGAACGAATACTCCGCACCGGATTCACAGCACAAAGGCTGGCTGGCGCTCACCCAAGCGTCGGCCGCGGGAACTATGGAGCTTGTTCCGTTTGCGTTGCCCATCGATGACGCGGAGCAGAAGCCCGCCAATCTCAAAGTCACCATCCCGGGCGCGGCGGCGTTTTCTCCATGGCAGGACGAGAGGCAAATCGCGCTCGCCACGGATGCCGGCTTGCTCGCCCTTTACGGCATTCGACAGAAAGGCAATCGTGATCCGCTCTTATTTCCCATGTTTAAGCAGGATTATCAGGTCGACAGCGGCGTCAAAGGCGGCCCGGTGAAAGCCATGCTTGTCCACGTCGATGCGGAGAATTATTGGGTGCTTGTGAATGGAAAACTGCACCGACTGCAAACGGCGTTCACGGCTGCCGCCGGGCCGGGACTGGTGTCGCGCTGGCCGCAACCGGTGCACGTCGGCACGCCTTTGCACTCGGCCGAGGCGCGTCTGGAAGCGGGCCGGCTCGTGCTGTATCTGACAACGCAAGACGACAGCACTTGCCGGCTCCGGGCCATCGACGCGGAGGACGGCCGCGTCTATTGGGAACGGCAGCTCGGCCTTACCTGCCACGGCCCCATCGTAGCACTCGGAGAGACGCTTGTTTGTCCGGATGGCGACGGCTTTCTGTTCGTGGACAAGTCGCAGGTAGGACGGATTGCCAATCCGTCCCACGATAAGTCGGCTCACGGCGGCGGCAAGTTTTGGTCCGCTGCGGGAAAGCGTGTGCCGCTGGACAAAGAAGCCGCCCGTCACGGCTTGCTCCAGCAGGGCGACCAGACGATGGCGTGGACGTGGCTGCCTCAAACTTCCAGACTCATAGTTGGCCCGATCACACCGAAAGGCATTGAGAATCCTCGAAGCTTTACGTTGCCCGCGCCGCCGCAAGGAGCGCCGGTGCTCTTGGACGACGCAGTCCTCGCGCCGCTCGCCAATGGCCTGTTGTCGCGCCTGAAGTTGAGCGGCATCACAGTGGAGAATGGACCAGAATGGCGCGGCGTCGGCGTTGACGAAAGCGCGCCCGGCTTTGTTGTAGCTCTGGGCGCCAACGAATTCGCGCTTACGGACGGCAGCCGCACTCTGACGCGCTACCGCTGGGGCCAGGACAAGCTTTGGGAAAAGCTGTCGAGCGCGGCATTGCCCTATCGCATCGTGCGCGCCCCGGTTGTTTGGAAAGGCCAGCTCCTGGCCGCCGATGCTGCCGATACTGTCACGCTGCTGGATGCCGAGCGCCTGCAGGTTGTGCGGCGCTGGTCGCCCGGCGGCAAGATCACCGCTGGTCCCTTCGTGCGCGGCGCCCACGTCGGCGTCATTGTCGGCGACAAGCGCCTGGTCTGGTTGGACCCGGCGCAAGATCAACCGCTCTGGGAATACGACTTTGTTGCTGCCGTCGTCGGCGAGCCGAACTTACTTGGCGAGAAATTGGTCGTGGCCGACTTGGCCGGGAACATCACCACTCTGGACGCGGGAACGGGCCGCCTCATTGGCAGCGTGTATACATTTCGGGCGAATGTCGTTGCCGCCGCCGCGCCCGTGCCATGGGACGAGGCAACCGTCCTTATCCCACTGACGGACGGAACAGGCGTTTTCTTTCGCCCCTAAACACCTTTTTTCAGCTTCTTGCCCTCTTTGGCCAGGATGTGCGCCAAGTAATCGACGGACAAGCGTGGGTCGTCCAAAAGCAGGCTGTGCATCTCGCCGCGAATGAACTCGGAAAGATCGTCGCCCGACCAGCCGGCCTCGACCAGGCGCTGGCCTAGGAATTCCAGGCACTGGTCGCGCAAGGCGTCGGTGCGGCGCGAAATCGTCCCCTCATGCACTTCGAGCAAGTTGGCCACTTCGCGCTGGCTGAGCCTGTAGCGCAGCCGGAGGCCCAACAGCAGAATCTCGTCGTCGCCGATTTTTTCCAGCCAATCGCGCGTGGCTTGGGCGAACACTTCGCGCCAACGCCCGTCCGGACCATTGCTGGGCATCGGCATCGCCAGGTCGTCCTCGGGCAATGCCTGCACGCCGCTTTGCTTGCGAAGCTGCGAAATGTGCCAATTCTGAAAGACGCGAATGAGCCAAGGAACGAGCGGGCGGTTGCCGTCATAGCGTGCGAGCACCGGCAAGGAGGAAGGCCGCTCCGGCACGTAGAGCTGGCTCCAAAACTCGGTCACCGCGCTGTCTTGCCGTTCCTCGTCGCGCGGATAAAGACGGGCCGCGCGGGCGCGCAGGGCGTCCAAGAGCAGGCAGTCGCTGCGGCCGGCCCGTGACGCGAACAGGGTCTCCCAGGCCCGCGCGTTTCCTTCCAAGCAGGCGGCGGCGACGAACCAATCGAGCGGATAGAGGTTATCCAGATAGGCGTTCCACGACGCGCTCGCCCCAGCTTTATTGCGATAGATTGCGAAAGTGCGCTCGAGGTGTTTGCCGCAGGAGTCGCGCGAAAGGTCGATGGAAGGGATTTGCAAACGGCAGAAATAATAGAGCAACTCGACGCGCGGGCCGAGTTGAGCCGGACCTTCCTGCATGATCTTCTTTCCTGCGACTTTCAGAGCCGCGCCCTGCGAGACTGTCAGAGCCGCGCCCGTGAGGAAGCGGGACACTCTCTCGGATTATAGCAAGATTTGAACTTGCGTAGGACAGGTTTTCAACCTGTCCGGGTTGGGCGGACAGGTTGAAAACCTGTCCTACGCAGTTGTCATCCGGCGGGAATGAAAACGATGAGCTCCACGCGCGCCGCCGGTAGTTTCTCCGTCTCCGGAACTGCCACGGGCGTATTGCCCACGCCGATGGCCCGCACGGAGCGGTTGGACCAGAACCAGAAGCCGGTGCGATGGATGCGGTGGTTGCTCTTGAGATACTCGAGCACGGCCTCGCTCTGCTTTTGCGTCAGCGTGCGCGCGTAGTCCGGATCGTGCTGCGGCCCGACAAACGACGCAATCACGACTTCCTGGTTCGAAGCCTTTTCGCCATTGACCCAAGCCGACACCTCGTCGAGCGCTTTCTTGCCGCGCTCGCTCAAGATTGCCTGGCCCGGTTCGAACATGGTCTCTTCGGCGAACCATTTGCGATAGCGCTTGCAGTCGGGCCGGACCAGCTCCTTGTGCGGATCGACGACGTAGCTGCGCACCACCGGCAAGCTCTTGATGGCGTCGGAGTTTTGCTTGACCGACGCCACCATGCGGCGCATGTCCTGGATGGATTGCAGCGCCTCGGAATACACTTCATTGTTCTTGACCAGTTTGCCCAGCGTGCCCTCGCCCGAGCGAATCTCCAACAATGCGCCCTTCATCTGTCCAAGCGTTTCGTTCAACTCTTTGTACAAGCCGTCGTTTTTGACGAGTTGCCCGAGCGTGCCTTCGCCCTTTTGGACGCCGTCCAGAGTGACATCCACCTTGGCCAGCACCGTGTTCAGCCTGCCGGCCGCCTGAGCCAGGTCCTTGGCGACTGCGCCGGCGCTGCCCTGGCCGCTGCGGATTTCGCCCAGGGTGCTGTCGAGCTCGGCAAGGATGTTATGCAGCTTCGTCGTGGCTTGGGCGACGCTGTCGGACAATTCAGTCGTGGCCACCGCCGCCAGCTCCGCGCCGTCCGCGACCGGCGACGCGTTTGCGCTACCCGGCAGGATGCGCACGATCTTGCCATGCAATAGGTTTTCGGAAGCGATCTGGACCTTGGCGTCTTGGCCGACGAGATGGCGCAGCTTGCCGGCGATGCGCAGGCGCAAGCGCACCTTGTCGCCTGGCGCCGCGGGCGGCACGATGGCTTCGACTTCGCCGGCGTCGATGCCTTGCACGCGCACGCGCGTGCCGGATTCGACGCCGCCGATGTCCGCGAAGCCGGCGGTCACGCTGAACGAAGAGCCGTCCAGCCCGCGCCGGCTGTCGATTTGAAAAAGGCCCCAAGCTCCGAGGGCTAAAGCGGCGAGCACAACGGAACCCAAGATCAATGCTTGCCAACGCGATAGTGGACGCGACACGCTGTTCTCCCGCTAGGGCACGTTTGCCACGTGCCGATGCCAACAAGCACGTGGCAAACGTGCTCCACAGGTCAATACATCATATTATTCGGTGCAAGCCAAGTGAAATTGCAGAATAGGTATTCGACCTTTCGCGTGTCAGGATGATTTCTGTCCTGAAGCGAGATCCATCAACCGCAGCATTCGCGGATCGTCTAGCGGCGCAAGTGTTTGCCATTCGGAGCGAATCCAAGCCAAGTCGAGCCTGTCGCGCTGGGCCGCGACGAGATTTTCGATGTCAAGCTGGTCCTGCGTGCGAAAAGCCAGCAGCTTTAGGAGAATGAGCCCTTCGGCGGAGGCAACGCGTATGGTGTGATTGAGCCAGTTCTCATTGGTAGCGCGCTCGAGGATGTGCAGATAGGCGGGAATGACCGGCTTGAGCCAATCGACGCGGATACCGTGATAGGACAACGTTGTCATGTGCTCCTGCGTCCATTCGCGAATGGCGGAGAGTTCATCGAATTCAAAACCGCGACGGGCGAGCTCCGTCAGAATCGGCGGCAGCGCGACTTGAGGAATATGAAGAAGGAAATCGACGTCGCGCGTAAAGCGCGCGTGTGTCCGGTAGCCGGCCGCCAACCCGCCGATGAGCGCATAACGCGCGGACGTCTGGTTCAGCGCATCCGCTAGTTCGAGCGCCCCATCCAAAAGCACGCGCGACAAATTAGCCGGCTCATCCGCCATGTTTCCGGAATAACTCCTTCTGCAATCGTTGCCAGTTTGCTTCGCGTTGCAAAAACAATTCGTCGATCCTTTGACGATTTGGCGATTCGCGCAGGAGCAACATTCCAGTCTCGATCGTATCCATAATCTCGCGGATACGGTTGTCCGGCGTCAAGCGCTGAAATTCTTCCGCCCGTTGTCGGGCCAGTTCTTGAGGATCAGGAAACTTCCAGGGCAGGTTCATGTGGCGCCTTTCCATGTAATTCTATCACGATACCTTCCCAACCGCGTCAGGGGCGCAAATCGTGACCTATAATAGAGGTAGAGAAGATGGCACGGCATGATCATGGGCTCCCCGTCCGTCCCAGATCTTGCCATCGGTTAATTGGATGGATCTTCCCTTCGACCGGAGGAAGGAGGTCCCTATGTTTTCCTCCCTTGTCGGCCTCGCATTGACTCTTGGTGTGTTTTCGCCGCCGCCGGCGGATAAAGCGGCTCCCACTGCCCTGGCGCTGGAGCCAGAGGTCGCCGATCTTTCCGGCTATTACCTGTGCAACGGCCAGGAAGGCTTGGGCAAAAAGTACAACGGCCTTTGCGTCATCACGAAGAGAAACGACGTCTACCTCATGCAATGGGTGGTCGGCGGCACTTCGTTTTCCGGCATCGGCATGCGGCAAGGCAACGTCTTTTCCGCAAGCTGGGCCACCACGAACGAAAAAGGCCTCACCCGCGGCGTGCACCAATACCGCATCGAAACCGCCGGGCCGCGCCTGGTCGGCCGCTGGGCCACCTTGCCGGGCAACGGCGTCATGCAGCACGAAACCCTGACCTTCCTGCGGCAGCTGGACTCGGACGACGACTAACGCATTGGAGTGCGGCGACTCTTCGCCGCTTTAGGATTTTAGAACGCAGAACAAAAAACGCGAACGATAGGTTGCTCATCCAAAAATCCCAAAGCGGCGACAAGTCACCGCACTCCAAAAAACCAAAGCGGCGGAAAAGCGCCGCACTCCAAATCATTTTCGCGTTACCCAGATGGGCGAACCCCAGGCGATCTCCTGGTCCGCTTGCAGCACGCGGATGTAGTAGTAGTGCGTGCCGGCTTGCGGTTCGGGATCGGTCCAGTCCCCTTTGTAGACCGCGTCTTTCGGCGAAATCGTCGCGACAACTTCGCTGTCGCGCAGCACATCGATCTTGCGAATCGTATTCGTGCCGTGAACGAACACCTGAAACGTCGGATTGCCGGCGACGGTCAGTTCGTCGCCCATGATTTTGTCGCCGGAACGGAACTCGACGAGGATATTGTCCGTCGCGCCATAGACGTGGCGTTGCTTCACGGCGTCGAGAATGCCTTTGCGCGAATGCTCTTCGGCGATGACGATCATGTAGGAGATGTGCGTGGACCAGTGGTCGCTGGAAGCCTGAAAGCCGAATTTGATGCCCTTATGCAATGCCAAATTCACAAAGCCCTTGGGAAACCAGCCGGCGACATTGGCGGGCAGCTTGTCGGTTTTCGGGTCGAAGCCGGCGCGTGGGGCGTTTTCCATTTCGTAAGACATGCGGTCGCCCTGGTAGATTTCGACCAGCGGCTCGGCGACCGGATCGTTGTCGCGCCAATCGGTGCCCATGCTGGTGGCGCTGGTGTGAATCGCGCAGATGCCGCCAAATTCCTTCAAGTAACGATAAAGCATCTTGGTGTCGTTCTCGTGCACACCACCCTCGGCCTTGACGCCTTCGGGAGCCGCCAGACGCGGCAGCGTGCGAATGCCGCGGCGCTCGAACATGACGTTGCGGTGCCCGTGCGGATACGGCACGCTGCGCTCGTACGTGAACATCGGCGTGAAGGCGTTGGCGACGTGGTAAGCGTCGGTCCACTTTTGCGTCAGGTGCCAGGAGTATTCGCGGCCGGCGCCGTTGTCGTGGTCGCCGTTTCCGATCCAGTCCATGGCTGCTGCGTCGATGGCGTAGCGGAACATGTCTTCGAGCGAGCCGTCCGGAGCCCCGTCCCACGACATCTCCGTGTGGCGATGGTATTCGCCGCGCAGGAGCTGATACTTCTTGCCGCCGGCTTCGAGGCGATATTGCTTCATCCGCGCGACGGCGGCTTTTTCCTCTTGAACGTGTTTGGACATGGGATTCGAGCCTGGGCTGTGGGCGACCAGCTCTGCTTTCGCATTCTCTGCCGGCAAGTTGACAACACTCGCGTAGATCTGATTGTCGATAACGTCGGGAGTCGCAAGTCGGCCGTCGGTGTTATGCACAACGAGCAAGCCGCCCGACACATGCGGCAAGAGCACGGGGCGATGATCGAGCAGACCGTCGGAGTGGTGCAATTCGACCGGCTCGCTCCAGCGGTCGCTGTCGAGCCTACGCGCGAAGGTGAGCCAGTAGGGGCCAGGGTGGGTCGTGTAACGCGTGCCGAAATTCTGGCGATGCGTGAGCCAAACGCGGCCCTTGCCGTCGAGGCCGATCTTGGGATAGGCGTAGCGCGTCGTGCTTTCGTATTTGCTGGTTTTGACAGGTTCGAAGGGCAAGATCGGCGGATCATAGCGCGCGGTCGGCAGCTCGGCTTTGGGCTTCGTCAATTTGCCGTCGGCTTCGAGGCAGACAACGCGAACGGACCGCTCGTTGTACAAGGGATTGCCGTCGCCGGTGTCGAGCGCGCCGTAGTCTTTGCCCCATTTTTCCGGCCCTTCTTCATAAGCGATCCAAAGACGACCGTCTTTGTCATATGCGATCGACGGGCGAGCTTCGAATTTGGGGGAAGTGGCCACGACATGCGCGGTCAGAGCGATCTGGCCGATGCCGGCCTCGAAAGTGTCCACCAAAACGTCGTAATTCCCGCTCCGATAGCAATCGCAAGCAACGGCGACTTGACCATTGGGCCCGGCAGCGATTGCGGGATGCCAATGATTCTCACCGTCTCGCGCGGGTCTGGTCCCTTCCTGTCGCCATTCCCCTTTCGTCCTGTCCAACTTCCACATCTGAATCTCGGCATTCCCATTTTTCGCCCAGCTCTGGAACGCCAACCAGGGGATGCCGAACGAATCGGTGCACAAAACCGGTGATAAGTCTGGTCCCGGATTGTTTGTCACCCGCAGCTCGTTGCCCACCTCAAAGAAGTTCTTTTGCCCTTGCTCGCGCAGCGCCACCAAACGCGAGTAAATATCGTAGTTGCCATTGCGCTGCGCCGAATAAGCGACCCAGGCGTTGCCTTGGCCGTCGCAGGTGATGGCGACGCGGGCGATGTCTTCCATCGCGCCGGTGCGGATGGGCGTCGGCTCCGACCACTTGCCGCCGCGATACGTTTGCACCATGACCAACTCGCCGAAGCCGGGCGTGTCGTACGCTTTGAAGTTTTCCGGCTGATCTTTAAGCTGTGGCGGCTCGATGCGCCGGCTGTCTTCCTTCACGTGATAGCTCACATACGCCACCCAAAGCGTGCCATCGGGACCGTAGCAAGCGGCGGGATGGTCGTCTTCGTTCTTGCCAAGCGCGACGGGACTGGCCGTGGACACGAGGCGGACCACCGCCGTGCCGTTCCATATTGATACCGTTTTGCCCGCCAGCACTTCCTTAAGCGCGATCTTCGGCAAGTCGCCTTCAGCATTGTTGAGCTGAATCGTCAGCGCCGCGCCGTCTTGGATTTCCGCCAAAT
>JAKEHV010000315.1 GCA_022614915.1 Gemmataceae bacterium | reverse complement strand
CGCGCTCCCGTTGTCCTTGTGCATGGCCTCTTCGGCTTCGACCGCATCCGTTTGGCCGGCCTCACGGTGGCGAACTATTTTCCCGGCATCGTCGAAGCTCTCCAGCAGGCCGGCAACCGCGTGCTGGTGCCATCGCTCACGCCGACAGGAGGGGTTGCCGATCGCGCCAGCCAACTGAAGCAATACTTGGATTGGCACAGTCCGGCGGAGCCCGTCCACCTGATCGCACATAGCATGGGCGGCCTCGACGCGCGCTATATGATCTCGTGCTTGGGCATGGCGGACCGGGTGCTGTCGTTGACTACGCTGGGCACGCCTCACCGCGGCTCGGCCTTCGCCGACTGGGGCATTCGCCGGCTCGAACGCCTGGTGAAACCCATTTTCCAGTTGTTCGGCGTCGCCACCCAAGGCTTCTATGATCTCACCACTGCCGGCTGCAAATCCTTAAACGACCAGGTCCGCGACGTTGCGAACGTGCGCTATTTCTCCGTCGCCGCCCAGCACGACGGCACCTATTTCAGTCCCGAATGGCTGTTGCCCTACCGCATCGTGCTCGACGCTGAGGGGCCCAACGACGGCGTTGTGTCGGTCGCCTCCGCCACTTGGGGCGAAAGCCTCGGCGTCTGGGACGGGGACCATTTCAGTCTGGTCAATTGGCTCAATCCCTTTGCGCGTAACCGAAGCTTTTGGCGCGACCCGGCGCCGCGCTACGGCGCCATTCTCGGACGGCTCAAGGATGAAGGGTTTTGAAGCAGTTCGCGTGGCGGCATTGCTTCCTTTTTCTTTGGATTGTGGGAAATGGCGAGTGAATTCAGAAAAACCGCAAAGGCGCAGAGAATCGCCGAGTAGAGACAAGAGGAGTGCAACGGAAGAACGATGACGGACCCGCTTTCCACAGTGCGCTGTGGCTACGACCGCTGGGCCGCCGTGTACGATCACGATGCGAATCCGCTGCAGGGTCTGGAGGGGCCGGTAGTCCGCGCGGCGATTGGCGATGTGCGCGGGCTCCACGTTCTTGATTTGGGATGCGGCACCGGCCGCCACGCTCATTGGTTGGCGGCCACCGGCGCGACCGTTACCGCCGTGGACTTTTCCGAGGGGATGCTGGCCGAGGCCCGGAGCAGACCGGGCGCCGAGGCGATCCGATTCGTCGTCCACGACCTCGAGGCGCCCTTGCCATTCCCGGCCGGCCAATTCGACCTGGTGGTAAGTGGGCTGGTGCTGGAGCACCTGCGGGAGTTAGACGGGTTCTTCGCAGAGGCGTGCCGAGTCCTCAAGCCTGCTGGCCGCGCGGTGGTGTCCGCTATGCACCCGGCCATGTTCCTGCGCGGCGCCCAGGCCCGGTTCACCGACCCGGCGACGGGCGAATTGGTGCAGCCGGGCAGCCTGCCGCACTCGGTCGCGGCGTTCGTCATGACGGCGGTCCGGGCCGGGTTTCGGCTGTCGAATGTCGCCGAGTTCGCGCCCGACGCCGAGTTCGCGGCCCGATATCCGCGTGCCGCCAAGTACGTCGGCTGGCCCATGCTAGTCGTGATGTCGTTGGCGAGGTAGTCTCGCGCCGACGCAGGCTGCGTCGGCTACGAAAAGGCCGACGCTGCGAGCGTCGGTTCATCGGTCCCAATCTGCCGGCAAGTTCTCGCCTCCTTCCGGCGTGGCCAATGCTTTGAGCACTTGCGAACTGACTCTATCGGAGACGACCCGCAGACTGCCGTCGGCCGGCCCAGGCGGTCGCGGGCAGGGCTAAGATAAGTCCCGCGGAGAAAAGGATGAGGCGCATGGTGACCTCCGCGTCCATTTGACGTGTTTCTCCGTCATGTGCTGATTCAAGGCGCGAGACAAGTGGAATTCGACTTTTGCTTGTTCGCTTGGAGCGTCGAAGATAGACTTACGGTGATTGGGAAATTCAAGATGTTGGCGCTCACACGACAACCTGTACGCCTCTGCGACGGCCTAACGCGGCGCGAATGGCTGCGCGTCGGCGGCCTGAGTACCTTCGGACTCACGTTGCCGGAGGCGCTTCGTGCCCGTGCTGTCGCCCAATCGCCGGTGACTTCTGCTTTCGGAAGTCCGAGCCGCGACCGTGAGGGAGCGGGGCTGTCGCGGGGATTCGCAAGGGCCAAGTCGTGCATTGTTGTATTCCTCTTCGGCGCTCCAGCCCATCAGGACATATGGGACCTCAAGCCGAACGCCCCCAGTGAATATCGCGGTGAGTTTCGGCCCATCGCCAGCAACGTGGCCGGCATCCAGGTTGGCGAGCATATTCCGCGCCTGGCCCAGATGACGAACCGCTACGCCATTGTCCGCTCCGTCAGCCATCCGGACGACACGCACACGGTGGCGATGCACTTCATGCTTACCGGCGTGCGCCACGCCCAGCCGGCGACGAATCCACGCAACCAGCCGTCGGACTTCCCCACTTTCGGCGCGGTGTTAAACTATTTGCGCCGCGACAATGTAGCAGGCACACTCCGTGTGCCGTCCGCCCTCAACGGCACACGGAGTGTGCCTACTACACTGCCAGCGGGCATAAGCCTGAATTCACCGGCGAATCAGGTTTCGGCGAATAATCACATCTTTCCCGGCTTCTTCGCGGGACTCATCGGCGCCGTGTACGATCCGCTCTTCATTCCGCAGGATCCCAATCGCACCGACTTTCGGCCGTTTCCGACTCTATCGGAAGATGCGGCCGGATCACGTCAACGGCTGCGCGAGCGCATCGAGCGGCTGTCGAATCATGCGTCACAAACCGCATTGCATACTTTCGATCATTTCTATCGGCAAGCTCTCGACTTGATCACGTCGCCTGCCGCGCGTCGCGCCTTTGATTTGACATGTGAGCCCGCGGCGCTGCGCGATCGCTATGGCCGCAACTCGTTCGGCCAAGCGTTGCTCTTGGCCCGGCGACTGGTGGAAGGCGGCGTCCCGTTGATCACCGTCAACTGGGCCCGCGACGACGCCTTCTGGGACACGCACGCCCGCAACTTCCAACAGCTGAAAGAAACGCTGTTGCCGCCGTTCGATTTGGGGTTTTCCGCGTTGTTGCAGGATTTGCAGGATCGCGGTTTATTGGAGGAAACGCTGGTGGTGTGTCTGGGCGAGTTCGGCCGCACTCCTCGGATCAACCGCGATGCGGGCCGCGACCACTGGGCGGCATGCAACTCGGTTGTGTTCGCGGGCGGCGGCGTCCGCGGCGGACAGGTCATCGGGGCTTCCGACCGCATCGCCGCTTATCCCGCGTCGACTCCGTTTGGCCCCGCGGACGTAGCGGCGACCATCTACCACGCGCTGGGCATCCCTCTTGACACGGAATTACGCGACCTACAGGGGCGGCCGTTGACGTTGTGTTCCGGGCAGCCGATAGCCGCCATATTTGAATGATCGGCGTCGAGTGGAGACATAGTTACTTCTTAGGTTGAACGATGTGGTGCTCGCGGTCCGCTGCCAAATCGGTCAGCACGGTTCTGCCGGCGTCGCGGCCGGGCCAGAGGATTTCGACGCGATCCACTTTCGCGGTCTTTCCAAGTCCAACGGTAATCGGGAACTCGCATTGGCTTAAGTAGCCGCGGGCGCTCGTGACCTGGCGGTGATAGGTCTTGCCGCCGGCGCTGACGATGACGCGGGCGCCGATGGCGCTTGTGTTGGAGCGGACGCCGTCGCCTTCAAGTGCCAGGCGAATCCAGTGATTGCCTGTGCCGCCTTCGTTCACCAAGAGGCGAGCCGCGCCGCCATTTTCGGTCAGCACCACGTCGAGATCGCCGTCGCCGTCGATGTCGGCATACGCGCAGCCACGGCCGACGATGTGTTGGAACAAGTCCTTGCCGGAGCGGTCGCTGGTGACCGGCTCGAACTTGCTTCCGGTGTTCCAATAGAGTTGCGCCGGCTGTTTGAACGATTGCCCCGACTGCACCAGGTGAATGAGCGGCTCCAGATGGCCGTTGCAAGTGAGCAGGTCTAAGAGTCCATCGAGATCGAAGTCGAAGAAGAAGAGACCGAACTTGAGGACGATGCGGCTCGGCCCCCACAAACCTTCCAGCGTGGCCACGTCGGAAAAGAGCAACTTTTGCGGATGGTCGAGGCGCAGGAGAGTGTTCGGCTCGTTGGCGAAATTGCCGATGACGACGGCGAAGCGGCCGGGCCGGTATTCGCCCCAGTCGATGCCCATGGCTCCGCGCGCAGAACCTTCGGCGTAAGCAATGCCGGCTTCCTGGCCGCGCTCCTTGAAGGTTCCGTTTTGCTGGTTGTGGAAAAAGAAATTGCGCACGGTGTCGTTGGCAACGATGATGTCTTGCCAGCCGTCGTTGTCCACATCGCAGACGGCCACGCCGAGCGCTTTGCCGATAGGTTGGCCGAGTTCGCCGGCAACCTGGATGCCGGCGGGCGCGGTCACGTTCTTGAACTTGCCGCCGCCGAGATTGCGATAAAGCGTGCAGTGCGTGCCCTGGAAAGCGCGCGGCGGACCGTACGCGCGCTCCTGGCCCGCGCCGGTGAGCGTGAAGCGCTGATCCAGGTCGATCTTCGGCGACCAGGTGAGATAGTTGCACACGAACAAATCGAGCTTGCCGTCGTTGTCGAAATCGACGAATGCGGCGGAGCTTGGCCAGGCCAAGGCATCGGCGTGTGCCAGAAAAGCGTCGCCGCGGGCGGCGGGCCAACTGTCCGCATCGGTCAAGTCGCCTGCGTCTTTAGTGACATCGACGAAACGCCGGCCGGTCTTGGCGTCGCCGACATTGCGCAAAAGGCGATTGCCGCCCACGCCGGTGATGAACAGATCAGGCCAGCCGTCGTTGTCGTAGTCGCCGACAGTAACGCCTTGGCCGTACATGGTGATCGCCAGACCGCTTTTCTCGGTGACGTTTTCGAATTGTCCTTTGCCGAGATTGCGGTAGAAGGCCATCGTGGGCGGGCGTGCTCCTTTTTCCTCGAAGCCGGGCCAATAGCAAGAGTTGATGAGCAACAAGTCGGGCTTGCCGTCTTTGTCGTAATCGAAGAAGGCGACGCCGGCGCCCATAGTCTCGGGGAGCATCTTGCGGCCAAACGCGCCGTTGACGTGCGTGAAATCCACGCCGGCTTTGTCAGTGACCTCGGTGAAACGCACCTTGGGCACATCCAAATTCGCTTGCCGCTCTTTCGCACCTTCGATCTTGACGTCCTTGGGGCCGGTGCCTTGATTGCGGCTGCAGCCGGCCACGGTCAACAATGCCAGGGCGACACTCCAAACGACGCCGATGGCCGCAAAACGAAAAATCTTCATGGCATGTGTCTTTACTTCAAGTCATAGATGATGATGGCATGTGAGGAATGGTCCGCAGCCGGGTTGCGGCTGCGGGCGACACGCACGGCTTTGTCCTGGGCGTTTTCGTCCGGCTTGTAGATGGAGTGCAAGAGCAGGTGCAGCCGCGCCACGACAGCGCGCGCGGCGTTGCTCGTGTCAGGGTTGGGCCGATCGACGAGCGGCCGGACCGCTTGCCGAAGTTTGATGAACGTCAAGAGTCGCGTCGGGGGCAAGCCGCCGCCGAGGTAATCGCGTTCAGCGAGCCCCGCCAAACTCAGATTGACCGGTAACCCGGACGCGGGCAGCACACTCGTGGCGAGAAAGGTTTGGCGCACATCGGGCAGCCTGGGCCGCATCGATAAGGCGCGTAAAGCTTCCAGAATCGTGCCGCACGTTGCGATGGCGTTTTTGTCCGAGCTTTCCGCTAAGCGATCGCTCCATTTCGGAATCTCGT
>JAKEHV010000314.1 GCA_022614915.1 Gemmataceae bacterium | reverse complement strand
TCGAAAGGGCTGCACCTGGGTTATCTGAAGTCGGGTATGGTCGTGATGGATTTGACGGCAGCGCTGAAACTTTCGCCATTGCTGCTCGACGCGCGCGACCGCGGCGCCCAGATTGTCGAGCCGCGCCAGTTGTTCTTGCAACAGCTAGAACAGCAAGCCCGATTGTTGACCGGCAAATCTGTGCCGGTGGACGTGTTGCAAACAGCGCTTCCGGAAGAAGATGAACCTTAGTCGTCGGTCATAATCCCTCGCTCGCGCGTCGGGCTAGTGTTACATAATCCGTCGCTCGCGCGTCGGGCTAGTGTCAAAACCGTCGCTCGCGCGTCGGGCTAGTGTTAAAACCCTCGCTCGCGCGTCGGGCTAGTGTTATAATGGAGCGTTGCTACTCGAAGTCATAGACACCGTGGAATCCATGGAATCTCCCGATCCCACCCTTCCGGAACAGAGTTCCGTGGACCTTTCCGGGCCGGCCGCCAATCCTCCAAGTCCTGAGGTTTTGGCCTTTCGCGACGCCTTCACTGCGAACGCGCCGCTCCCGACTCCAGTCGCCGTCGCGGAACCCCCTCGAGCCGCGCCCGAGCCGGCGCGGCTAAGCACTTTGGGTCGAACGCTCTGGAACTGGGTGTTGCCGTTTTCGTTTTTCACGTCGATCATTCTTTTGGTGCTCTACACCGCGCCCTATCTCGTCATGCACTGGCGGCTGGCGGAGGCGCACACCGACGCGGAGGCAGTGTATCTCAAGCGGCGCGCGGAATTGAAGGCGGAAGCCGAGCATGCCGAACAGCAATTGGATGTATTGGACAAGCGCGTGCACCTGGTCTCGCTCGGTTTTCGGGAAGTGATTCGCAAAGTCGCGCCCAAAGTCGTCAATGTGCTCAATCTCAGCGAGCCGAAAAAGAATGATGTCTTCAAAAAGAAAACGCTGATCTATGATCCCCAAACCGACCGCAAATATATCCAAATGGGCGTCGGCTCGGGCATCCTCGTCAGGCCAGGCTACTTACTCACGAACTATCATGTTGTCCGCCAGGCCGAGCGGCTGCGCATCACCTTTGCGAGCGGCCAATCGATCGGCGCCGATCCGGGCGATGTCTTCGCCGACGCGATAACCGACCTCGCGGTCATCCGCTTGCCCAACCCGCCGCCCGCGCATCTCAAGGATGATCTGAACGTGGTGACCGAGTTCGCCGACAGCGACAAGGACGTGCACGTGGGCGATTGGGCGCTGGCGATCGGCAGTCCGCTCGGCCTTAAGCAAACGGTCACACAGGGCGTCGTCAGCGCTAAGGGCCGGCTCTTGAACCTCCTCGACCTGGTGGAACTCTTGCAGACCGATGCCGCCATCAATCCGGGCAACTCGGGCGGGCCGCTGTTCGATCAGATGGGACGGGTCATGGGGATCAATGTCGCCATCGCCAGCGACAACGGCGGTAATCAGGGCATTGGTTTTGCCATTCCCAGCAACGTCGCCAAGAAGATCTTTGAGCAGCTCGTGCAGCAAGGCGAAGTGGCCCGCGGCTATCTCGGCATCGGTTTGGAAGAAGTCGTCGGCGCCAGGGCCAAGGAAATGGGGATCGCGGATCAAGGCGGCGTGCTTGTGGCCCAGGTGCTGGCGAATCAGGCGGCGGCCAAAGCCGGACTCAAGGTCGGCGACATCATCGTGCGCTTCAACAAAGAAGTGCTGGAGCGACATTACCCCGTGCGCCATTTGCGGCAATTGATCGTGGACACCGATCCCGGCGCGACCATTGCGCTCGAAATCCTGCGCGACGGCGAAACGCACACCATTCAAGTTCAAGTCGGCAAACGGCCCGCAATCCTGCCGTGATTGGGAGTGCGGTCCAAAAAACCAAAGCGGCGGAAAAGCGCCGCACTCCAAAAAACCTAAAGCGGCGACAAGTCGCCGCACTCCAAAAATCTCCATACAACGTGCTCATGAAAGCATGCCAGGCCGTCATTGTGGAGCCGTACAAAGTTGAGGTGCGCGAGGTCGACCTGCCCGCGCCGGCGGAGAATCAAATCCTCGTCGCGACGGAAGTGAGCGCCGTCAGCCCGGGCACGGAGCTGGCGGTTTACACCGGCACACACCAATGGCTGAAAGACCCCAATCTGCCCGACTGGAAGTTCCCCTTCCGCTCCGGCTACAGCGCCGCGGGGACCATCGTCGCCGTCGGGTCGAAAGTGACCGGTTGGCAAACGGGCGAGCGCGTCAGTTATCCTGGCAATCACGCTTCCGCGGAGCTATTGACAATCGGGCACGAGCGCGGGCGACTCTGGAAGATGCCGGCGCACCTAGATTTCGAGAAAGCCGCGCTGGCCTGCATCTTTCGCTACGGCATGGGCGCTTCCATCCGCGCCGGACTTACGCTCGGGCGTTCGGCCGCAGTGCTTGGACTGGGCATGATTGGACAATGCACGCTGCGCTGTCTCATTGCGGCCGGCGCCCATCCCGTCATCGGCATTGATTCAGTTAAGATGCGGCGCGAGGCGGCGCTGGCGGCGGGAGCGTTCACCGTGTTGCATTCAGACAGCCAAAACTTGAAACAGCAACTACTCGATGCACTGGGCACGCGCGGGGCAGAGATCGTCGCCGATGCCACGGGCGTGCCCAGCGCTATTCCCACTGCCATGTCGCTGGCATGCGACGGCGGCCAGGTCGTCGTGGTCGGAAGCCCACGCGGTCAAGCGAAGGACGTCAATTTCTACGACGACTTGCATCGCCGCTACATTGAAGTCACCGGCGCGCACGGCAACATGCTTTTTGAGGCGGCACACACACGCTTGGCCGGGCACTGGGACATCAACAAGGCACAGCATTGGCTACTTCATGCACTGGTTGACCAGCGTCTTAATCTTGCCGGCCTCATTACGCATCGTCTATCGCCCTCGGAATTGGGCAACGCCTATGAGGGGCTGCTCAAGAAGAAGGAAGAGTTTCTCAGCGTCGTCCTGCATTGGAAATAGTGGGGCAGGCATTCCTGCCTGCCGGCAGACAAGAATGTCTGCCCCACGGGGACAAGGGACGCGTTTCCGAATGGAACTGAAAGAGACCTACGAGAATCGGCGCATCCACGCGGGCTGGGAGAGCGTGTATCGGTCCAATCCGCTGCAGGACCGTTTCAATGCACAGATGCTGGATCGCTTTTTGCAGATTCTTCAAGTGCCGCCCGACAGTTACGTCCTCGACGCCGGCTGCGGCATCGGCTATCACACATTGTCCCTGGCGCGGCACGGCTACCGCTGCCTGGGCGTTGATATTTCCGAAGCCGTGCTCGAAAAAGCGCGCGGCAACGCCGCCAAGATCGGCCTGGCCCAGCGCGTGGCTTTTCAATGCCAAAAACTTGAAGCGCTGGATTTTGCGGATTCCACATTTGATTTTGTCCATTGCCGCGGCGTCTTGATGCATATCCCGCACTGGGATAAGGCGCTCGCCGAGCTCTGCCGCGTGCTGAAACCCGGCGGCAAGATGCTGCTGCTTGAATCCAACAGCGCCGCTGTGGAAACCTGGCTGGTGCGCGGCATCCGTAAGATCAAGAAAACAGTGTCGCGTGTCGATTACACCCCCGGCGGCATCGAGTTTTGGACCGAGCTCGACGGCCAACCCTTCCTGGTTCGCATCGCGCACATTCCGCGACTCATCGAAGAACTACGCAAGCACCGCGTGCAAGCCACGCACCGCCTGGCCAGTGAATTCTGGGACATCTTCCGCTTCCCCGCCGGCGTCGCGCGCAATACGGCGATTCGCTTCAACCAGCTCTGGTTTCGGCTCGGGTTGCCGGCCGGGCCGAGCGTGGGAACCTGCGTGTTGGCGAAGAAGCAACAAAGTGATCGTTGATCACTGCAACTCGAATTGCAATTGGAGGCAGTCCAGCCGGAATGATAGAATGCACTTTGAGAATAATCATTTGTTGTGTGAAGAGGAATCTATGGCCATTGTGGAATTGACATTGCCTCGTGATTTCCGAAAACTTCGCTTTCCGCGCGCCCTCAATCGTCGCCTGCAAGAGTTGCTGGAAAAGCAAAGCGAAAAAGGCAAGCTGACGCCGGTCGAACGGGAGGAGGCAAAAGGCCTCGTCGAGATGGCCGAAACCATCACGTGGTTGCGGCTCAGGGCAGAACGAAAGTCGATGCGTAAGCGATCATCGCAATGATCGACATCCCCCGAAAGTTGCGGCGGCGGGTCGAGACACGGGCGGGCGGCCGTTGCGAATACTGCGGGCTTGCCCAAGCGGGGCAAGAAGCCACATTCCACATCGATCACATCACCCCAAAAGCCAAAGGCGGACGAACACGCCTCAACAATCTGGCCTTCGCGTGCGTCTCCTGTTCTCTCCGGAAAGGTTCACGCCAATTCGGTTTGGATGCGGTGAGCGGAAAGTGCGTGAAGCTATTCCATCCTCGCAGAGATGACTGGAATCGTCACTTCCGCTGGGATCGCACGGTCTTGATTGGGCTGACGCCAAAAGGTCGCGCTACCATCGCAACATTGAAACTGAATCGACTGTCCATTCGGCGAATTCGCAAAGAAGAGCAGTTTCGTGGTCGCCACCCGCCGACGTCTTGATTCGCATTCGGCGTGATCTTGCCGCGTATAATTGAGCAGAACCTTTTTCCCCTTTCGCGCGTCCTTTCTCGCAGCACGCATCAACGAAGGAGCCTCTCATGAAGATCGATCCCAGCCTGAAGGGCCACCTGCCGACCGTCGAAGCGCCCAAGCCTTATCGCAGCCCGGACGGCCGCCTGTCCGGTTGGCGATTGCGCATTCCGGGCCAGCGTCCGCTCGCCACGCCCGCCATCGCCGACGGCAAGCTGTTTCTGGGCGGCGGTTTCGGCAGCTACGATTTCTACGCGTTCGACGCCGTCTCCGGCCGGCTGCTCTGGCAATACCAAACCAGCGACGACGGACCCACGGCAGCCGTCGTTCTTGATGACTTGGTCGCGTTCAACACGGAAAGCTGCGAGCTGGAAGTCCTCACCACGGCCGGCCGATCGGTCTGGAAGAAATGGCTCGGCGATCCCTTGATGAGCATGCCCGCGCTCGCGCCCGAGTTCGTCTTTCAGGCTTTTCCCAACTCGACCGGCGACCGCCGCCATCACCTTGGCTGCTTCGAGCTGCGCACCGGCGTCGAACGCTGGCGCACGCCGATCCCCGGCGAGATCATCACCGCGCCGGTTCTCGCCGACGGCAACGTCTATCTGACCACGCTCGACGGCACCATGACTTGCGTCCGTCAAAGTGACGGTGCTGTTGTTTGGCAGGAGCTCAAGAACGCCACCTCATCGCCGTGCGTGCGCGACCAGGAGTGCTATTTCAGTCAGCGCAAGGAAGTGTTTGCCGAGCGCGCCGGCCGGCGCGAAGCCCAGCAGACCGAGCACGTTGCGGCCTGCGGCGCGACGATGGCCGGCGCCGGCACCGTCGCCGATCACGAATACTCCGTGACCAGTTTTCTCGCGGATCACCTGGACCATGTCAAGCGCGCGGGCGGTTCGCCGCGCTACATGGCCTACGAGCTTCACGACGCTGGGGTTGGATTCGCCTACGCCAAAGGGGATGCGAAGATGCACCAGGCCATGTATAACCTGGGCCAGGCGCATGTTTCCGGCCTATGGGCATATCAGGGTTCCAAGCCGTTCGTCTATCGCGGCCGGATGTACTCCGCCCTGGGCGACTCCTTCCATTGCGTCGACCCCAAAACGGAACAGGCGTTTTGGCGCAAGAAACTGCACGAGGCGCGCGAGCAGTCCGATTACCTCGACCACATCTTGACGCCGCCCGCGCTTGTCAACGGCAAGGCGTTTGTGGGCAGCATGTTCGGCGACTTGTCCTGCTTGTCCGCCGACAGCGGCGAGCAGCTCTGGCAAGTGAACGTGGGCGAGTCGATTATGTTTCAACCGGCGGTGGCGTCCGGCCGCGTGTACGCCGCCACCGCGGAGGGCAGCCTGATTTGTCTGGAGACCGGCGACGCCAGCGACGACGGCTGGTTCATGTGGGGTGCCAACGCGTCACACAACGGGCTGACGGCTTGAATCTTTTGATTTCGAAATCTCAGACGCGAAGGCGAGGGCCGCTCGATCCTTCGCCTGCGCGTCTGGATTCAGATCTCTATCTTCGCAATGGTGAGGGGAAATGATAAACTGAGCGAAAGTGGTTGTAAGAAGGGAATAATCATGGCAAAGTCAGAATTGGCAAAGTCAGAATTGCCGAGAAAGCAATTGATTCTGAAAGAACTGGCCGACCGGACTGGGCTTTCTCGCCGTCAGGTTTCCGCGGTGTTCGATGAATTGGCCGATTTGGTCGAGAACGGCGCGGATAGCGAAACCGCTTCGGGTCAAAAAAAACACAAGCACTCGTCGAGAACCGGCAAGAAAGGTGCTACGGATAGCGCTGAGAGGCCGTACCCCACATCCAAGATTAACCCCAATGTCTTCGGCAAGCCTACCATTCCCATCGAAAAGATTCGCGCAGCAGTCGCTAAGGTGATCGAGAAAAGAATGCGGCAAGAGAAAGAAGCCTCCGTGCATGGCGACTAGGATGGATGCATGACATTGCCCAGCAACTACGACTCCAACGTATTCATCAACTGTCCGTTTGACGAGGACTACAAGCCACTTTTCCAGGCGGTCGTTTTCTCCGTTTGCTCTCTTTCCATGATTCCTCGATGCGCACTGGAGGCAAGCGACGCAGCACAAGTTCGATTGGAAAAGATCATGACGATTATTGGCGAATGCCGTTTCGGTATTCTCGACATTTCACGAACGGAATTGGACCAGGCTCACAATCTACCCAGATTCAACATGCCCTTGGAACTAGGCATCTTTCTTGGTTGCAAGAGATTCGGCAACAAGCTGCAACGACGCAAATCCTGCCTTATTCTAGATCGCGAGAGATTCCGTTTTCAAAAGTTCATTTCGGACATCTCTGGTCAAGATCCGGCAGCTCACAAGAGCAGGCCGGCTCAAATCATTCGGCGCATTCGTGATTGGATTCGAGCCGAAACAAAGCGCTACGACATTCGCGGCGCTGATTTCTATGTCGCGCAGTTTCGTTCCTTTCAAAAGGACCTTCCCAATATCTGTCAAGAATTGCATTATCAACCAAAGGATTTGACGTTCCCGGACCTGCTCCAGGTAATAACCAGTTGGCTAACAAAGCAGAGAGCGGAGACCAGCGCTCGCCCATGAGACCCAACCTATGGCTGAAAAAATTACCAAACGCACCGACGACTACTCCCAGTGGTACCTGGATATCGTCCAGCAGGCCGGCCTCGCCGAAAACTCCGACGTGCGCGGCTGCATGGTCATCAAGCCGCACGGCTACGCCATCTGGGAGAAAATGCAGCGCGCTCTGGACCGCATGTTCAAGGACACGGGCCACGTCAACGCTTACTTCCCGCTGTTCATCCCCAAGTCGTTCCTCGCCAAGGAAGAAGAAATGGCCGAGGGCTTTGCCAAGGAATGCGCCGTCGTCACGCACTATCGGCTGAAAACGATTCCAGGCAAGGGCGTGCAGGTCGATCCCGAAGCCAAGCTCGATGAAGAGCTGATCATCCGGCCCACTTCGGAGACGATCATCTGGAACACGTACCGCAACTGGATTCAAAGTTACCGCGATCTGCCGATCCTCATCAACCAGTGGTGCAACGTCGTCCGCTGGGAAATGCGTACGCGCCTATTCCTGCGCACGACGGAGTTTCTCTGGCAGGAAGGGCACACGGCGCACGCCACGCAGAAGGAGGCCGAGGACGAAACGCGGCTCATTCTCGACCAGTGCTACGCGAAGTTCGCCGAAGAATGGATGGCGATGCCGGTGTTGACGGGGCCGAAAAGCTCGGGCCAGAAATTTCCCGGCGCGGTCTACACGCTGTGCATCGAAGCCATGATGCAGGACAAACGTGCTTTGCAAGCCGGCACCAGCCATTTTCTAGGTCAGAACTTTTCCAAAGCGTTCGACGTGACGTTCCAAGACCAAAACGGCAAACGCGAACACCCTTGGGCCACGAGCTGGGGGCTGTCAACGCGCATGGTCGGCGGCCTGGTCATGACGCACTCGGACGATCAAGGCCTCGTGTTGCCGCCGCGGCTCGCGCCCATTCACGTCGTCATCGTGCCCATCTTCCGCAAGCCGGAGGAAAAACAAGCGACCTGCGACGCGGCCGGCAAATTAGCCCAGGCCCTCCGCGATATGCCGCCCGATCCCTGGTACAACTACGAACCCTTGACGGTGAAGATTGACGACCGCGACCAGTATCAGCCCGGCTTCAAATTCAACGAATGGGAAGTGAAGGGAGTGCCCATCCGCGTGGAACTGGGGCCCAAGGACTTGGCACAGAACGCGTGCGTGTTGGCTCGGCGCGATCTGCCAGGCAAAGAATCGAAAATGATGGGCGTGCCCTTAGCCGAGGCGCCAACGCGCATCGTCGGCCTTCTGAAGACGATGCAGTCGGCGCTCTTCGAACGTGCAAAAAAGTTCCGCGCCGACAACACGCTCAGCGTCGACACGTGGGACGACTTCAAAAAGACGATCGAAGAGCCCGGCGGCTTCCTCTGGGCCCACTGGGACGGCACGCGCGAGACCGAAGACAAGATTGCTGCCCAAACCAAGGCGACCATTCGCTGTATTCCGTTCGACCGGACAAAGGAGATCGGAAGATGCGTGATGTCGGGTAAGCAGTCCGAAGGACGTGTAGTATTTGCGAAAGCGTATTGAGCTAGACTGAAGCAGACAACTTTTCGAGCCGAGGACGCGACCTACAACCGCCGGCCTTTGGGGTTCACCATGAACGTCCCTCGTGAAGACAGTGTTGCCGACTGCCAAGCAGTCGGCTTGGACAGGGGCCTCCAAGCCGACCGCGACCTGCGCGATCATGGCCAGGCGGCAATGGCCGTCCCGATCTTCGTGCGAGGCATCATGATCTTGGACAAGATTTCCAAAACGGAGCCGGACCGCTTTTTGCACGAATTGGCCCACGCCCATTTTCAGTTCGCGCTGTGCCAAAGGAACGTGAAGAACCCACCCGGTGAACTCGCCCATTACGAGCAAGCGGTGCAATGGCAGACCGAGGTCCTGCGCCTGCATTCGGATAGACCCCAAGGGAAGCTGCAAGCGCACAGCTCGCTGGGCACCTACCTCAACAACTTAGGCCTCGCGCAGAAGCGCCAAAAAAAGCTCGATGAAGCGGAACGCACGCTGCGCCAAGCTGTCCACCATCAAGGCATCGCCTGGCAGGCGTCGCCCAAAAGCGACGGCATTCGCCGGCAGCTCAACAGCCATTACCTTTCGTTGATGGACGTGCTGGAGGAGCAAGGTCTGTACTCCGCGGCCGCCGAAGCAGCGGAAGCGCGGCAGAGGCTTTGGTCCGGCAGCGCGAAAGACTAGTATTTGGTCGGCCGCGACCTCGCTCGATTGGCATTGGCCGTTGACAAAAACTCCAAGCAGCCAGCCGAGCGCGACCGCCTTGCGGACTTGGCTTTGGCCGCGCTCGAGCAAGCCGTCCAAGCCGGCTACCGCGATTTTGGCGAACTGCAACAAGATCCCACGTTGGCGGTCGTGCGCGCGCGGCCCGGCTTCGCGAAGCTGCTTCTGCCGTAGGGGAGATCAGCCGCATTCCTGTTTTGCACGAATCAACACCTGCGCCAATCGGTCGATCGCGCCCAGCGTCGTGTTGACAAGCGGCTCCAACGAGTAGAGGTATTGCTTGACGAAATCTTCACGCACAACGTCGAGCCAGCGGATGCGCGCTTCGTCCCAGCGCTCTTGAATGGATTGGTGCGCGGTATAGAGCCGGTAGCGGCCGACGTCGAGGCTCACTTTCTACGCGCTCCTTTACGGCAAATCCAAAACGAACAGCGTCGTGTTCGCGCTGCCCGCCAAGAGGTGCTTGCCGTCCGGGGCGAAAGCGATAGGGAAGATGAAATAGACGCGGTCTTGGGCCAGGGGGCGGAAGTCCCAGACGCGCAGCTCTTGGCCGGCAATGTCGTGGAGCTTGACGACGCCGTTTTGGCCCACGGTCGCGAAGCGTTTGCCATCCGGGCTGACCTGGCAAGCGATTACCTTGCCGGTGTGCGGCTTTAGTTGTGTCAGCGTTTCCTTTTTGGCGATGTTGCAGATCTTGATCTCGCCGGCGTCGCTGCCCACGATGAGAAGCTCGTTGTCCGGCGTGAAGGCGATGTCGCCGATGCTGGTTCCTTTTTCATAAACGAACCATTCGCCTCCCGGGAGCATAGTCCCTTTCTTTTCGAGATCGAAAACGCGAACACTGCCGTCGCGCGCCCCCGTGGCGGCGCGTTTGCCGTCAGGACTGAACGCCACCGAATTGATGCTGCGGCCCTGGTCGTTGAAGGAAAACAGTTCGTTGCCCGTGGCCAGCTCGAAGCCCGTGAGGGTCGTATAGCGCTCGTTCCCCGGCACCCAGGCGAGCAGCCTTTTTCCATCCGGGGGCATGTACAAGTAGGGCACCGCATTGATGAGGCCGGTGAAGGCTTGCTGCTGCCCGGGAATGCGCGGGATCTCTTTGCCGGTGGTCGCGTCCCACAGGCGGATGCTGCGATCGAAACTGCTGCTTACCAGCGTCTTGCTGTCCGGCGCAAACGTCAGCGCGATGACTGCTTCCGCGTGGCCGGCCAGCGTGAACTTCTCGATGCCGGTCGCCCGGTCCCAGATCTTGATGGTCTTATCGCTCGCGCCCGAAGCGATCAGCTTGCCGTCGGGGCTGAACGCAACGGTGTCGACGGATCCGGTGTGCTCGGCGAGGAGCGGAATTTCGCGGCTGGTGATTTCCCAAATCTTGATGACGCGATCCACGCCGCTCGAAACGACATAGAAGCCGTCTTTGCTGAAGCTGGCCGAGGTGACCCAGTCGCGATGGCCGCGATAGGTTTGCGTTTCCTTTCCGGTATTATTCTCGATCTTCCAGAGCTTGACCGTGTGATCGCTGCCCGCGGACACCAGGTGCTGGCTGTCTTTGCGAAAAGCGACCGCGCTTAAGGGACCGGTGTGGCCCGCAAGCGTAATGGGATTGTCGCCGAGGTTGGCCAGCTTCCAGACGCGGACCATGTGATCCGCCCCGCACGAGGCCAGGAAATGGCCGTTGGGACTGTACGCCAGGCCGCAGACGGCGATGCCGTGCGCATTCCAGCCGGATTGCTGTTTGCCGGATGCCGCATCGTAGAGTCGAATGCTTTGATCGATATAGCCGACCGCGACTTGCTTGGCGTCGGGACTAAGAGCAATCGCGGCGACGACCGACTTGTTGCTGTCGATCGTAACGAGCGGTTTTCCGGAGTCGGCGTCCCAGACGATCGCGGTCTTGTCCGCACTGCCGGAAGCGATCAGCTTGCCGTCGAAGGAAACGTCGAGGGCCGTGATGGCGCCGACATGGCCTTCGAAAGTCCGGAGCAGCTTGCCGTTGGCGGCGTCCCACAGGCGCACGGTTTTGTCGCCGGCGCCGGACACGATGCGGTTGCCGTCCGGCGTGAACAATGCGCCGGTGACGGCGGAGGTGTGGCCCTTGAGTGTTTGCAGGGTTTGACCGGCGCCGATGTCCCAGATGCGCAGGGTGCGGTCGGCGCTGGCGCTGACGATGCGCTGGCCGTCCGGGCTGAAGGCAGAGGTCCAGATCGCGGCGTCGTGGCCGGCGAAATCGCGCGATTGCAGGACGATGTCGAAGTCCCACAGGCGCACGGTGTAGTCGCTGCTGGCGGAAGCAAGCTGATTGCCCGCAGGATTGAAGACCAGTGACTTGATCTCGGCGTTGTGCCCTTTGAAGTTGCCGGTGAGCTGGGCCGTTTCGGCGTCGTAGATGCGGATGATACCATCGGCCGCGCCGGTGAACAGCGTCTTGTTGTCCTTGCTGAAAACGGCGCAGGTGTATTTGTTGGGCGCTTGCGGCTGCGGGATGTGCCGGCGCGGCGCCCCGACCTGAAACGGAGCGCCCGGCAACACGAGATTGTAGAGTTTGATGCCGTCGGCGCCGACGCGGGCCAGCGTGCGATTATCGGGACTGAAGGCGAGGTAATAGGTGGCGCCGTTGGGATCCTGCTGCGCCCAATACTCCGGCTGGTTGTCCACGACTTTGGGATATTCCCACAGCCTTACGAGGCCGTCGCCGACGCCTGCGCCAAGGATGGTGCCGTCGTGATTGAATGCGACCGAGTGCACGAGCAAGCGGAAATCGTTGATACTGCGCTTGAGGTCGCCGGTCTTGGCGTCGTAGATACAAACCATGCCGGGATTCATGCCCGCCGGACCGGCGTGGCCCGCGACGATGTATTTGCCGTCGCGCGTGAACGCCAGCGCCGTCGTGTAGACCCCTTGCCCCTTAATGGCGTGGATGTCTTTGCCGGTCTTGGGGTCCCAGAGTTTGATGTCTTTTTCGCCTCCGGCCGAAGCGATCATCGTGCCGTCCGGGCTGAAAGCGAGGCAGCGCACCGCGTCGGTATGCGCCGTGTAAGCCAAGAGCTCGTGGCCGTTGCTCATGTCCCAGAGTTTGACGGTGCTGTCGCGGCCGCCGCTGGCCAAGGTCTTGCCGTCGGGGCTGAAGGCGACCGCGAGAATCTCATGCGTGTGACGCAGGCGCATGTTTCCCAGAACGCGGGAAACGTGCTGCGGCAATCCGGCAGGCTGATAGGGCAGCTGCCAACGCGCTTGCCGAAACGCCTCGCTGGCTTGCAGCAACCGCCCCGAGCTAAGCGCCGCCTCGCCGCGCTTGGAGATTTCTTCCGACTTGGAAAGCAGAATGGGCAGGAAGCGTTGCGCGATCCCTTCTTTGACGACGCGGTCGCGCTCCGCTTCGTATAGGGCTTTGAGCGCTTTGATTTCATCCGCGGTCGGCAGCCGAGTTTCTTGAGATAGACCGGCACCTGCAAGGAAAAATGCGCAAACAACCGAGGCAGTTAACAATCGCCCGAACATAGCCGTCGTCCTCATGGGCACGAGAGGTCTTATCCTGAGTATAAAGACGAACGAAACGAGCCGCCAGCGCCAACTAAGTCAAAGCTGCGCCCGTGAGGAAGCGGGTGCCGTGCTGGGGCGGTATCCGCTTCCTCGCGGGCGCGGCTCTGAAAACTTGCGGGCGCGGCTCGGATTACCTCTTCACTTCCGCCGACGGCAGCTTCGTTTGAAGGTGCTTGACGCCCGCGGGAGTCACCTTCGTTCCCTTCAAATTAACGTGTTTCAACTGAGACATGCTTTCCAAGTGCTTGAGACCGGCATCGCTCACGGCAGTGTTGGTAAGGTCCAGTCTCTTGAGCTGTTTCAAGGACGGAACAAAGGCCAGTCCCGCGTCGGTAACTTGGCTTTCCCAAAGCTCCAATCGCTCCAATCTCGGCAGTCCGCGCAGATGAAAGAGGCCCTTGTCCGTGATGGAGACGCCGCCCAAATAGAGCTCGCGAAGATGGCGGAAGCCTTGCAAATAAGTCAATCCTTTGTCCGTAATCGGGGCCGTATCAAGGTTGATGATTTCCAGTCGCGGGAAAGCGGCCAACAGCGCCAGACTGGCGTCGGTCAGGTCGCAGCCTCAGAGGTCCACCATCACGACTGCGCCGTCCTTGACGGTGACTTTGCCGTCCAGTTTTTCGATGGCGGCGAGGGCGAATTTCTGCGCGTCATTCAAGTCGACCGGCAAAATCGGGGCTTGCGCGAACACCAGAGCAGAAAGAACAAGCAGCAGTTTCATGACTTGGTCCATGTATGTCACATTGCGCAGCCCCTGCGCACAATTCTATCTGAAGTCGATTGCAAAAACTTGTCGCTTTTCGCGCGGACTTCGGTTAAGTTAATGGGATGAAATAACTCCCGCCGGCTTACCCCGCCCCCACCCTCCCAAGATTCGCAAGGGGTCTCGAATGAAGTCTGCTTTCATCCGAATTCGCTCTCATCGCGTCTTCGCGCTCGCATTCTTTGCCTGGGCCGCCAATGTCCAGGGCGCGGTCCCAACCGATCCCGCCGAACGCGCCAAGGTGATCGGCCAACCGGTGGCTCTACAGGTGCAGCCTCCTGCCGTGACGCTGACCGGTCAGCGCGGCGTGCAGCAGCTGGTTGTCACTGGCCGCTACGCCGACGGCAGCGTCCGCGACCTGACTCCATTCGTCGAGGTGCAGGCGCATGGGGACGTCGTCTCTCTAAGCGAGGACCTCTTCGTATCGCCGAAGAAAAGCGGCACGGGTCAGCTGGTCGTCAAAGCCGGCAGTCAGGTTCTAAACGTGCCCGTGACAGTCCGTGATTTTGAGCAAGTAACGCCGGTAAGCTTTCGCCGCGACGTGATAGCCGCTCTGAATGTAGGCGGGTGCAACTCGGGCGCTTGCCACGGCACGCCCAGCGGCAAAAACGGATTCAAGCTGACGCTGCGCGGCTACGATCCAGCTGCCGACTATCTGCAATTGACGCGCGATGTGCTCGGCCGGCGCACGGACCGGCTGGGGCCGAAAGAATCCTTGATGCTGCAAAAAGCCCTGGGCCGGGTGCCGCACGAAGGCAGCATGCGCTTTCCGGCCAGCAGCATTCCCGGCCGCGCCTTGCACGCCTGGCTCGCCGAAGGCCTGCAGGACGACGACGCCAACCTGCCGGCTTTGAAGAAGATCGACGTCCTGCCCGGCAGCCGCGTACTCAACGAGCCGGCGAAATGGCAGCAGCTCGCGGTCATCGGCCATTTCGCCGACGGCCAAACCCGCGACGTCACCCGCCTCACCGTGTTTTCTTCCAGCGACGCCGCCATCGCCAACGTCAACGCCAACGCCCTGGTCGAGTTCAGCCAATCCGGCGAAGTCGCCATCCTGTGCCGCTATCTGGAAGAGCTGGTGCCGGTGCGTTTGATGTATCTCGAGCCGAAACCGGGCTTCCAGTGGTCCAATCCGCCGGAAAAGAACTACGTTGATAAACACATTTTCGCCAAGCTGAAGTTGCTCAACATCCAGCCGTCGGACATCTGCACGGATCAGGAGTTCATTCGCCGGGCGTATATGGATGTGTGCGGCGTCTTGCCCACGCCGGAAGAGGCCAAGGTGTTTCTGGAAAGCAAAGACCCACAGAAGCGTTCGAAGCTGATCGACCAGCTATTGGAACGGCCCGAGTACGCCGACTTATGGACGCTCAAGTGGTCCGACGTATTTCGCAGCACGCGCAAGTCGATCCAGCTCAAGGGGACGCACGTCTTCCAAAAGTGGCTGCGCAACTACATCGACAAGAACACCGGCTTCGACCACGTCGTCCGCGACGTCATCACCGCCGGCGGCAGCACCTTCGCCAACCCGCCCGCCAACTTCTACCGCATCGCACGCGACCCGACCAGTTTGGCGGAGACGACCGCCCAACTCTTCTTCGGCATCCGCATGCAGTGCGCCAAGTGCCACAACCACCCCTTCGAGCGCTGGAC
>JAKEHV010000313.1 GCA_022614915.1 Gemmataceae bacterium | reverse complement strand
GGCCACAACGGCGAGCACAAGGAATTCTTGCCCTACCTGCGCAATGAAAAGATGGCACGGCCGTGGGCTATTCCAGGCACGCCGGGTTTGGAGCATCGCATCGGCGGTCTGGAAAAGTCGGACATCACGGGCAACGTCGATTACGCACCGGCCAACCACTTCAAGATGGTGATGAACCGCGTCAACAAAGTCGCCGGCATCGCCAACCACATTCCGCTTCAGGAAGTGGAAGGTCCAGCCTCCGGCAAGCTGCTGGTCCTGAGCTGGGGCGGCACTTATGGCTCGGTGCGCTCGGCGGTACAAGAAGCTCAGGCGAAGGGGCAATCGGTAGCCCACGCCCACCTGCGCTACATGAATCCGTTTCCGCGCAATCTGGGCGACATTGTCAAGCGCTATGAAAAAGTGCTGATCCCGGAACTGAACACCGGCAATCTGCGTCTCCTCATCCGGGCCAACTTCCTCGTGGATGCGGTGGGCCTCAACAAGATCGCCGGCAAGCCGTTCCTGGTGAGCGAGATCACGCAAAAGATCGACGAGATGTTGAAAACTTGACCGTAGCCGCAGGCTTTAGCCTGCGGAAGCAAATGCGGCCGCAACCTGAAGGTTGCGGCTACAACTAAAGAGGTCTGATTCGATGAGTTCGCAATCGGTGAAGCCCTCACCCAGTCTGCCGGTGCTGCAACCGAAGGATTTCGCCAGCGACCAGGAAATTCGCTGGTGCCCGCGCTGCGGCGATTATTCGATTCTGGCCCAGATGAAAAAGGTCCTGCCGACCTTGGGCATTCCGCGCGAGAAGTTCGTGTTCGTGTCCGGCATCGGCTGCTCGAGCCGCTTCCCGTACTACATGAACACGTACGGCTTTCACAGCATCCACGGCCGGGCCCCCGCCATCGCCACCGGCATCAAACTTTCGCGGCCCGACCTGCAGGTCTGGGTCATCACCGGCGACGGCGACGCGCTGTCCATCGGCGGCAACCATTTGATGCACGCGCTGCGCCGCAACATCGATCTCAAGATCATCCTCTTCAACAACCAGATTTACGGTTTGACCAAAGGACAATACTCGCCCACCAGCCCGCTCGGCCAAAAGACAAAGAGCACGCCCTATGGCTCCGTCGATAGCCCGGTCACGCCGCTGTGCGTGGCGCTCGGCTCCGAGGCAACTTTCGTGGCCCGCTCGGTGGACGTGGACATCAAGCACCTGACCTACGTGCTCGAACGCGCCGCCCATCACAAAGGCGCGGCCTTCGTTGAGATTTATCAAGACTGCAACGTCTTCAACTCGGGCGCGTTTCTCTACGCCTCGGACCGCGACGTCAAGTCCGACCACATCATCTACGCCGAGCATGGCAAGCCGCTCATCTTCGGCAAGGACGGCAAGAAGGGCGTCCGCCTCAACAACATGCGGCCCGAGATCGTCGAGTTGGGCAAAGGGATCAACGTGGACGATCTCTTGTTCCACGATGAAAAAGCCCCGGACCCGGCGCTGGCATTTCTCCTGGCGCGCATGCGGCAGCCCGAGTACCCCGAGCCGATGGGCGTGCTCCGCGCCATCGAGAAACCGACCTACGACCAGGCGGTCAACGCCCAGATCGACAACGCCATCGCCAAGGGTGGCGAAGGCGACCTCGACGCGCTGTTCAACAGCGGCGATACCTGGGTCGTGGAATAGCAACAAGGGCGACAACGTTACCGCATTGGAGTGCGCCTCTTCGTCCCCGAAGAAGCAACGGTTTACGACTCATCCCTTTTATCGAAATCTTTGTGCAAATTCTCGATGAGCTTGTCGCCTCGCGCATCGCCGCCACTCGGATTGTTGATTTGTACGCTACCATTGGGCAGTCCGAAAGCTTTTTCGATCTTCTTTTCAATCGCTTCGACATGCGCATCGCCTCGAGCGTCGCGTACGCGTCGCGGTTCCTCGTGTCGCCGTTTCATGGTTAATCTCCCAAAAAAGAAAAAAGAAGGAAGTCGTTAGGCAGAGCACTGTATTCTACGGATGAATCACGCATACGACTCAAAGCGCTCAATCGCCTCCCGAAGCAACTTCAGGAAGGTCCGGCCGGCAGGAGCATGCAACAAATTCGAGGGTGCAAAGCGCCAGTCCAAAGGAACATGCAATCGACCGGATGCATCTTCCCAAGGATACTCGCAATTGTCGGGCCGCTGTCCGCCGCGCTTAACGGCCGGCGCCAACATCTCTATCTCGCGTGCCAGATGTCGAACGTGGCGGAGAATCCAGACGGCCGTTTTTCCCCGTGCGCCCACGACAGCCATCTGCTGCCTAATCACGATGGGCAGGTTCTTCGAGACATACGCATGACTGGACTGAAGCTCTTTTGGATCGGAGCCACGCGAACAGAGGTGTGCCTTTGTCAGTTTTTCACATGCCATCTGCAGGAAAAGCAGCTGGTGGCATTCCGAAACGTCGCTCAGTTCATGCAGTAGATCCCATGTACGTAAATCAGCGGCCGCCTGCCGGGCATAGGCTTTGGCCCACTCGACGAAAACAATCATGGTCGAAGTTTCCGTCGCGGTTTCGGCAATAAATCGCCGAGGGTCCAGCCGTTGGGTAGCGGCAATTCGCGGCGCTTGATTCGTTGGAACTCAGCCGGCGTCACCTCAATGATTATCGATGGGTAATGAATGCCATGGGCCGGCGCCGGTCCGAAATGTAGCGGCATGATGCCGGTGGGAATCGTATGGCGATTGACTTCCAAAAGCTTGATCGGTTCTTCCGGGCGCGACTCCGCGTCGGCCGCGCCGGTGATGCGAAAAATGTGCGTGATGCCTTGCTCCACGCGATAATGAGCGTCAGCTAGTTTTCGCATTTCTTGTTGTTTTGTCGACAATGGCATTTTCCCGTTTCCCAGATTTCGTCGATGTCGACTCGCTAGGCGGCGCTCCATGTATTGTAGACCATGTCGCTTCGGTTAGCATTCAGCGAAGTGGAGTCAGGAACTTTATTTCCGCCAAGGACCTGTTATACTCCTTTCCACTCGCACCAAACAAAGATGTCATTCCGCATTGGAGGGAAAGCTGCCATGTCCAACAACGTCAACCGTCGCCACTTCCTGATGGGCGCCGCCGCGACGGGCGCGGCCCTCGGTCTGCCGAGCACAGCCAAATCGCAAGACACCTTGGACAAACTCATCGTCGGTGTCATGGGCACCGGCGGCCGCGGCCAGGGACTGGCGCAAACGTTTCAGCGCCTGGCCGGCGTGGACATCACTTATGTCTGCGACGCGGACCAGAACCGCGCCGAGCAGGC
>JAKEHV010000312.1 GCA_022614915.1 Gemmataceae bacterium | reverse complement strand
GCACGCGAGCGTACGGGGCAGGCAACACGCGCGCGTTTTCTCCTGGCGATGTCGGAGCGTCGGGCACCGGCAGCCCTTCATAGAACCGCCGCAACAAACATCCTTGCAACAATGCGCGCCGGCGCTGACGCCGATCCAATTCCTGTTCGGACGGCCCATCACGTTGAAAATGTTCCGGTGATCTTTCGGCGAACAGAAGAACTTCGTTGAGAGTCACGTCCAAGACCAATGCATCCGGATAATTGGCGCCGCGATGATGAAAGGTAATCAAATCGTAGGCGGTGAGATGACGACAAATCAGATTGATCCAAGAACAAAGGAATCCGAGGTATAAAGACAACGGCAGCTCGCCGCGATCCACCAAGACCCGCAGAAGCGACAGCATGTTGTCTGTAAAGCTCGTATATGGGGTCAACGAAATGTTGTTGAGCAACTGATAGCACTGATTAAGTAGGAGCAACGGCGATTCTTCACCTCGTCTTGCCAAGTTCGCTACCTTCCAGATTACCTTTTTCAAGTCCTTACCTTCCAGACTGTGCAGAAATGCCTCGAAGGCGCCAGCGGAATTGCGAATGCCAAGTTCCATTAGATCACGCCAGTCTCCTGCCGGTTCGGCGCAGTGAGCTCGCTGCGGAAGAAACGCGAGCTTTCCCAGTTGGAAAACCGGCAATGGGGATTCGACCGAGTTGAGCGGTAGGCGAGAAGTGCCAATCACTGATTGGTGAACCAACTCGACCAACTCTCGACAGAGGTCGTTGGCGCTCGAATAGTCCTGCCAGCACAACGTGCCCACCAGCTCCCTTGTCCAACGCGTCACCTCCCGGCTTTCGATGATGTTGCCGCCCGTGTCGTAGGGTTCCCAGACATAGGCCAGTATCCCGCGGACGACGTGGATTTCGCCGCGCTCCTGGTCCAGCTTCACGGACAAGAGCGGTTCGTCGGAGCGCGTTTCGTTTTCCCATTTGTAGATGTTCCATGCTAAGAAACGTCGCGTCTCGCGTGTGAAGCGTGCCGGCAAGAGTTGCCCCCGAAAGAGCTCCCAGGGTATCTCCTCTTCAGTCGGCGCTTCCCAGGTAAGCTGCAAGTCCCGGCTGACAAAGAACCGCCCCGGCCGAATGACGTCGCCGATCAGTTTCTTGAGCTCGTCCAAGGTCCACGATTCCCCGGCGGACATGAAAATGGCCTTCCTTTCGCGCGCTGGATGAACTATATGAATTAGCCTATCGTCCAAACAACGAACCGGCAGACACTAGCCCGACGCGCGAGCGAGGGAACCGGCAAACACTAGCCCGACGCGCGAGCGAGGGAACAGTCGCCATGGACCGAACGGTCGAGAGCTTGTGCAACCAATTGGCGCGGGCGAAGGTGCTGAGCGCCGACGCCATTCGCGGCTTGCGGCTGGAGTGGCGCGCCGCGGCCGGCGTTGCCGCCGATCGTGTCGCCGACTTTCGCCAATGGCTTTTGCGGCAACAGCGGCTCACGGCCTTTCAGCTCGACATGATCGACCGCGGCTACGGCGACCTGCTCCACTTCGGCGAGTACAAGCTTACCGAACGCATCGGCCGGGGGCGCATGGCCGGCGTGTACAAAGGCGTGCACTCTTCCGGTCAGGTCGTAGCCCTCAAAGTGTTGCCGCCTACCAAAGCGAAGGATCCGCAAATCCTCGGCCGATTCCTGCGCGAGGCGCGGCTGGCCGTCAAGCTCGATCATGACAACGTCGTGCGCACGTTTCAAAGCGGCGTGCAGGAGGACATGCATTTTATCGTGATGGAGTATCTGGACGGCGATACGCTCGATGAAATCTTGAAGAAACGCAAGCGCCTGCCCGGACCCGAGGCTGTAGCCATCTTGATTCAAGCGCTCGAAGGGTTGGAGCACCTCAATGACGAAGGGTTGGTGCATCGCGACTTGAAGCCGGGCAATCTGATGTTGCTGAGCGAGTCGTCCACGCCGCTCACGGAATCGATGGCGAATTGCACCGTGAAGATCCTCGACATTGGGCTGGGGCGAGCGCTTTTCGACGAAGGAACGCCGGGCGCGGGCGAACTGGAAATCACCAGCGACGGCGCCATCCTGGGCACGTTGGACTACATGGCGCCGGAGCAAGCCCGCAGCGCCCACAGCGCGGACATTCGCGCGGACATCTACAGTTTGGGATGCGTGATGTATGAGATGCTCACGGGGCAGCCGCCCTTTCCGGACACCAATTTCGCCCGGCAGATGCGGCGTCACGCCGAAGAAACGCCCAAGCCGCCGGCCGACACGGTGGCCGGCCTGCCGCCGCAGCTGAATGCGATCGTGCTCAAGATGCTGGCCAAAGACGCGTCCATGCGCTACGCCACGCCGAGCCAAGCGATCAAGGACCTCAAGGCGCTGGCTGCGCCGACGCTGGGGCCGGTGAAGCCGTCGCGGCCGATGCGCTCGTATCTAAGCTGGCTGGAAATGCAGCGGCTGCACAAGCAACCGGGCGAGTTTCATCCCGCGCCCCCAGTCAAGGTGGAGCAGGCCTCCAGCCCGCCGGCAGTTTGGCGCGCCCAAAGCCCGCCCCAGACGCCAAAGGCCGCAGCGTTGCCCCAGGCCATGCCCGTTCCGCCACCGGCCGCGCCGCCCGCGCCGGCAGCAGCGCCTTCGCCGGCCGCGCCTGTGCCGATTATTGTCCAAGTCACTGGGGATCAAGTCGTTGGCCACGCTTTTGAAGACACTTGGAAGAAGATCAAGACGCACGGCTGGGGCAAGCGCGACTGGATCGCCGCTGGCATCGGCGCGGGTGCTGCGTTGCTCTTGGTCTTTTTCCTTTGGCTCATTTGGCGATTGGCGTCGGGCTAGTGTTGCATGCACACAGGACAGGTTCAAAACCAGTCCTACGGTTGTTCGAAGGCAACGACGACGCAGGTGACATTGTCGCGCGAGCCGCGTTGCAGTGCGATCTGTACGAGGTGATCGGCCCAATCTTGCGGATCGGGAAACTTGGCGCGTCCTTCCAGCATGTCTTCGTCGGTGAGGTGATTGGTCAGACCGTCGCTGCCCAAGAGCAGGCGGTCGCCCGCTTTCGGTTCGAAGGGACTCACATCCGCCCCGTCGCTCATGTTGGAGCAGCCGAGGAATTTGTGCAGCACGTGCTGATACGGACTGTGCCGCGCTTCTTCGGGCGTCAAGGCGCCGCTCGCGACCAGGGCCTGCGCGACTGAATGATCGACGGTGAGCTGCTCGACCTTGCCGTCGCGGATGAGATAGGCGCGGCTGTCGCCAAGGGCCGCGACGAAAACCTGATTGTCGCAGTGGACGGCGACAACGGCGGTCGTGCCCATGCGCCGGCCTTCGGGCTGCTCCTGGCCCGCATCGAGAATGGCTTGATTCGCTTTAGCCATCGCTTGCCGCAGAGCCTGCTCCGGCGAATCTTGCGCTGCCATGCGCTCGTGCAAGACTTGCGGAATGATCTCCGCGGCCATGCCGCTAGCCAGCTCGCCGCGATCCTGTCCTCCCATGCCGTCCGCCACGAGAAACAAGTTTTGCGTCAGATCGACCACGAAGCGGTCTTCGTTGTTCGGCCGGATGCCTTGGGCGCTTCTGCTGCCGACGCGAAGGACAAAGTCAGACATATAGGAGCCGGTCTCGACAAAGCCAAAGAGGAGCGTCTATTCATTCTATCGTTCGCAGGCGAGTGTCGCTATCACCGGCGGCGATTTCATTCGCGCTCGACGCCAGCCCGCAGATTCGATCCCATCCGCAGAACCGGCAGTCCTTTTCCATCTTTCCCAGCCTAAACCATTGGACATCCCTGGAGCGATGCGGTT
>JAKEHV010000311.1 GCA_022614915.1 Gemmataceae bacterium | reverse complement strand
GAAAGAAACTGGAAACTCACGCCCACAGCGTGGAAAATATCTACTGACACGCTGGCAGATTTTGGGCGAAAAAACGGCAACCTTCGCTTATTTAAGGTCTAATTGACAGGCCACTTCGTTTTCCGCAGAACTTCAATCGGCGTGGTATTACTCGCTCTAACCTTGGGTCGGAGGTCTTCGCAATGAGATGGTTCTTATGGCATCATTTTGGGATTTGCTTTCACAGATGGAATGTCCCGACTCGCACCCAAGCACCCAATGTGGGAATGTGCCCAATTAGGATTTGTTTGAACTGCGGAGTGGAACACATGTGGGATGGTCGAATTTGGAAAACCATCGTCTACCCTGGGCAGAGGAGAGATGGAGAGTACCCTCGCGAGCGCACTGTCGAAGAAGAGGTATTTTGGAAAAGCCGGTCGTGAGTCACTTTCGCCGCACATCGAAGGCGTATCGAATGCGAATGGCTATACTTGAAGGAAGAAGAAGATGGCTCGGCCGCTGTTACCGGAACTGAAACGCAAGTGCTTGAGAAAGGACCAGTTCGCCTCGTGCTTGGCATTCAGAGTTGGGTGCCAAAGGTTGACGGATGTTTCGGAAAGTTCCGTCAGTGCCAGTACGAAATTGTGACGCCAAGCCTGCGCCATCAAGGCTCGCGGCCACGAAAGGGCAACAATGAAGGGTGTCGGCACTACGCACATGGAGATCCTCCACGTTCTGGCCAAGCAAGAGTTGTTGACGGTATTGTGGATCGCCGAGAGAGTGTTCGGCAAACCGTTTCGCTTCTATCGTGGCGGCGATTTTGCCTCCATGAACGGAACGAACATTTGCCGGTTCAGGCTTATTAGAACGACGGGCTGGTATCTTCAGTCACTGCAGCATCACGGTTTTGTCCAGAAGCGCAGAACTTTCTTTTTTTCAAACGAGATGACGACGTTTTGGATCATCACTCCGAATGGGAAAGAGTTCCTTAAACTCAGACAGCATGGCGAGTTCGACAGATTCAAGCCGCAGCCATCCAAGGAAAAGGTGATTCGCGTCCTCAATCTTGATCCACAAAAGTTCCGCTCCGCCATCTTCGCCAAGTACGAAAAGCTGGTTGCTGAATGGAATGAATACCGCATTGACAAAAAACTGATCGGCATGGCAAAGATCGAATTCTGCAAGGCGAAGCGCATCTCACCGAAGCGCCTGGACCGGATCGTCGTGCGAGTGCGCGGACGGAAGCGGCGGGAAAAGAAACGACTGGAACTAGACTAGAGCGGTCGTCGAGTTGATGTCGATCGGCCCGACGACCTGGGAGCTCGGTGGTCGTGTTTTTTTGCAAGGACACTTTTTTCCCATGGGGGAGATACCATTTTGCCTCCAATCTCGCCGTCGTTGCGCCCCACTCGGTTAGATTCCAACTTGCCTGCAACTTGCCCACGGCCAGCTACTTGCAAAAACTCAGCGGGTGCAGACGATTGTCCTTCTAAAACGGCTGAAAAAACACCTAGTGGCGAATGAAAACGATCGAAGTCGATCCCGAGTCGCATAGAATGATGGCGTCTTGACGGAACACCAACGGCAGAGAAGGGAGTCAGTCATGAAAGATTGCGACTTGAATTCGGCCCCTGAAGGGGAGAAGGTTGGCACCGAAAGCGGCCAAACCGCTCGGAAGGGTAAGATCCCGACGCCGGACGATCCGGAGTTCCTGGTGTCATTGAAAACGCTATGCAAGATGCTGGATTTGCCGTTGAAGTGGGTCCGGCGAGTAGCGTCGAAGGGGCAGCTGCCATGCGTTAGGATCGGTCCACGGCTGTGCTTTTCACCGAAAGAGGTCAAGGAGGTCCTGCAGGCCCGAGCGGAAAAGTTCAATCAGTTTGGCAAGTACCCGACTGACCTGGCCAGGGACGGCTCACGCTGACTTGTTTCATCAGCAATGCTTTTGGACACAGGTCGGGCCGTAGCAGATGTAGCAGATGTTTCCCATTGTTCAACGCGCGAAAGAGAAAATGAAGAACATCAAGGGAGTAAAGTTAGAGGGAGAACAAATAGAAAGAACTGCTACATCCGCTACGTCCGAGCCATGGAGGCGCGCATCATGGTCACATTCGTGACACCCGCTGACACCCGATTTCAAGTTCAATTGAGCTCAAATGGTGTCACGAGAATTGCGAAAAAACGCCGTGTTTTTCGCGTTTTCCTTGGGTCTTTTTGATTTAGAAAACCATTGCTCTATCCGCCTGAGCTACGGGGGCGAACGCCCACCTTCATTGGATAGACAGAACTCGAGCAGGTCAAGTTCAAGCAGAAAGCGCCGAATCCACTCGCATCGCGCTCACGATTCATCTATGATCATACCGCATCCTCAATGCGCGCTGCGGCTATTGGAGAATCTCATGACATTGCACATGGAACGACGTCGCTTCCTCAAGGTCTCGGCGGGATTGGCCGCCACCGGATACTTTGCGGGCGTTGCTCCTGCCCAGGAGCAAGTCCAACCCGCCGACCGCATCCGTGTCGCCATCGTCGGCGTCAACGGTCAGGGCACGTGGAACTTGAACGAAGTGGAGAAATCAGGGTTGGCGGAGATTGTCGCGTTGTGCGATGTCGATGTGCCGCGCTCCGACGGCGTGCGCAAGCGCTTTCCCAAGGCGGCGTTTTTCGAAGACTATCGCCAAATGCTCGAAAAACAGAAGGACATCCAGGCCGTGCTGATCGCGACGCCCGACCACCATCACGCGATCCCGGCGGTGCTGGCCATGCGGGCGGGCAAGCATGTCTATTGCGAAAAACCGCTCGCCCACTCGGTGCACGAGGTGCGCGCGATGATGGAAGCCGCCGCCCGCAACAAGGTCGTCACGCAGATGGGCACGCAGATTCACGCCGGGGACAACTATCGCCGCGTCGTCGAGATCGTGCAGTCCGGAGCGCTCGGCCCGGTGCGGCGCGTTCACGTCTGGTGCGAGCGGCGGCCGGACGCCATGCACTTGGCCGAGAACCGCGACCAGAAACCGCCGCAGGGGCTCAACTACGACCTCTGGCTTGGGCCTGCGCCCTTGCGGTCGTTTCCGCCCTATCGCCTGTCCGCCCGCGGCGTCCACTTTGATTGGCGCTGGTGGTGGGATTACGGCGGCGGCGTGCTCGCGGACATGGCCTGCCATTTCATGGACTTGCCGCATTGGGCCTTAAACCTCAGGCATCCAACCACGGTCGCCGCGCAGGGCCGCGTCACCTACAAGGGTGACAACGAAATGCCGGACCTATTGCAAGTGGAGTACGAGTATCCCGCGCGCGGCAACGCGCCGCCCGTGCACCTTACCTGGTACCACGGCCAGCGCGGGCCCGACCTGGAAGGCAAAGTGACTTACAACGGCTTCACGTCCGGAGTCCTGTTCGAAGGGGAAAAGGGCAACCTGGTCGCGAACTACGGCGCCTATCGCCTCTTACCTGAAGATCGCTTCAAAGACTTCACGCCGCCCAAACCCACAATTGCCCGCTCGATCGGCCATCACCGCGAATGGCTTACCGCGATCCAGAGCGGCGGCGCGACGACCTGCAACTTCGACTACAGCGGCGCCTTGTCGGAAACGGTGCTATTGGGCAACGTCGCCTATCGCGCGGGCAACATCAAGTTCCAGTACGACGCCAAAACGGGTCGCATCGCGAACAACCGAGACGCCGAGCGCTGGCTGCGGCGAGAATACCGCAAGGGCTGGACGCTGTAGACCGAATCGGCTTTCCGGGGCGACAAAGTTTCGGAGCGACAAAGTGGCCCTGACTGTTGGGTTGCGCGCAATTGAGGTGCTTTCCGCAAGTCTCTACCGCACAAGGGGTTAATGAATTGCATTGCGCCCTCCTCCAATACACACACTCACCCTAAACGTCCACTTCACCCCCGGGTTCTTCAGTGCTCCTTGAGAAAGTCCCCGTTCTTGCCAACTCGTGCATAGGCATACCGACTAAATTGTAAGTTAGTGCTAACTTCTGCTTGAAAACCAGCGACGCCACTTCATTTTCGCTTTCGAATCCGGTCCCGAGCGTCCATAGCTTCCTGGGTGTCGCCCGCAGCAGGCGCCCCGTTCGCGAGAGTGTCCAAAATGTGAGTTGCCGCATCACCGCCGATCAGTTCCAAAATCTCCACGCCTCTCAAGAACCGCAAGCGATTGGGAGTAGGGGCGCGTGCCTCGGCGAGCAGGCTTTCCAAACGACGGCGGGTTTCCAAGGACGTGTTTTGCTTGTGCTCCTCCTCCAACAGTGCTTCGACTTGTCCAGCCACCTTCTTCAACTCCAAAAAGGCTGCATTGCGAACGTTGAAGTTTTCGCTGTCCAGCTCGCGCAGCTGCTGGCGCACGAGTTTTTCGTCGACCGCCGCAACGGGCCTAAGATGCTCGCGCAACAGCGCCACCGCTTGATCTGCATTCCGCACTAGCTGGCGAATCGTTTGAAAGCCGCGCGCGGCGTCGCCGTCCCCAAGAGCTTCCCACAACTTTTTCTTGTCCTCTGGCGGCCATGGTTTAGCCGCCTCGTGGTTCTTGGAGTGCACGCCATAAACGTCCCAAAGAATGGCGGGTGCGTCCGGACTGGCGGCGGCGATGAGTGCGCCGTCCGGGGAGAATGCCAGCGCCTTGACGTGGCCGCTATGCCCCAAGAACCGATGCCGCTCCTGGCCGGTCGCCAGCTCCCAGTATCGAAACGGGATCTTTTTTCGCCAGTCCTCGTCGGCGGTCACCAGACAGCGACCGTCGGGTGAGAAGGCAAGCACGCCCACCGGCCGCTCATGTCCGCGCAGCTCTATTCTCTTTTGCATCGATTCGACGTCAAAGAGCACAACCATTCCGGGATCGTTGATAAAGTCCGTTTTGCCGACGCCGCCGCCGACTGCCAGCCGCCGGCCGTCCGGGGAAAAGGCAAATGACTGAAAGGCCCAATCCTCCGTCGTCACTTTGTGCAGGAGCATGCCGCTCTTTAAGTCCCACACGCGGAAAGCAGCGTCTTTTCGCTTAAACCAAAGCCGCGTGTAGGACAAGAGCCAGCGGCCATCCGGCGAAGCGACAAGCGTGTCCGGCACGTCGGCGTGGCCCATTAACTCGAAGCGCTGCTTGTCTTTTTCCAGATCCCACACTCGGACGGCTTTGTCTTTGCCTGCCGAGAACAGCGTGCTGCCGTCCGGTGAAAAGCGCACCAAGGAGCATCTCATTTCATGGCCGGCCAATTGTTTCTTTTGTTGGCCCTTGAAATCAATCAGATCGATTGCTCCACCAGCCCGCGGGTGAGCAAGCCATTTGCCGTCCGTCGACATGCTCGCTTGACTACGGTACTCACAATCGTAATCCGCGTAACGCAGCACGCGCTTGCCGGTTTTCCAATCCCACAATTCAAAGGAATCTCCGCCCATGAGCAGCCACCGGCCGTTGTCGCGAAATTCCACGGACCAAAATGGAGGGGTTGCCGACGCCGGAAGGAGTTCCCCGGTAGCGACGTTCCACTGACTAATGTCTCCGGAATAGGCGCCAACGAGCAGCCTGCCGCCGTCCGGTGAAAAAGCCAATAGTCCGGGAACGGTGAATTCCTGCAATTCAAATAGCGCCTTTCCAGTCATCGTGTCGAAGAATTCAATCGTTTTGTCGTCGTTGCTTGTCGCGCCGACCATTTTGCCGTCTGCCGAAAAAGCCGCGCCGGTGACGAGGCTGCCTTTCAGCCTCCATTCAAAAAGCTCTTTGCCCGTGTCCACATCATACAGGCGCAAGTCGTTGCTGCCGCCGACCGCGAGCGTAACGGCGTTCGGCCCAAACCAGCCGCGCGGCGCGATGTTGCCCATGGTCACTTTGAAACTTGCGACTTCCTTGCCAGTTCGTGCGTCAAAGCGACGGCAGCTATCCATACCGAAGACGGCCAGTTCCGCGCCTTTGTGCCGATATGCCAAGGCATCGGGGTGATGAGCTTTGGCGGTGAAACGATTGCGCAACTTGCCGCTGTCCGAGTCCCAGAGACAGAGTACGCCGTCTCGGTCAATGCTCGCGATTGTCTTCCCGTCTGGGGAATACGCAAGGCCGCTTATCTCCGCAGCGTGCCGCAACCGTGACGAGCCGACGCGCGCAATAGCCTCCGCCGACAACGGTGCGCCTTCATGATCTACGTGCTCGGCGGACTGCGCTGCGGGTTGCCCCGCGCAACACGACAGGGAAAGGACAATCCAAATTCCGGCACCTGGAGTCATGGCACCCAACATACCCGGAGCATTGCTGGCACGATACGAGATTCCGCGAGATGGACGCTGGCAATCAATCGGAACCAGTCTTCGTTCAGCTTCGGCCTAACCTCTTTTCATAATCCTTCGGTCAAATGTCTAATCCAGGCGCCGCACGGAAGCCCGAGACGAATACGACACATTCGCTCTCGTGGATCGCGTAATGGACAAAGACTGGTGAGATGGCTCGACCAAACACCTGCAAATTGAGGCCTCGCAGCGGATAAACTGGATCGCCGAAACCGATCGGATCAAGTCGAAGTTGCTTGTCGATTTCTTTGCCGGCCTCCAAGACTTGTTGTTCGACGCCGGCGACCTTGGCGCGGTGGTAAAGTTCGCGAAACTCATCCAGAGCCGATTGGAAATACACGACTTCGAAAGGGCGGTCCATGTCCGAAGAGCATAGCGGCGCTAGTTTTCCATTTCAAGTTCGTGGATGAGGTCGGTGAGCGAGCCGCCCTTGGCGCCCTTCTTGATTTCGCGCTCCCAGCGGTCCAGGTCCTTTCTTGTTATCTGCTCTTTGGCCCAGGCTTGGACGGCGCGGCGGTAACGCTTCTCGGAATCCTTGAGCTGCTTGCGCAGTTCCCGGTTCTCGCGTTTCAATTCTTCAAGCTCGCTTTTTGCGCGACCGTTTGGGTGGTTCGATCGTTTCGTGGACGGCATTGCATGAGTCCTTGGTACTGACTTTGACTTCGTTGTTCATCATAAAACAACGGCCGGACACAGTAAACCCGGCAGCACAGGATTGCGTAGTTCCCCGCTGGGCCGCCAATTCGTACTTGTCTGAAGCGTCATTTCTTCTTCTGCTTCGCCCTTTCGAGCAGCTTCATGAGCGTCGGGTTTTTCGGCGCGATTCTAAGCGCGGCTTCGAATTCGCGGACGGCCTCGGCGAACTTGCCTTGATCCAGAAACTTCTGGCCCTCTAAAGTGCGGTGGGCCAGCTCATTGCGTTTGGCGCCGTCCTTGGCCTTGGCGTCGTCCGGATCGAGCTTGAGGGCGGCTTCGAAAGACTTCCAGGCCTCCTCATACTTCTTTTGTTTCTCCAAGACCAGCGCCTTTTGCATGGCGGCGCTGAACGCGGGGCCGGGGTCTTTTTTCACTTCCTTGGGCTTGGTATCTTTCGGCGGATCTTTCTTCACGTCCTTGGGTTTCTCGTCCTTGGGTTTGTCATCTTTGGGTTTGGTGTCTTTGGGCGGCTGTTTCTTGGCCGCGTCGAGGGCCTGGGTGGCGTCGCGCTGGCCGGCCAGCGCTGATGGGTCGCTCGGGTAGAGCTTGAGCGCCGCGCCGTAGGCCTTCTGCGCGTCGGCGAACTGCTTGGCGTTCATGGCCGCGCCCGCTTGCTTCATTAGTTTTTGGTAATCGTCTTTGCGGGCCAGCTCTTCCTTCTGCTTCTTTTTGAGGTCCTCTTGCATCTTGGCCGCATCGGCGAGGGCCTTTTGCGCTTGTTGCAAAAGCTGGGCGGCCTTGGTGTCGCTCGGGTTCAGCTTCACGGCTTCCGTCAGCGACTTGACCGCGGCCGGATAGTCTTTGCCCAGGAACGCCTTTTGGCCCGCGCCGAACGCTTGCTGGAAGGCGGCGAGCTTTTTCGCGGCGTCACCGGCGGCGGCCCGAGCGGCGTCGAGGTCGCGCAGACCAGCCAGAACGGCGGCGTCCTTGGGCGCCATTTGCTGCGCTTGCGCCAGGGCCTTGGCGGCAGCGTCGAAATTGCTGCCCTTCAGCGCCGTGCGCGCCTCTTCCAAGAGACCTTTGAGCTTGGCCGAGCGCGCTTGCTCCTCTTTTTGCTTCTGGGCCGCCTCTTCGGCGGTTTTGGCCTGCGCGAGCGCCTTCTGCGTCAGCCGTAAGAGCTCCATGCCAGCCTTGTCGTCGGGCACGAGCGCGTTAGCTTCACTGGCAAACTTGAGCGCGTCGTCCAAGCGCTTGGCGTCGAACGCTTTCTTGGCCGAGCCTAACAAGAGCTGATGCTGCTCCAGGCGCTTCTTTTGCAAAGCGAGGGCGGCGTCTTGCTCCTTTTGCTTGGTCAACAGTTGGCCGACGAGGCTTAGGACCGCTTGATCTTTCGGCTCGAGCTTGGCCGCGAGCTTGAGCGCTTTATCCGCATCGGCGAGTTTGTTGGCCGCCAGCGCGGTGCGGGCCTGGTCCAGGTGTTTTTTCACATCGGCAGCGCGCTGCAAGTCCTCGGCGCGCTTCTTCGCTTCAGCGGCGACGGCGTCTTCGGCCGCTTTCTTTTTGGCCTGGGCATCGCTAAGGAAATCCTGCGCTGCTTTGTCGCCGGGCAGAATCTTCTGCGCTTGCGAAAACGCCTGGATGGCATCGTCATAGCGCTTGGCCTGGAGCGCCAAGCGGCCGTCGGTGAACAGCTTTTGGTAGGCTTCCGCTTTCTTCTTGGCTTCCTCTTTCGACTTGGCGTCGGCGACGACGGATTGCTGCCCCTTCTGCGCCCGCGCGAGCAGGTCCTTGGCCGTCGCATCGTCGGGGCTCAACCTGAGCGCTTCGGTCAGACTGAGAACGGCGGCGTCGTATTGCTTGCCAGTCAGGTTTTCCTGGCCGCTCTTCAAGAACTTTTGGAAGTTCGCCTGACGCTGCTTCTCCTCGCCTTTGCGCAGGGCGTCGGCGACGGCTTTGTCGCGCGACTGCTCCGCTTTGGTGAGCGCAGTCAGCACTTCGAGGTTGTCGGGCGCGAGCTTCTTGGCTTGTGACAAATCGTCGACCGCGTCCTGGAATTTTTGGGCGGCGAGGGCGGCATTGCCCGCCTGGAGCAGTTTCTGTACGCGTGCGCTCTTTTGCTGCTCGTCGGCTGCCTTCTTCTTCACTTTTTCCAGATCGGCACGCCCCAGGTCCACCTTACGCAAGCCGCTCAGGACTTCGTCCGTCTGAAAGACTTTGCCCGCTTGCTGGAAGTGAGTTTGAGCCACATCGAAGTTGCCGGCGGCCAGCGCCTTTTGCGCTAAGCCGAGCGCTTGTTGATAGAGGTCGCGATTGCGCTTGGCGTCCAGCTCGGCTTGCTTGCGGCGCTCGCGTTCCAGAGCGAGCTTGGCCTCCAATTCTTTGCGCTCGGTGTCGCCCTTGGCCAGCGCGGTCTTCTTGGCCTGCTCGACGACCGCGTGCTGCAGCAAGGCTTCGAGCACATCGGTTTTGCCGAGGGCTTGCGCCTGCGGCCGGGCCAATTGCAAAACGCCGATGGCGGTGTCGTAGTCGCCGCGGGCCAAGAGGCGTTGCGCTTCGTCGAAGGAGCGCTGGTAGACGCCCTGATCGCGTTCGAGTTGCGCTTTTTGCTGAAGGGCCAGTTGCAGGGCGGCGCGTTTCTGCTCCGCCTCGAGGGCCAGGCGCGCCTGTAGCAATTCTTGTTCACGCTGTTTGCGCAGTGCGGCCTCGTGCACGGCCGCCGCTTCCGCGGCGCGCAAGCGGGCGGCTTTTTCCGATTCAACGCGGACGAATGCGAGTTCCTGGTAAATCTCATCGCGCGGCGGGGCGACCCGAAGCGCACTTTCGAAGGTGCTGATGGCGAACGAGAAGTTCTTGGTCTTGACCGCGAGCCGCGCCTGCGACACGAGCACTGTCTGCGCATGCCGGCGTTGATCCTCGACAATGACCACGGTCGCGGGTCCATGGAACCGGGCCAACTCGGCGGCGCGGGCCAACTCCCATTGGCGCCGACGGGCTTCCTCTTCGAGCGCCCTTTGCCTGAGGTAGTGCTGGCGGCGCTGTTCGGCCCAAGCGAGTTGCCGGGCCGAGACGCGCGACCGGTTCAAGAAAAGGAGTACTTCGACATTGCCGGGGCGCAGGCGCAGTGCATCTTCAAAAACCGTGATGGCAACGCTGAATTCGTCACGATCCATGTGTTGCCGGCCCCTGACGAGGAGCAAGTCGAAGCGTTGCGCATCGGCCAGGATGCGGGCGCGGTCAGCGGGGCTCATCATGACCAGGCGCGCGAGCTCGGGCAGCCGCAGCCTTAGCTCAAAGGGACTGCGCACGTGCGTGCGCGCCGAGCCATGCAGGAAGCCGAACTCGGCGTCGAGCATGTAGATGTTGGCGTCGAAGCTGGCGGTTTCGTGTAACGTGCCCAGGACAAAGTAGCGCACCCCCAAAGCTCGTCCCAGCCAGCGCCGCGCGCTGGGGTCGACCATGAGGTCGTGCAAAGTCATGCCCATGCGCGCCATATACCAGTAGACTTCGCCCGGATCGACCACGTCGTAGTGGGCGCGGAAATACGGCGTCAGGTGATAGGCGGCCAACGAGCCGAGCGCCGGCGGCACGACGCGCGGATCACCCGCGACCAGGAAGTTGAGTATGGCGACGCGGTCGCGCGGCGGCAGAATCACAACCGGCTGGACCACGACCACCGGGGGCGGCGGCAATAGCGGCCGGACGCGGGCGATGCGCAAGCCGACGTCGAAATGTCCCGGCGCGATTTGCAAGGCGAATTCGAAATGCCGGTGCGCTTCGCGATAGTGGCCGCGGCGAAAATGGTTGTCGCCCAGGTGCAGCACGGCGTGCAACAGGCGATGCTTGACCCGGACATCGGCTGCGCCGACCACCAAGGCCGGCGGCGGTCCGCCGAGCGGCGGCGGCGGCGGCAGATTGGCGAAGGCGTCGAGCCTCAGGCCGCCGAATTCGGGCGGCGGCACGACCTCAACAACTTCGGGCGGCGGGGGCAAGTCCGCGCCGGGCGCTTGGGGCGCGGGCGGCAACGGCGCGTCTTCCGGCGGCAACTCAGGCCGCTTCGCCAATTGCAGTTGTTGCTGTTCCCAGGCCAGTTTTTCTTCATCCGACATCAAAAGCTGCTTGGCCAATTCGGGCAACGCGGCGACCGCTTGCTCCGCTGTCGGCGCGGAAACCTTGCCCGTTTGCACGATGAGGCCGGTGCGTACATCGACCAGCCGCGCATTCACCGTGATGCCTGCGAGGCGCGACACACTGCCCAAGACAAGATAGCGCACCTTGGCGACCTTGCCCAATTCGCGCTGCTGCTCGGGATCGTCCAGGAAACGAGGGTCAAACTTGAGCTCTTGAATCACGGCGGAAACCTGGCCGCGCTCGACCAGGTCGAACTTCGCCTTGAAATGCGGCAACATTTCTTCGGCAAAGGTGCGGCCCGCTTCGGCCAAACCGATGTCGCCGCGGATTTCGAAGTCGGCGACGCTGACGTTTTCGCGGCGTTTCTGCAAGGCCAGCGTGCATTCGTCGATCTCCTGGCGTATCTGCAGCGTGTCCCACTCCTTGGCGGCTTCCTGCAAGGCGGCGAGTGCGTCCTCGAGCTGGGCCGGGTCTTTGCGCTCTTGCGCGGCTTTCTTGCGTAGGCTGTCGTATTTGTCCAATGCGGCGCGCACGCCAGCCAGTTGCTCGCGCAGCCGCGGGTCGTCCTTGACCTGAAGTGCTTGCTCGAAGGCCAAGGCCGCCGCACGCAAATTCTTCTCTTTTAGGGCCGCCTCGGCTTCCACACTGAAGCGGGCAAACCTTGCGGCGGCTTCCTCCGGCTTCAACGCGCCTTGCAATGCCTCGGCCTCCAAGCGCAGTTTGATGAGGCGGTCGGCGGCAGCGCCGTCGCCGAACTCGCGCAGCGCGTCTTGGGCAAGCTTGGCGGCGTCGGCCGCTTTGCCCTGCTCCAGAACGGTCTCAATGTCTTGCACGGTTTTCTTCGCCGACTCGTCCTGGTCGATGCGGCTTTTGACCTTGGCAATTTCCCCTTTGATGAACTCGGTGTCGGCGAAAGAACGGGCCGTCTCCAACGCAACAAGCGCTTGCGGCAGTTTTTGCTCCGCCATTAGCGTCAGCGCCTCGGCGAGCGCGGTTTCGTACTTCTCTTGCTTGTCGTCCGGATGCGGCATGGGGGGCGCGGTGGGATCCTGCTTGGCGACCGGCCCGTCGCCGTTCTTGTTTTGCGGCTCGATCGCGACCATGGGCGGTTTGACGCCCGGGCCGTTCTTGGAGGGCGCTTGCTGGGAACAGCCGGCGACGATGACAACACACATACCGAGGATAAGCACGATGGAAAGAACGCGTCGCATGGGGCTACCTCCGTGCGGCTTGGGACGAGTGGTGAAAGAGAAGTCGCGCAACATGGGCGAATTCCGTCTCTAAGGGGAATCTTAAGCGACCGGGCAATTTCGAACAAGCAAAGTTGACGGGTAGGACGGAAAAGAAACGGGCGACAAGCGAAAACTTGCGCGGCGCGCGAGCGCCGTCGTCCATTTATCCGGCTTGCCAAGAGCTCAAGCTTGGGTTATCTCGCATGCTCGACGGCGCGAACGCGAAACCATGAATCTGGGCTGGGAACACCATGAAGTGGACACCCATGTTGCTATTGGTCTGTTCTTAGGCGGCCGCGCAAGAAGCGCCGGTCCTCATCCAATCGCTGCCGCCGTTGATCTTCGATCATCCCCTGCCGCGGCCTCGGCTTTGGACCGGCGGCGTCGAATTCGGGCTCAACGGCAGCCAGGGCAACAGTGACAACTTTCGCACGCGCTGGGGCGGCTACGCCAAGCGCGAAACCAAAGATTGGATCTTCAAGACCGACGGCATCTACTCGATTGCCAACGCCAACTCCATCCGCTCGGAGAACCGCGGCCTCCTGAATTCACGCTTCGAGCTCTTGATGCCGCAGTCGCCCTGGAGCCTGTTCTTTTCCAACACGCTCGAAGCGGACGAGTTCAAGGCCTATGACCTGCGCGTTGCGCCACATGCGGGTCTGGGCTACACCTGGCTGAAAAGCGACATGAGCCTGCTGAAAAACCGCCTGGGCGCTGGCGGTTCTTGGGAACTGGGCGG
>JAKEHV010000310.1 GCA_022614915.1 Gemmataceae bacterium | reverse complement strand
GCTTTTGGCCGGCGATGAGCAGGCGCGGATCAAGCGGAATCGGTTGGCCGGCCAGTGTGCCATAAACGAGCAAGCGTCCGCCTGAGCCCAGACAGCGGACGGCGGTGAGTCCCGTATCAGCGCCCACGGCATCGACGGCATAGCGAACGCCTTCGCCCCCGGTGAACGCCTTCACTTTGGATACCACATCGTCGGCTTGCGTGGATAGGACCTCGTCGGCGCCCAGGGCGCGAAGCTCATCGGCCTGTTCGCGCCGGCGCACGAGATTGATTGTGCGAAAACCGTCGAACTTGCCCAGGCGGATGATCATGCGGCCCAGCGCGCTCGCGGCCGCCGTTTGCAGCAGCCAGCCGCCTTTGGGCACGGCGAGCACGCGCCGCGTCATGACGAGGGCGGTCGCGGGATTGACGAAGAAAGAAGCGCCTTGCTCGTCAGCCACGTCGTCCGGCAATGGCACGACGTGGCGTGCGGAGACAACGACTTTTTCTTGCCAGTTGCCGCCGGGACCGTTAAGCACGGCGACGCGGCGGCCGGGCCGCAAGCCGCGCAGATACTTGAGCAGTCCGCCGCCGAGCGCGTCGATGACGCCGACGCCTTCAAACCCAGGCGTCGCGGGCAGCGAAGGCAGGCGGCCATACTGTCCGCGCACCACCAAGAGGTCGGAAGGATTCACCGGGCTGGCGCGCATGCGGACGCGCACCTGGTTCTTGCCCGGCGTCGGCTCCGGCGCATCGCGCACCTGCAGCACCTCATCCGGATTGCCGAATCGTTCGAAAACCACCGCCTTCATTTGCTCGCTTCCTCAGGTTAGATGGGAACCACAGAGACACAGAGGACATCACAAAGTCAAAAGAGTGAATCCGCCTTCTCCCATTTCATTTCTTCTCTGTGACTCTGTGTCTCTGTGGTTAGTATCCCGAATCGTCAGCTGCAAAAAACGCGAAAAATCCGCTATTTTGTGATTTTTTTTGATTGACAATCGTCGTTGCTGTTTCTAACCTGCCCTCTTGAAGTGGACATTAAGTCCGAAGGAAACCACAGCTCTCTGAGGGCAGATCAATGAACAAGGTGAAGGCGGCGACCAAGAGCACTATCTTCTCCGAGCTGGCCGACAAGACCGGCTTGTCCCGCAAGCAAGTGGCAGCGGTGTTTGATGAGATGGTCAATTTCATTCACAGTCAAATCAGCAAGAAGGGCCCCGGCATCTTCACGCTGCCCGGCCTGCTCAAGATCAAGCGTGTCGAGAAACCGGCCACGCCCGCGCGTCCGGGCCGCAATCCGGCAACCGGCGAGCCGATGATGATCAAGGCAAAACCCAAGCGCACTGTGGTGAAGTGTCTGGCCTTGAAGGCCCTCAAGGAGATGGTCAAGTAAGACCTTTGCGCGCCTTCTAACGCGACGCACTTACCACAAGGCACAAAGTCACAGAGAAATCATCGAAAGAACAAGAGCCGGCGTGGTGTATCTGTCGGCGCATTTTTGCTTTCCATGATTTCTCTCTGTCTTTCGTGCCTCGGTGTTTGCCGTTCCTTCCTCGCGAGAACTGCCATGAAGAAGAAACACCTGGTTTGCACCTTGCTGGTCGTCGCCTTTTCCGCTTCAGCCGTTGCCGCCGGCGATAGAAAAATCCGGCTGGTCCTTCTCGACGGCCAAAACAATCACAAATGGGAGGCCACCTCCCCTTTCCTGAAACAAACGCTCGAGGATTCCAATCGTTTCACCGTCGACTATTCCACGAACATCAATCCGAAAGACAAACGCTACGAAGGCCTGAAGAACGTCAATTTCCCGCCGGACTTGCGCAAGTACGACGTGATTGTCAGCAACTACAACGGCGGCAGCTGGCCCAAGGAGTTCAACACAGAGCTTGTAGACGCCCTCAAGTCCGGCCGCATCGGCCTGGTCATCGTCCACGCCGCTAACAACTCCTTTGAGAAATGGACAGAATACGACTTGATGATCGGCATGGGCTGGCGCGGCAAGTCGTACGGCAAGCGGCTCAAGTACGACGATGCGGGCAAACCCATTCTCGTTGAAGCAGGCCAGGACCTGGGCACCGGCCATCGCTATACCGGCCCATTCAAGATCGTCGTGCGCGACCCGAACCACCCCGTGACCAAAGGCATGCCGCTCGAATGGATGCACGCCCAAGATGAACTTTACGATAATCTGCGCGGGCCAATCGAAAATGTGCACGTGCTCGCCACCGGCTACGCCCCGGGCGGCAAGGGCACCGGCGTGCACGAACCCATGATCTTCACCATCAGCTATGGCAAAGGCCGTGTCTTCCACACGCCGATGGGCCATGATCTTGTCGGCATGCGCTGCGTCGGTTTCGTAGCCACGTTGTTGCGCGGCACGGAATGGGCCGCCACAGGCAAAGTCTCCATCCCATTGCCCTCGAATTTCCCCTCTGCGGACAAAACCAGTTCTGTGCCGGCGAAGTGAGGTGGCTTTAGGATGGATTGCATTGCACATACACACACATGCGATGCAATCCATCTAATGGTTAGTACCTATCGTCGATACACAAGTCATTGTTTCCTAGGATGTTACGATACGAGGCACTTGCAAATCGTGTGCGAAAACCCCTGAGTTGATTTACCTTTCGAGCATCAGCCGCAGTTCTGGCCAGTTCGGGGCGCGGCGCACGTCGCCGGGAAGGTCGCGCCCATCGCCTAGATAGTAGACTCTTATCCCCGCGGCGTGCAGTTGCTGGGCCACATCAATGGTGCCGGCAATGGCGATGTGCGGCCGCGCTTTTTCCTCTGGAAACTGCTCCTTGACCTGCTCCGCTGCCCTTTGCCAGGCCTTGCTGCCCTGATCCTGCGCCGACGCGAACCGCCCCAGGACGGGTCCGGGTGGAAAGCCGGCCGGCTGCGTTTGCTGATGGCGAATCCAGCCACGCATTTTCTGGTAGCCGAGCGGGCGATCCGCTCCCAAAGCGAGATAGACGATTTGATGGCCCTTCTTCTTCAGCATCTGGAGGGTGGTCCCGGACTGGGCAACAGCCTGGATGTCAAGCAGGTTGTCTTTGCGCCAATTCTCTTCGCCGGCCTGCGTCAGCGTCTCCTCGATTTGCACGAGGCAAATGGGCGCGGCCAGCGGCGGCATGTACACAAGGGCGCGGTCTTCGGCCGGGGGCCGATGCTTGTCGCCCACGTGCCGGGCCACGAATTCCGCCGACTCGGTGTCGCCGGGGAAAGTCCACGGGCACGAAGCCTCGCCGCCCGGCCCTGACTTCACCGTGACTTTCTTGGGATCGTCTTTGGGGTTAACGACGATCTTACCGTCGACAAAGTGTATGTCCAACCCCTGCAAGCGCCGCGTCCCCGGTTCGGCAAGCTCGAGCCGGGCCTGCAATTGGACTTCTCCGCCGCGCGGCGACAACTCGTCGAACGCCACCATGGCCAGACGCGGCAGCTCAGCGCCGGGGGACATCAGCCACAATACCAATGCCGCCACCGCTGCCGCGGCGGCCAGCACGACGAAAACGATCCGCCAACGCCGCGGCCGGCCTTTTTTCAGCTCATTCTGCAGACGCTCTTTCCACTCGTCGCGCGGCTGCGGCGTCGGCTGAGATGCCGTGCCCATGGACGTGCTCCTGTGTCTGGTTCCTTGCGGTAGCGAACAAGGCCCATAGCCTCATGCTCGACTCAAGCCTTCCAATTAGCCGCGCAGGCCCGCTTCTTGCATTAGTTTATTCGTGGCCTCATAAGCTTCCCGGACCCAGTCGACAATCTTGTCTGGCTGCGGCGCGTACTCCAGTTCGATGCTGAGGGCACCGTCGATGCCCAGAGCCTTAATCTCGCGGAGGTAGGGGCCGAAGTTGACGACGCCGCGGCCGGGAGGCAGGTCGCCGTGCACTTTGCCGTCGCAATCGCTGAGGTGGACGTGGATGGCTTTGCCCTTGAGCCGGCGCAATTCCTCCGGAGCGGTTTTGGAAAGCTGCAAGTGCGAAACATCGATGTTGGCGCGAACGGCCGGATGATTCACATCGTCGATGAAGCGCACCATGGTATCCACATTGTTGACAAGCGACAGCTTGAACGGCTCCAGCTCCAGCGCGATTTGCACGCCCAAGCCTTCGGCGTATTTGCCCAGCTCGCGCAGATTCGAGACACCGGTTTGCCATTGCTCCTTTGGAGGAATGACCTGCTGCTCCCAGATGTATTCGCCGATCACGAGCAACACGTTGTTCGCTTCGTATTCATACGCCAGATCGAGATAGGCCTTCGAGCGTTGCAAGTGAAACCGTTGTACGCTCGGATTGAAGTCAATGAGGCCGACCGCAACGCAGGCGATGCTGACGATGGGCAAGCCGGCCTTGTCGCATTCGCGCTTGATAAGCCGGCGCTCCTTGACGTCGATGTCCAGGGGGTCGGCGAAGATGTCGATAGTGTCGAAGCCGATCTCCTTGGTCATGCGGATGCCGAATGCGGTGTCGCGGCCGGATTGGGCCCAGGCGGAATTGATCAAGCCGAGTTTCATGATGTTGCTCCTGTGTTATTAACCCTCGCTGCGCGGCTTCGGACGAACAGGAATCGCGGGAGTGCTTGGCATTAGTTTCTCAATTCCACATGTCTTTTTCTCCGCGTTCTCGGCGCTGTCTGCGTTTCAAACCGGCCAGGGCGGCATCAGCAATACGCCCGCAAGGGTGGCCATCCGCAAGAAGGGGTTGTCCTCTTGCGTTTCCCCGAAGCGAAAGATCATGTCTTGGCCGGCGATAGTTTGCCACGAAGCCAGCTCCAGGCCGCGCTCGCCGACCCAGGCGTTCTCACCGCTGTCGCCGCTCTGTTGCCAGCGTGCCAATCGAGCGCCACTGCGGTCGAAGAGCACGTCGGCGTAGAGGCTGCCGATCCAGTGCTCCTCGGCGTCGATGATCTCCCACATGCGCCACAAGCCCCACGGACGGCGCATGCTCATGAGCAGCGAGGCGTCCTCGGTTTCGAATACGCGCACCGCTTTGCCGGCAAGCGGAAAAAGAAGTCCGCGCCGGCCCGGCCTGTCCCAACTCGCGAATCCCAGCGGCTGGTCGGTCGCCGGATCGACGATCGTTCGCGTCCAAAGGGCGCCTTGGGGTTTGGCATCGGTCCACGCCAACGAGTCCAAGGGGGACCAAGGTTTTAAGAGCAGACTGGCGGATTCCAACATGCGATGTTTTTGTACCGCGGCCGCTCACCACTGGCCAATGTTAGTCGCCGCTAGAATCTCGGATGGGCGTGTGGGAGCGCGTGTTTGCGCTTGGGGCAAGCGGCCATGCACTGTTTAATCGTAAAAATCATCCCCCGTAAAGGTTGCCTCTCTGGAAAAAGGAAGCTAGATTTTGGCAAGGAACAACAAGACCATCCCGTCCAAGAGAAGAGAGAAAGCCATGCCTCCCACGGTTGTCTGTGGCGTGGCCGCTTTGGCGGTCGCAACCCTGTTCTACGGCTGGCGCTCCTACCATGAACGCCTGATTCACAAGCAGCGGACACTGCGCGAACGAATCGCGTACATGCTGTGGGTGGTCGCCAATGGATCGAGTGATTAGCCCAGCCGGCGAAAGTAGACAGTACACTCCTCGTGTAGACAGGTGAACCCGCGTGGAGCGTGAGTCTACTTTTCCGCGGGCATTGCCTCCCCTCTAACCCCAAGCCATTATTTCCCCAGATCATCCTTCATTCTCGCCCGCGAACTCGGTAGCTGGGCGAAGACGGCTCCACGACGGAGCGGCATCCTCCACCGAGACAGAGGTTCTCATTCGCGCTTCGGCTCGGTGGGGCCTCTGTTTTTTTTCTCCACTGCTCTCTCCGACCCTACTTGTAGACGGGCATTCTTGCCCGTCGTCGGACAGGAATGTCCGACCTACTTGTAGGACGGGTCTCCAGGCCCGTCCTCTTCGACCGGAACGAAGGGACGGCCCTGGAGAGCCGTCCTACTTCTCGTTTTCATCCCTGGCCGCTCTCCGGCGACGAACCGTTGACCCTGGTCCCCTACCTGTTTAGATTGGAAGGACAGGTTTTTCAGGGGCCAAGTCTCGTTGCTCACGAAGCGAATCATTCCCTGTCTCGACGTGGACCGCGGCCGCGTGGTCAAGGGGACCAACTTCGTCAACTTGCGCGACGCCGGCGATCCCGTTGAGGTGGCCCGGCGCTACGAGGACGAAGGAGCGGATGAGCTGGTCTTCCTCGACATCAGCGCCAGTCACGAAGGCCGCGACATCATGCTCGACGTGGTGCGGCGCGTCTCCGAGCAGATCTTCATGCCGTTTACGGTGGGCGGCGGCATTCGCACCTTAGAGGACGCGACCCGGCTCATTCAAGCGGGCGCGGAAAAGGTGAGCATCAATTCGGCGGCGGTCAAAAACCCGCAGGTGGTCGTCGACGTGGCCTTGAAGTTTGGACGCTGCGCCACCGTGGTGAACATCGATCCGCGCCGCGTGCGCCGCAACGGCGACATCCTTTGGGAAGTGCATATCAACGGCGGGCGGGTCCCAACCGGGCTGGAAGCAGTGGCTTGGGCGCAGAAGGTCGAGGAATTGGGCGCCGGCGAGATTGTTTTGACTTCTATGGATGCGGACGGCACCAAAGCCGGGTATGATCTGGAGATGACGCGGGCCGTGTCGGAGGCAGTCCACATCCCGGTGGTGGCCAGCGGCGGCGCGGGCGCGCCCGAGCATTTGTTTCGGGCTTTGACGGACGGCAAAGCGGATGCCGCCTTGGCCGCCAGCATTTTTCATTACAATGAATACGGCATTCGCGCCACCAAAGAGTACCTTCACCAGCGCGGCGTGCCGGTGCGGATCGTTTGAGCAATGCTCCTGTGGAGATCGTTATGGCCATATCTGAAGTGGAAGAAGCCATTGAAATCATGGAACCGGTGCACCCGGAGATCAAAAAAGAGCCGGAAGTGAACAAGCTCTTTCGCCTGGTCATGAAGCATCAGGCGTCGGACTTGCACTTGAAGGTAGGCCAGCCGCCGATGATGCGTCTCAAGGGCGACATCGTGCGCACGCAGATGCGGCCGCTGACCCACGAGGACATGGAGCGGTTGTTTTTCCCCATATTGAAGGAACGGCACCGGAATATCCTTGAAGACGAAGGCGGCGTGGACTTTTCCTGGGTGGTGGGCAACGATGAAGGCCGATTCCGCGTCAGCTTGTTCAAGCAGCGCGGTCGGCTGTCGCTGGTGTCGAGGCGTGTCAACAACGTCATCCCCGACTTCAAAACACTTGGGCTGCCTGAAAGCATCGAAAAACTGTGCCACTACAGCGAAGGCATGGTGATCTTGGCCGGCGTCACGGGCAGCGGCAAAAGCACGACCATCGCTTCCATGCTCGATTACATCAACGCCCGCGAGCCGTTGCACATTCTTACCATCGAAGACCCCATCGAATTCGTTTTTACCGACCGCAAGGCCTACATCAATCAGCGCGAGATCGGCCTCGATTCCCGCGACTGGCACAAGGCACTTAAGGACGCGGTCCGTCAAGATCCTGACGTCATCCTGGTCGGCGAGTTGCGCGACGTCGACACCTTTGAGGCCGCCATTCACGCCGCGGAAACAGGCCACCTGGTGTTCGGCACCATCCACGCCTCCAGCTCGGCGACAACGATCAACCGCATTCTTGACTTGTTCCCGCCGGACAAGCATATCGCCATCCGGCAGGCGATGGCCAACAACTTGAAGTCGGTTGTGGCGCAAAAGCTCATCAAAAGCATCAAGCCCGGCGTCAGCCGCGTGCCCACCAACGAAATCATGATCGTCAACCCAACGATTCGCGAGTTGATCTCCAAGGGCGAGGACAAAAAGATACCCGACGCCATCCGTATCGGCTACTTGGAAGGCATGATCGATTTTAACGAAAACCTCAAGCAGTTGGTCGAACGCGGCGACGTGGATCGCGCGATCGCGCTGGAAGTGTCGCCGAACCCCGATCAGCTCAAGATGTACCTCAAAGGCATCAAGGTGTCGGCGCCGGGTATTCTCTAGCCGGAGTCTTCGTATTGCTCCGCGAGACGATTGTATCATGCAGCGGTGGGGCCGGCGGGCTTCGCCGCTTTGCTTTTGCCAAAGCTCATGAAGGGTAGCCAGAAAGAACCGCTGCTCGCCGTTGTCGCCCTGGCCTTGGTTCTCGCCGAGGACCAGCTGCTGTGGGCGGCGCCGACCTTTCCGCGCGGCGAAGGATTCTACTACAGTCCCGTCAAGCTCATTCTCCTGGTGTTGGGCTACGTCTGCTGGGTCGCGGCCTGCGGTTGGGTCGATCAAGATGCCCGCGAGTTGAGACTGCCCACCGAAACCTGGAATCCGCTGATGCTGGCCGCCGGCTTGGGCGGGTTGGCTGCCATCTGGATACTGCCGTCCTTCTGGCTTGGATTTCTCTCGTTCGCAATCCTGTTCGCGGCCGCGGGCTTTTCCTATGTGAACTTGCGCAACAAGAAAGTGGGCCCGGACGAGCGTGTCTTTTCCGAAAAGCATCTCCGCGATTTGTTGGCGCGCCTGTTGCGCCGCGGCAAGAAAGAAGCAGGACAAAAAGCGGCGGGCGTGCCGGTGCGTTTCATTGGCCGAAGCGTGGACCAGAAAAACGAGGATCCGACGCGCGTCAAACGTGCGCAAGACTCCAAGGGATACAAAGGCGCTCAAGAAATGGTCTATGAGGCCGTGAAGCGCCGCGCCACCGACATTCACTTGGAGCCGACCCGCGAGGAAATGTCGGTTCGCATCCGCATCGACGGCATACTTGTCGCCGCCACGCCCTTCAGCCGGGCCATGGGCGACGCGGTCATCAACATCTTCAAGGTCCTCAGCAATATGGACATCGCGGAAAAGCGCAAGCCTCAGGACGGCAGCTTTTCCGCCCAGGTCGAAGATCGGCTCGCGGATTTCCGCGTCGCCACCGCGGGCAGCGTCGCCGGCGAGAAAATGGTCATGCGCATCCTCGACAAGTCGCAGCAGATCGTCGATCTGACGCAGCTCGGCATGCGCGACAAGATGCGCGAGCAGATTCATGGCCTGGTCACTCAGCCGCACGGCATGCTCATCGTGTGCGGCCCGACCGGCGCCGGCAAGAGCACCACGCTCTATGCGGGACTGAACGAAATCGACCGCTTTCAGCTCAACATTATTACCGTTGAAAACCCGGTCGAGTACCAGCTAACCCATGTGACGCAAATCGAAATCAATCCCAAGGCGGGCAAGACTTTTGCCTCGGAATTGCGCAGCATCTTGCGGCAGGATCCCGATGTCATCATGATCGGCGAAATCCGCGATCAGGAAACCGCGGAGATCGCTTGCCAGGCCGCGCAAACCGGACACATGGTGTTCAGCACCTTGCACGCCAACGACACCGTGACCGCCATTGGCCGGCTCATCGACCTGGGCGTCCAGCCCTTCATGGTCGCCAGCGCGCTCTCGGCGGTTCTCGGGCAGCGCTTGGTGCGGTTGTTGTGTCCACAGTGCAAGGTGAAGTACAAGCCGAATCCCGATCTGCTGCGCAAAGCCAACTTGCCCGCCGAGAAAATCAAGTTCTTTTATCGGCCGCCGGACGAGGCCGATGCGGAAGACGTGGCCGAGGACGAAGACGGTCAGCGGCCGTCCACTTGCGAGCATTGCGGCGGCACCGGTTACTTCCGGCGCACCGGCATCTTTGAGCTGCTAATCGTCACCGACAAGATTCGCGAGCTCATTCGCGAGAATCCGAATTTGAGCGCGATACGTCAGGAGGCTGTCAAGAGCGGCATGCGTTTTCTTTACGAGGACGGCTTGCGCCAGGTGCTGGAAGGACATACCTCGATTCAGGAGCTCTTGCGCGTTACCAAATAGTAGACCCCACGCTCCGCGTGAGGCGGGCGAATTTCAACCGCAGCCTGAAGGCTGCGGCTACACAAAACGGTCGCATATGATCGCACTGTTATCAGTCGCCGTGATTGTCGCAGTCGCCTACGTGTACCTCCAAGAAGGACTGTTCACGGCGGCGACTTTGTTCGTCAACGTCATTCTGGCGGGCATTCTGACGTTCAATTTCTACGAACCACTGGCCGACATGCTCGATGGCACGTTTCAGCGGAGCTTTCTCGCGGGATACGAAGACTTCATCGCCTTAGTGGGGCTGTTCAGCATCTTCCTCGCCATACTGCGCGCCATCGCCAACCACATGACGCCCTTGCAAGTGGAGTACATCGGCTATATGCAACAGATTGGCGGCGGCGTGTTCGGCGCCTTGGGGGGATACTTGGTGGCCGGCTTCTTGGTTTGCGCCCTACAGACGCTGCCCTGGCACGAAAACTTTCTTGGCTTTCAACCGCGCTCGCCTTCGGACGCCGGCTATCGTTCTTACTTTCCCCCCGACCGCGTTTGGCTGGCGATGATGCGCTACGCGGGCGTCTACCCTCTTTCTTGGAAGACCGACGATTCTGGCGCCGAAGACGCCTACGAGCGCCAACTAACCTTCGATCGCGGCGCCACCTTCGAGCTGCGCTTTCTGCGCTATCGACGATATGGAGATCAGCGCCAGCCGTTGACCTACTCCCGCGAATTCGACAAGGAATTGAATCGTTCGCAGTAGCCCGGCTTTGTCACGCAATTCGATTTTCTGTGCATAGCCATGTCTGGTCCAGTTTTCGCTGCGCTTGGGCCACTGCCGCAACCGTTTGCGCCCGTTGATGTTACAAGATCGACTCGTTTTGGACACTCGACCAAGGGGGGTGTGACCGATTTGCACAGTATTTTGCACAGCAATTATGTTGCAAAGCTGGGTACTGTCCGCATTTTGCGTTGATGTACAAGAACTTAGAACGCGAGTGAAAATGTGCCACCTTGTCCGTTGTAAACCAATAGGCAGTGAGCAAGCAAGTCGCGCCCTAAGAGCGCTTGGAAAGAAGGGCTCAACGGCTGACATTCAATCACCGGAACAACGCCGAAGATTCGCGACAGTATCGGGTGCATAAGAATAAGGCTTATGTCGAACTGATTGCATGGTACAGGGCTAGACCCGGTTAGCGACGTTGAAACAGGGATTGACCCAGTCGGAGTGATGCCTAGTGGTTGAAGAATTGAGGCCACAATGCTTGTTGTTGTCGCTCCAATATCAACAAGAGCACGAATTGGTATCGGCGGTGGAATCTGTTGCCCTGCAACTGCAAGGGCTTGCCGTCGTGGTTCGCTGACTCCAATGAGCACGTCAAGAATTGCGCCGTCAGGACTCAAAGGAAGGTTCAAGATTGGCATACAGGGAGCACGCTCCTTGTAATGTAGTGAATGCTTTCAACCTGTTGGATTTGCTTTACTAGGAAAGGCTTCAGCTGAAACAAGCGATACCCCTCTTGAATGGCATCCTGGTACGTCTCCCAAGTGCTCACAACATCGTTGCCATGAATAAGCACGAACTTTCCAGCCTTGTCTAGAAGGTTTGGAAGTTCACGCCGATAAGTCGCCAATTCTGTTTCCAGAGCCATGACGATACCCTGTTTCGATAAAAAAGGGCGGTTCAGTGCCGCCCCTGGCTTATCAGGCCTTCCTCGTTTTTGTCAAGAGAAAAAACCCATTCCAACGGTAATTCTATTCCACTGGCGTTGCTTGTTCAAGCAATTCATCCCGGTGGCCAGCGCATGTCGCGCCCGCCCAACAAGTGCATGTGCAAATGGGGCACCGTTTGCCCGCCGCGTTCCCGGCAATTGACGACTAGCCGGTAGCCTTCGTTCAAGCCAAGCTGTTGAGCCAGTTTCGCTGCCACCAGATGCAAGTGTCCCAACAGTTCCCGGTCCGCATCAGTTAAATCCGCGTGTGTCGGGATCACTTTCTTCGGAATAAGCAGCACGTGCGTCGGCGCTTGCGGGTTGATATCGTGAAACGCCAGGCAACGGTCATCCTCAAAGCAGATGTTGGCCGGGATTTTGCGTTCGATGATTTTCAAGAAGAGATTATCGGCGAGCATCGGTCACTCCTGTTGGACACGATGCAAAATACTACCGCCGGTTTCTCTCGAAGACAATACAATGCCGCCGGTAAACATGCCAAGGAGCAACCATGTCGAAGATGCAGCAACTGATCGAAAACTATCTTGCTGGACCGAAGACCTTGCGGTCGGCCGTGACAGGCATGTCGCGCGAGCAAGTCGCAGCCCGGCCCGTCGCCGGCAAGTGGAGCACGCTGGAATGCGTCGCCCACCTGGCTGACTTTGACCCAATCCTGGCCGACCGCATGAAGCGCGTAGTCGCCGAAGACAACCCGCAGCTCATTGGCGCGGACGAGAACAAGTTTGCCGCCGCCTTGGCTTATCAGGACCGCGATTTGGAGGAGGACCTTGCCATCGTCGAGCGTACGCGCTCGCAGCTGGCACGCATCCTCCGCAAGCTGCCGGATAGCGCCTTGAGTCGCACCGGCCAGCACAGTGAACGCGGGCTGCAAACGCTCGAGCAGCTCTTGGTGACGGCGACCAATCACATTCCCCACCACGTGAAGTTCATCCACGAGAAACGGCAAGCATTGGGGCTCAAAAGTTGATGAAGCGCTGGCTGTACCTGACGATCGTCGTTTGTCTCTGGTGTCCCCCAGCGCGTGCCTACGTGGACAGTTCGCCGACCTTGGGCCAATTGCTGCGCGACTCCCGCAACGTGGTCCTCTTGGAAGTGGCCCAGGTCAACCAGGAGAAACGCGTCATTGTCTGGAAGAAGGTCGCCGACCTGCATGGGCGGCACGCGGACGCCGAAATGCGGCACGCGCTCGGCGATGGGAGCCACCCGCGCGAGCCGCGCACTATCCTCGACTGGGCCAGGCCGGGCCGCCGCGCGGTCTTTCTGTACACAGGCAAGGTCGGACAGGTTTGCATCGGCCAGTATTGGTATCAGTGTTCCGCGCGGCAAGAGAATTGGTGGTCCATGACGCGCGGCCTCCCGGAATTCGCGCTGGCCTATTTCGGCCCGGTGGACAAGCTCGCGGCCGCCGTGACCGACATCATGGCCGGCAAAGAGGCGGTCGTCACCGCGGTGGCGAACCGGGCCGCCAACGGCTTTAGCGCCCATGGCGCGGTCGCGCTGCGCAGCGTACTGCGCGGCAAGCAGTATCCCATCTGGCGCGTCAAGTCCAGCTTGAAGATGCCCGCGAGCGCTTATGAGTTGGCTGGATCACCGCTCATTGTCGGCAATGGCGCGGGCGGGGCGGACGACGTGCCGGCCCTGCTCCAGCGCCTTCAAGACGCCGATGTCCGCGTCCGTCAAGAAGCCGCCGAATTGCTCGGTCTGATCGGCCCGCCCGCGCACAAAGCCGTGGCCGCGCTTGACAAATCTCTGGGCGATGCCGATCCTCAGGTGCGAGTGCAGGCAGCAGAGGCGCTGGCACGCATCAGCGCCGGTCACAAACAAGCGCTAACGACACTGGCGGCCCTCGTCCAGCACGAAGATCCCACCGTGCGGCGCGCGGCCGTCGAGTCGCTTGGCAACCTTGGGCCGGAAGCGGCCGCCGCCGCCGGGAAGCTGGCGGTGGCGCTGACCGATGCTGAAGCGGCAGTGCGCTGGACCGCGGCGGAAACATTGGGCCGGATCGGCGTCGAGGCAAAATCCGCCGTGCCGGCCTTGGTCGCCGCGCTAAAGGATCGGGCCGTGCGCGGCAGCGCAGCTGATGCGCTGGGCAGCATCGGTGGCGACGCCAAGTCGGCCATTCCGGCGCTGTGCGTGCTGGCCAAGGATCCGGACAAGGGTTTGCGACGCACGGCAGCTGTCGCGCTGGCGCGGATCGGCGGTGAGGGCGTAAAGCCGGCGTTGCCCGTGCTGCTGGAGATGCTGCATTTCGGCGACGAGCGCGAGTTTTGGGACGCGATGCAGCAGTTTGCGTTGCTGGGCGCGGCCGCGAAAGAGGCGCTGCCGGAAGTCCGCAAGATTTTCGAGGCCCGCCGCGACTTCTATGCGGCGTACCTCTTGCTCGGTGTCGCAGGGGCCGAGGCTGTGGAAGCCGTGCCGATCTTTCTGCCGATCCTGGAAAGCGGCAGCACCGACATGGTTTGGCTGCTGGGCCAGATTCCCGCGGCCGCCCCCGAGTTGATCGCTCTGGTCCGCAATCCCAAGGCGCCCAACAGGCATTTGGCGATCAAGACTCTGGCGCTCATCGGCGGCAAGCACAAGGCAGCCATGCCGGCGTTGAACGGGGCGCTGAAAGACGGCAATGCTACCGTGCGTCGCGAGGCGGCCGCCGCTCTGGGCAGCATCGAGCCGCGGCCTAAGGAGTCGGTTCCGGTCCTGACCGCGGCGCTGGGCGACAGCGACGTTCACGTACGCCTCGCTGCGGCATGGTCGCTGCTGGCAATTCAAGCCGAGGAAGCCAAGACGATAGTTAGCCCACTCGCCGATCTCCTCCAGCAGGAGGACGTGCTGGTGCGCCGGGGGGCGGCGCACGCGCTAGGCAGCTTGGGTCCGCCGGCTAAGGGCGCCGCCGCACGGCTGAGGGCGGCGCTTAGGGACGCGGATGCGGGCGTTCGCGTTGCCGCCGCCTGGGCGTTGGCAACCACGGGCGCGACCCAGCCCAAGACTGCGCTTCCGTATCTGCTTCAGGGCTTGAAGGTCAACGACGGCTGGACGCGCCGGCACAGCGCGGCATTTCTTGGCGCGCTCGGTCCGGCTGCCCAAGATGCGGCAGCGGCGCTTGCGGAGTTACTGCACGACGAGAACGAAGAGGTCCGCGAGGCTTCCGCCGCAGCGCTCAAGCAAATCCGCGCAGTTGCTTACGACCCCTGAGCGCCGCTCGCGACGAAAGACATGCGAAAGTTGGCTGCATTCCTGTTCTGGCTTGCACTCGGGCTGTACTTGTTATCGTTTTTGTTGCCTGTCGCCGACGCCCTCACGTTCGGCGGCGGGACCGACAACGGCTGGACTGCCTTCCGCATTTCATTGGGCTACCTTTTAGTTCTTTTTGAAGGTGTCGGAAACCTCGGTGAACTCCTTGTCTTACTCGCATCCTTGTCCAATCTCTTGGCATGGATCGCCTTTGGGAGCTGGTTCCTACGGAAGCGCTGGTTTGCCCTGTGGGCCGCCTATCTGGCCATTGTGATGGCTGCACCCATTCAAATTAGCGGCCTTTTGGAGTCGCGGAATCCGTCCGCTGAGTTGTTCGGCCCTGGCTACTGGGTGTGGTTAAGCAGTTTTGCAGTCCTGTTTGTCGCAAGCGGTGCGGCCGCGGTTGCCGATCTTCGCCTACGCGCCTGACACGAACGCCATCGCAAGGCACCGAGGGCAACAATTTTTTGGCGAATTGCTCTTTCCATTCGCCAAAAAAATGACATAATACTATTAACCATCTTGCTGCGTGGGGGGCAAAACGCCTCCGGTCCTAAGAATTCGCTGATTGCTCTCTTTGGTCCAAGCCGCGAAGAAAAAGCAAAAGATTGGCAAAATTGCGCTTCCTTTTTTTCGGCCGTCCGCACAAGATAGGCGCTCACGACGCTCTGGCCTTCCAGGGTCAGGGCGCAGGCAGCTCCGCAGAGCAGTGATGGTTGGGTACCCGCATCGCGCTGTGGTATGCTGCTGTTGTCCACTTCACCGAACCCCGAGGCGCGGAGAAACAGCCGAGG
>JAKEHV010000309.1 GCA_022614915.1 Gemmataceae bacterium | reverse complement strand
CCCAAAGCAAGCTCACACGTATGTCCAATAACCCTTCGCTAATTCGCGGCATCTTCTTCCGTTGTTGTGTTGCAGATTTTTTCGGATGAGCCATAGTCTCGCCCGCGCCGATCGAGACGGACGCGACAATGGCGGCCGGGCCGAATAAACCAAGCAAGCGCCACAGTTTGCCAACAGACCACGGCTCGGCCATAACGCCGGTGGGCTGCGGTATCTCGACCGGGTCTGCCACCTTGGCGTCCATTGCGAACTTCCGAACCTGCAGGGTGGCACGCCCTGAAAGGGCGTGGTGAATTGAGACGAGCACGACCACGCTCTTCGCAAAGCCTCAGGGGCGTGCCACCCTTGCGATGTGAATTCCCAGATAGGCTCGACTAGTTTTCCGGCACAGCGGGCGCGTCTGACTCTTCGGCGCCGCTTTCGGTCCCGCCTTGCTCATCAAACGCCGCCGGCACGGCAGCCGACCGATCGTCCGATTCGCCCGACGGCTCCACGTTCAAGTCACCGAGACCACCCAGGCCGTTCGACGGTGGCCCGAGTAGTTCGCGCAGATGCTGAATGAGGCGCGGACCGCGAGCCACGGTGTCGACGACGTTGCCCTGCTGATCAATTAGGATCGCCCGCGGTAACGACGTAACGCCGTACTTGGTGGCCATGGGGCTTTTCCATTCCATGGCCCGCGGGTCAGTGCTGAAGAGCGTCGGGAACTGGAAACCGGTTTCTTGGCGATACGCGTCCGCCAGCGCCGGCTGCTTATCGAGGCTAACCCCGACCACCTCAAACCCCTTGTCGCGAAAGGCGCGATGGGCTTCCAGCACGATCGGAACCTCTTCTCGACACACGCCGCACCAGTGCGCGAAGAAATCCACGAGCACGACTTTGCCGCGATAGGCGTTCCAGTCGAACTCGGAGCCGTCGAGCAGAGTCCCCTCCAATTCAAATGGCTTGCCGACGAGGTTTAGTCGATGCGCAATGCCTTCCATTATGGGCGTGCGTCGTTGCACGCTCGGCTCGGTCGAATCGCGGAAGGCGGGGAGCAGCGCATTGACGGCTTGCGCCGCCAACTCTTGTTGGTTGCCCATTTCCAGATTGTCGGCCAGGCGGAGCAACAAGTCGGCGTGACCGGGCGTAAGACCCTCGTTTTGCACGTCGGAAACGAAACGGTCGATCGCCTTTCCTCGCTCGGTTTTACTCAACTGGCTCCAGCGCTGGAACTTGCGCGCAAGTCTCATGCGGATGATCACTTCGGCCGCAGCTGGACTCGCGTTCGCCTGAACGTCGTCCAAGAGCTGTTCGGCCTGGGCATCCGTGTCGCGTGCCCCTAACTGGCCAAGGATTCGCAGCGCTTCCACGGATAGATCGGTTCGTTTGAGCAACTGCTCTTCGGACCGCGCGGCGTGCGCGCCTTGCACGGCGGCGGCAACGACGGCTGCCGCCGCTTGATCCAGATTCGCCTGCATGTCTTGCTGCCCGACGTCTTGTTGGGCTTCGGCCTGCTGAGCAAACTCACCCGGGCCGTAGGCCATCCAAAGGGCCGCGAGGGCCGCGGGCACAACGATCAACGCGAGAACTCGTCGCGACTTGGTCATTTCGATTACTCCAATCTGGGCTGCGCAAGAATTTGATGTAGCGCAGGCATTATAGGCACAACGCGGACTCGGAGCGACCGCAATGTGGCCGAGTGCGGCGGGCCGTTCTAAGCAGTTTCGCCGATCGTTCGCCCGCCATCGACCGGCAGACATACGCCCGTGACGAAGTCGTTTTCGAGGAGAAACGCCACGGCGCTCGCCACGTTTTCCGGCTTTCCGGCCCTACCGAGGAGCGTGCCCGCGATGGCACGGCGCTTCTCGGCTTCCGACATTCCTTCCGGCATCATTACGGGCCCCGGCAGCACGGCGTTCACGCGCACGCGCGGGGCCAATTCCACGGCGAACATCCGCGTCATGGTTGGAATCGTGGCCTTGGAAACGAAGTACGCGCTGTGCTCGCGGTACGGCCGGGCAATCGCCCAATCGCCGATGTTCACGATGGCGCCGCCGCCTTCCTGCTCAGCCATGATCAGGCCGGCGTGTTGGCAGCAGATGAACGTGCTCAGCGCGTTGACTTCGAAAAAGCGGCGGACGTCGTCAGCTCCTACAGTTTCCAGCGGCGTTGGCGACCAGATGGCGGCGCTGTTCACGAGCGCGTCGAGCCGGCCGAAGTGACGGCGGGCACGATCGATCATTGCGCGCGTGGCGTCTTCGTTTCGCAGGTCTGCGCCGAACGCTGCGGCTTCATGGCCCGAGTTGCTCAATTCTTCGACCAACGCTTGTGCATCGTCCAGTGAAGTGTTCGCATGAATCGCAATTCGGTACCCGCGGGCCACTAACTCGCGCACGATCACGCTACCGACGCGGACGGCGCCGCCGGTTACAAGCACGACTGGCTTTTCGCGCGAATCACTCATGCAGGGACGGAGTCGCAATCAACATGTGGCTGCATCTCAGACGCCGCTTTCGACACGTTCGAAATCAGTCGGCCTCACAGAGGCCAACTACAACTTACATCAGCCCGTGAAATTTGGCGATGATGTCCCACGCTTGCTGGGGCGTTTCGGCGTAGTCGATTAGCTTGAGGTCCTCGTCATCGACCACCCCCTCATCGGCCAGGCGCTGGAAGTCGATGATCGAGTGCCAATACTCGCGGCCATAGAGGATCACGGGGATCTGCTGCATCCGCCGCGTCTGGCGCAGGCAGAGCGTGTCGAACAGCTCATCGAGCGTGCCGAAGCCGCCCGGAAACACCACCAGCGCCGCCGCGCGCAGTATGAAGTGAAACTTCCGCATCGCAAAGTAGTGGAATTGGAAGCACAACTCGGGCGTAATGTACGGGTTCGGTTCCTGTTCGTGCGGCAGGTCGATGTTGAGGCCGACGCTTTGGGCGCCAATCTCAAACGCGCCGCGGTTGGCCGCCTCCATGATGCCTGGTCCGCCGCCCGTCATCACGACGAGCTTGCGCGGATCGTCGGATTTCTGCGACGTGGAAACGAGCCGGCTGAATTCGCGGGCTTCGTCGTAATACCGGCACTTGGCCAGGATGCGCTCCGCCCGCTCAACCGTGCGAGCCAGCTTGGCATCGCCCGGCGCTTTCTGCACGTTCTGCATCGCTTCACGCAAAACGGCTTCGGCCTGTTCTCGCGGGACGATTTGCGTGCCGCCGAAGACGACAATCGTGGAGTCGATTCCGTTTTCGCGAAGCAGTGTTTCGGTTTTGAGAAGCTCCAGCTGCATGCGCAGCGGTCGATTTTCCTTGCGGCCCAGGAAATCGACATCGATCTCGGCCAACGTGTAACTGGGCGAATTGAGAATGGCTTCGCGATTGGCTGCGACCGCCGTGCGTTCTGCGTCACTGGCAACGACCGGTGGGGCCGCGGCCGTGCTTTGCTTGGTGGTCGGGTCGGCGAACGTCGACTCGGGGCGAGGCGTTGGTTGCTTGTCGCCGCCCTTTTTTGTGGAGCTCGATTTATGAATGGCAGTCGCCTCCGGCAGATCGATCCAACAAAAATCAATTCACGTCCGTCCAAAATAAGGGATTCCCGGCGAATCGCCAACCACGGCATGGCGGCTACAGCCAGGGCGAGGCTAGCCCGATCCCGATGAACGCCAGCGCGAAAGCGGCTTCGATTAGCGGGTGTTTTACGGGAATTCGCGAGCCGCAGTCGTAACACCGGCCGCGGAGCAGGAGCCAGCCGACGACCGGCAAATTGTGGTACCAACGGATATCATGGTCGCACTCCGGGCACCGCGAGCGCGGAAGCACAAACCCCTCGCCGCTGCCGAGGCGGTCCCAAACGACCGTGAGAAAGCTACCGACGCAGCCGCCGAGCGCGCCGAGCCAGAGCACCGCGAACCACCACAGGCCGGCGGTGAGCATTCGGTCCGTTGTGCGAAATGAAAGGCCGAGGCACGTCACCAAGTCAGGTATTGCTAAAACGGTGAAGATCACAAAGCACTCACGCAAAGGCGCCAAGGCGCAAAGATGCTCAACACAGGTATGGCCCATCGCAATAAATCTGCAACATTGGCCTGGACAAGTACATAATATCATGGGACAAGGCGCGCGCCATGAGCGTAGGCGCCTATTCGACGT
>JAKEHV010000308.1 GCA_022614915.1 Gemmataceae bacterium | reverse complement strand
TTGTCCGCTTCTTCCAACCGCCGCGCGTAGTCCTCGGCCAGCGAACGCACCCGCCGAATGATCTGGCCCAAGACGACGCCGCAAAATACCAAGCCCAAGACGAACAAGACTTGATAGTGGCGCGCCGGATTCCTTTCCGGCTGGCCGAGGAACCATTTCGTGTATCCCAATAGAAACACATAGCCTGCCAGACAGGCGCCGCTGGCAAACCAGACGAGCACGAGACTGAAGCGCAACCCCGACAGCATGATGAGCACAAAGTAACCGACGAGAAGCGGGCTGGCCGCGCCGCTGCCCAGCGTGAGCGCGCACGTTAGAAACAACACGTCGCAGCCGGTGGATACGAACTTGAGCCAGCGCGGAAAAATGCCGACGCGCAGGCAGTAGTGCACGCCCAACGCGGTCATCGTCCAGGCGACGGCGAGCGCGGTCACCGCTAAATGAAACGGCCGCTCCACGGCGCCGAGCCAGTAATAAATGAGCAACTCGGCCGCGTAGAAGCAGGCGATGCCGGCGACGCGCAGGAGGTTGGCCCGCATTTCGCCATCGTATTCCTGCCAGCGCGAGACGATGTACCACTGCCGGTCCGGCGCGGCTGATGCGGCCATGATAATTCCTCAGTGAAGATTTTTGATGGAGGGATTATTTCACAAGTATTGAGGCATTGCAACGACTTGTCATTGCACAAACCCGTTTACGTTTCGCGCTCGCGCAAACCAGGCTGGTGCAGCGAGATCAGCGCGAAACGTAAACGGATTCTGCATGGAGGAGAGCTATGCGGCCAGTTCTCTCGACTCGTCTTGCCACAGCCGCGCCAGCGCTGCGATCGTCCGCGCCGTCGCCCCTTGCTGTGACAGGACAAAACGACGGGCTGCGTCACCGAGCCGGGATCGTTTCTCAGCGTCAGCAAGGAGTTGAATCACTTGGCGATCGAGGTCGGCAGCGTCCTGGACGGCGAGCGCGCCGCCGCAAGCCAACAGTCGGGCGACGGTGTCCTTGAAGTTCCAAGTGTGCGGGCCAAACAGCACCGCGGCGCCATAGGCCGCCGGCTCGATCATGTTCTGCCCGCCGCGCTTGCCGTCGAGGCTGCCGCCCACGAATGCTACGTCGGCCAGTCCCCAGACAGCGCTGAGCTCACCGAACGTGTCCAGCAATACGACTGGCGAGCCGCGGGGCGTAAGCCCCCGGATTTGGCTCCGGCGCACGAACGGCAGTCCGGACTTCTCAAGCAATTGCGCAACAGGTTCAAAGCGTTCTTTCTGCCGCGGAACAAGGATAAGGCGCAGATTCGGATGACTTTCCAGGGCACGGCGATAAATGCCGAGGATGATCTCTTCTTCAGGGTCCTGCGTGCTGCCGGCGACGAGGACAAGCTCCTCCGGACCGATGCCGAGAAGCTCACGCATCTCTAAGGTGCGCGGATTGCGACGATCGGTGTCGACGCCGTCGTATTTCACCGAGCCGGTCACCAGCACGTTGGCAGCGCCCAGCATCCGGAACTGCGCCGCGTATTCCTCGGTCTGCGCGGCGCAAACGTTGAGCCGGCGGAACAGTCCGCGCGTCAGCCAGCGCAGCCGCCGATGATTGCGCGCGCTGCGCGGGCTCATCCGCCCATTGATAACGGCTATCTTGACGCTGCGGCGTTTCGCAAGCCGGAGGAAATTCGGCCAAAGCTCCCCCTCAGCCAAAACAACGAGGTCCGGCTGCACGCGCCCAAGCGCTGTCTTCACCGACCAAGTGAAATCGAATGGCCAAAAGAAGACGGGCAGATCGGCGAAATGCTTGCGGGCTTCGTCGTAGCCAGTGTCCGTGGTCGTGGAGATGACACATTGGTGATGCGGAAAGCGCTTGCGATAGGCCGCCACGACCTGACGCAAAAGATGGATCTCGCCGACGCTGACCCCGTGGAACCAGACGACAATCGTGTCGGCGCGCAAGCTCCGGAACGGGACCCGGCCGGTGAGTTTGGTCCACAAGCCGCGGCGGTACTTGCCGGTGGTCAGGGCTTTGTAGAGAAGCCACGGCGACGCAATTAGGAATGTCAAAAGGTAGATGAGGTTGAGGAGATATGGCATGGGAATCCGTTCCCAACTGAAAAGTTCATTCAAGGACGGAAGACAGTTCACTGAATCGTCGAACGGCAACCTTTGGGAGCGTCTTATGAACAGCGAATTCCACCGAAAGCGGTCCAACAACTGCGACTCGGATCTGCATCGGAGCACCGACTTGAAACGAAGCACTTCCGTTGGGTTCGGTCATTCTTCAATTCCCTGAAGGCCCTCGCGATGCACGAATTCCTCGAGTTCCGCAATGACTTCAGTGAAGGGAATGAGCTCCGGGTTGTCCTCGTACCATCGCAAATCCTCAGGGGTGAGCCCTTGCTTGTACTTTTCGCAAAAAGCTCTCATTTGCTCTGGAGTCAGCGAGTCAAAAGACTGGTTTTGTTCATTTTTGCCATGCATGTTTCCGCCTCCATTCCTTCTTCTATCCTAACTTTTGCATGAATGAAAGGATAGGCGTACTTCATTGGCATCGTCGGAATCCACAAACTACAATGCCTATCCCGCCGCCTTTCGCATGCAGCAATTCTTGTACTTTTTGCCACTGCCGCACGGGCAGGGGTCGTTGCGGCCCACGCGTTCGCCGCGGTTGCGGATGGGCTCGATCTTCTTGTCGGTTTTCTGACTCGCGGAAATGGCGGCGTCTTGCTGGGCGCGGATATCGTCACCGTTGGCGGAGGGCAAGGCTCGCGGCGCCGCTTCGTGCACGGCGGCGCTGATCGCCCAGATCGATTCTTCGCGCAGATTTTCGTCGTCTTCCATGCGGAAGATGATGTCGGTGATCTTGTCCCCCAGGCCGTCCCACATCGCCTCGAATTCCTTCATGCCTTGGCGCTTGTATTCCGTCTTGGGGTCGATCTGCGCGTAGCCGACCAAGCCGATGCCTTGGCGCAAATGGTCCATCACATAGAGGTGGTTCTTCCAGGTGGTGTCGAGCTGATTGAGGAGCAGGCTGCGTTCCATGCGTTTCATTTCGGGCCGATACGCGGCGTCGAATGCCGTCCACAGCAGGTCGCGTGCATCTTGCAGCGTAACGCCGGTTAACAGCGTCTGGTCCACTTCCAAAGCGAGGTTGGTCTTGAGCCATTC
>JAKEHV010000006.1 GCA_022614915.1 Gemmataceae bacterium | reverse complement strand
TACGCCACCGGCTGCGCTCTACTTTCTGTCGAAACGTTCGCCGCCGTTGCCCTGCAATCTCCAAACTGCGCGCCCAGCGTACATGTGTTGGCGGACGGCCAGCAGGACCGCGTTTATGTGCAGCATTTTGCCCAATCAAGCAATGGCGACTGGGCCAAAGCGTCGGAATTGACAATAGTCGCCTTTGACGTCTGGCAGAGTTCGCTGACGGCCGGCGATTGGGTGACAGGACCGGGTTTGGAGGTCTTCGCCCCAAGGCTGCCGGCCCATGTCCAAGTCGTCGAGCGCGCAGCGTGGTTGGCAGAGCCCGAAAGCCTGCTGCGTCTGGGCTATCGTCGTTGGCAAGCGGGAGAGAAAGACGACGTGTACGCGCTCGAACCGATTTACCTGCGACCCAGCGCCGCCGAAATCAGGAGTCAGGGGTCAAGAATCAGGGATCAGGAACAGGAGCCTGACCCCTGACGCCTGACTTCTGACTCCTGACTCCTCATAAGATAATCCGTGCCATGATTCCTCTTCTCCCCGCCACGGTAATCGGCAGTTGGTCGTTCCCCGGCTGGTACGTGAAGTTCTGCCAAGACGCGGTGCGACATCCGGAGCTGTTTGGCCCCGACGACCGCGAAGAGGCGCTGCGGGACGCGGTGCGCCTGGCGGTGGACGATCAACTGTGGGCCGGCGCGGACATCATCACCGACGGCGAAATGCAGCGCGTCGATTTCAACCTCGGCTTTTACGATCATCTCAAGGGCATCAAGCCGTTGCCGCAGGGTCGATTGTGGGGCCCGCCGGCTCACGATCAGCGCAACCGCTATGTTTGCGTGGAGCCGCTGCGGGCGCCGAGCGGCCTGGGCCTAGTTGAAGAATACAAACGGCTGCGCACGCTCACGGCCGCGCCGGTGAAAGTGCCGGTGCCGGGACCGTTTACGCTGGCCGGCTGTTTGCAAGGCGGTCAAGTTTACCGCGACCGCAAGGAGATCACCGAAGCGATTTTGCCCATCGTCAACGAGGCGATGACGAGCCTTGTTGCGGCGGGCGTCGAGTTTATCCAGCTCGACGAGCCGAGTTTCGCTTGCCACCCGGAGCATCCGGAGCAGTTTCTCGACATCATCGCCCGCACCGTGGCTGGCGTTTCGTGCAAGATCAGCATGCACATGTGCTTCGGCAACTTCCGCGGCCGGGCCGTCGGATGGCGCTCGTATTATCCCTTGTTCCCGCATCTGGCCAAGGCGGCGGTGCACCAGCTCGCATTGGAATTCGCCAGCCGCGAGATGGCTGAAATCGAAATCCTGCGCTCTATTCCCGCGCCGATGGAAGTCGCGGTCGGTCTGGTGGACGTCAAGAATACCTGGGTGGAGCCGCCGGAGCTGGTTGCGCGGCGATTGAAGACGGCGCTGCAATTCATCGAGCCGGAGCGTCTGCACATTACTCCGGACTGCGGCTTTTCGCAGACCGCGCGCTCGATCGCGCAAAAGAAGCTGACCAACATGGTCGAGGGCGTGCGCAAAGTGCGCCGCGACTTGGGCAAAGCGTGATGGTGTGAAGGGGTGAAAGGGTGAAAGGGTGAAGAGGTGAGCACTGAAGCGTACACGGCTATTCAAGTTGTAATGATGCCGCGGGACACGAACCCGCTCGGCTCCATCTTCGGCGGCGTGATCCTGAGTTACATCGACCAGGCCGGCGCGATCGGGGCACGGCGCGAAATCTCCAAGGCGGGCGGCACGATGCCGTATCTGGTCACCGTCGCCGTCAATCGCGTTGTTTTTACCAAGCCGGTGCTGGTCGGCGACGTGGTCCGCTTCATCACGCGGCTGGTGAAGATCGGCCGCACCTCGATTACCATGAACATCCAGGTGGAAGCGGAGCGCGGCACGGAAGTGCACCAGGTGACCGACGCGGAGATTGTCTACGTCGGCATCGATCGCGAAACCCGCGAACCGGTGCCTCTCCTCTAGATTTCAGAGCCGCGCCCGTAAGAAAGCGGGTCGTGTGCAGTTCACCGCTTCCTTACGGGCGCGGCTCCGACATTACTGCGATGTCATTTACCAACATGCATTTGTACTTTGACGACGTGGAGATCGGCCAAGAATGGGAGTCGCCCGGCCGCACGATCACCCAGGCGGACCTGGTCAACTACGCTGGCTTGAGCGGCGACTTCAACCCGATTCACATGGATCACGAATTTGCTAAGACGACGCCGTTCGGCCAGCCCATCGCCCACGGCTTTCTGGTGCTGTCGATTGCCAGCGGCCTCGGATTGTCAGCGCCGCCCATGCGCACGCTGGCTGTGCTCGCCCTGCGTGAATGGCACTTCAAGGAGCCCGTGTACATCGGCGACACCATTCGCCTGCGCACGAAGGCGCTGGAAAAAGAGGTACGCGCTCGCGGCCGGCGCGGCGTCATCACCTGGCAGCGGCAAATCGTCAACCAAAACCGTAAGATCGTTCAGGAAGGCGTCACGCAAACCTTGGTCGAAGGCCGAATTCAGAAATGACTGTCCGCACGCGCTTTGCTCCCAGTCCGACCGGCTATCTGCATATCGGCGGCGTCCGCACCGCGCTTTTCAATTGGCTGTTCGCGCGGCGGCACGGCGGCCAGTTCATCCTCCGCATTGATGACACCGACGCGGAACGCAACCGGCCCGAAGCCTTGCAGCCCATCCTCGATGGCTTTCGCTGGCTCGGCATCGATTGGGATGAGGGCCCGGACGTCGGCGGTCCCTACGGCCCTTACTTCCAAGCGCAGCGCAAGGACCTCTATTACCAAGCGGCCATGCGTTTACTAGAAACCGGTCACGCCTATCCCTGCTACCGCACCAAGGAAGAGCTGGATGCCGAGCGCAAGGAAGCGGAAAAAGCGAAGAAGTCCTACATCCACCGCGGCGAACATCGACAGACGCCGCCTGACGAATGTTTACGCCTCTATCGGCACAAGCCGGCGCTCGTGCGTCTGAAGGTGCCCGAAGGCCGCGGCGTAATCATCGACGATCTCATAGCGGGCAAAGTGGAAGTGCAAACGGAGGCCATCGGCGATCCGGTCATTCTGCGTGCTGACGGCAGCGCGCTTTACAACTTCGCCACCGCGGTCGACGACATACACTTGAAGATTACACACGTCATCCGCGCCAAGGAGCACCTTTCCAATACGCCGGTGCAGGTGCTGGTCTACGAGGCGCTCGGCGCGTCTTTGCCGAAATTCGCCCACGTGCCTGTAGTGAATGCTCCGGGCTCCAACAAGAAGCTGAGCAAGCGCGACGCCAAGAAGTTCATGACGCCGGAGATTGTCGCCAAGCTGCGGGCCGTGCATGCGGTGCCCGCGGATTGGACCGACGAGCAAGTCATGAACCTGGAGACTTTGAACCCGGTCATGGTCGCCTTCTACCAAGCGCTCGGCTATTTGCCCGCCGCGCTTGTGAATTACTTTGGCAGGTTGGGCTGGTCGCTCGACGATAAGACCGAAATCATTCCGCTTGAGGACATGATCAGGCACTTTGGCCTGGAGCGCGTCAACAATTCGCCGGCGGCGTTCGATCCGGAGAAGCTCCTTTGGCTGGCCGGCGAATACATGCGCATGCTGCCCTTGGAAGATAAAACTGCCGGCGTCATCCCTTTCCTGCAGCGTGCGGAGCTGGTCGGTGACTCCGTCGATGAGGCGACGCGCATCAAGATTCGGCGCGTACTCGAGGCCTGCGGCGACCGGCTCAAGGTGTACTCCGACATCTTCCAGTACGGCGCATTCTTCTTCCGCGATCCGATCTATGATCCGCAAGCCGTGCAGAAACGGTTGCGGAAAGAGGGGGCCGCTGAGTTATTGCGGAACATCTCTGCCGAACTAGAGAAGATCGCGCCTTTCGAGCACGCCGAACTGGAAACCAGACTCAAGCCATACTGCGAAGCGAACAACTTGAAGATCGGCGACCTCAACCACGTCCTGCGCGTCGCGACCACCGGCGTCACCATCGGGCCCGGCGTTTTTGAAATCCTCGCGATCCTCGGCAAGGAGGAAACGCAGCGGCGCATCGGCACAGCCTTGCAGCTTGTCGAATCGGTGTAGTCATTTGCGGAGTTTGCGCAGCTCGTCTTGCAGTCGGGCGCGGGCAAATAGGTGAAAGCGTCATGGTAGTTATGAAGCGCGATGCCGATTTGTTTGAGCTTCGCCTGAGTGCGCGCGCGGAGATCGGCCCATCAGGCGCCTGCTTCGGCCCCGGACCGCCGCCCGCGCTGTCTTTCAGAATTCGAAGCAACTAATCACAAATCACCACATGCACTTCTCCCGGACCATGCACGCCGGTGACCAGCTTGAGCTCGATGTCGCCTGTTTTGCTCGGCCCGGTTATGAGCGTCAGGCAGGAGGGTGGGAATTGCGGTTTGGCGCCGATGGGAGAGAACAGGTCGAATAGATCAAACAAGTCGGGCAGAATCTGGTTGCGCTGGGCCACGGCGATGTGCACCGGGGGAAGCAAGCTGATGGATCGGGGATCGGCGCCGACTCGTCTCCCCTCACCCTCAACCCCTTTCCCCAGGGGCGAGGGGGGTGTGATGGCCGAAGTGGCGACGACGACGGTGCCGGTTTCGGCGACAAGATAGGCCACATTGGAAATGCCGAGGTCGGCTTGAAAGAACGCATCCTTGGTCGAGGCGGGCAGCGCGTCGGCGATCAGCACCTCGGAACCCATATCCCGCAAGAGCCGCGGCAACTCCAAGCGCTCCACGATTCCGCCGCGGCTCAGAAGCAGTTTTCGCGCCGACTTTGTACTGACGAGCTCGCGCACGATGGCACGGGCGTGTTCGCTGGATTTCGCCTCGTGCGCCACGCCGCCGGCATTGCGCAACTCCTGACAGAAGCGCGGCACTGGGTCAGCACCCGCGCCCTGATAGCCCGTACGGCCGCGCTCCGGCATGGGCGGCGCCGCCGTCAGACGATTGCCTTCGACAACAGCTTGACGCACGCGCTGCAAGAAAGCTTCACGGGTAGTCATGAGTTGAGTTCCTTCCAGCGATCGCGGAATGTGCGTTTAGCCGGCGCGGGGAAATCGCGGACTTGTGTCCAGCCGCTGCCGGGTCCGGGTAAACGTCGCAGCCAGCCGTCTTGGGCGAAAAGGCGCAGAAACACTTTCGCGAAACGCAACGAAAGCCGGTAAAGCCAAGGCCGGCGCAGTACTTCTTTCCAAGCGGCGTAGGCCAAGTCTTCCAGGCGGGCTGGCTTATAGCGGTGCTGCATCTGGCGAAGCCCAATGAGCATGTGCGGAATGTTGATCTTGACCGGGCAGGCCGCCTGGCACGCCCCACATAAAGAAGACGCATGGGGCAGGTCCGGGTTCAGGCTAACACTGTCATAAAGCGGTGTCAAAATGCTGCCGATGGGACCGGAATAGACGCCGCCATAAGCATGGCCTCCGATTCGGCGATAGACCGGACAAGCATTGAGGCAGGCCCCGCAGCGGATGCACTGCAAACTCTCGCGAAACGGTGAACCGAGTATTTTCGACCGGCCGTTGTCCAGCAGCACCAGGTGGAATTCTTCCGGGCCGTCCATTTCTCCCGGCTGTCGCGCACCGGTGATGATGGTGGTATAGACGGAGAGCGTCTGCCCGGTCGCGCCGCGCGCCAGGAGCTTCAAGAAAACCGGCAAGTCGCTAAAGCGCGGTATCACTTTCTCGATGCCGGCGATGGCGACATGCACGCGCGGGCACGTTGTCGTGAGCCGGCCATTGCCTTCGTTGGTCACCAGGACGATGGTTCCGGTCTGGGCCACGACAAAGTTGGCCCCGGTGATGCCCAGGTCCGCCTGATAGAACTTTTCGCGCAGGACGCGGCGGCCGGTCATGGCCAACGAGCGTGCATCGTCGGGCAGCGACTCTTGCAGATGATGCGACATGACGCGCGCGATGCTCTCGCGCGTGTGGTGCACGGCAGGCGCAACCAGATGTGAGGGACGTTCGCCCGCGATCTGGATGATGAACTCGCCGAAGTCGGTTTCGGTGACTTCGACGCCGGCTTTTTCCAGGGCCGGGTTGAGGTGAATCTCCTCCGATGTCATGGACTTCGACTTGACGGCTTTCTTGCAGCCGGCTTGCCGCGCGATGTTGACGACGATTTGCCGCGCGTCCTCGGCGGTGGCCGCCCAATGGACTTTGCCGCCGCGCTTGGTCACGGTCTGTTCGAGCTCTTCCAGATAGCGGTCGAGATGGGCCAGCGCATGTTCCTTGATGCGCTTGGCGTGATCGCGCAAGGCGCTGCTGTCGGCCAATGCGGCATAGCTCCGGCGATTGCCGGCCATGAGAATGTCCGTGAGCCGCGCCAGCGCCGCTTGCAACGGCGGATCGGTGAGGGCCTGGGCGCTGGCGCCGGCGAAGTCGTGATGTTCGTGTTTGGCGTAGTTCATAGTATTGCCGCTTGCGGCGTAGCGAGTCGGGGCCACAACTGAGCGCGAAACGTAAACGGGTCAGGTGGAGTTTAATACTTCCGCCAGGTGCATGAACTTCACTTTGGACCCGCGCCGGCGTAGACAGCCGCCGATATTCATGAGGCAGCCGGCGTCGGTGGCGACCACGACGTCGGCGCCGGTTTTCTCGATGAGCGCGGCTTTGTCTTGCACCATGGCGCCGCTGATGCCCGGATAGCGCACTGAGAATGAACCGCCGAAGCCGCAGCATTCATCATAGCGCTCGAGCGGCGCGAGTTGCAGGCCGCGCACGTTTTGCAGCAGGGTTTCCGGCTCGCGCTGAAGTCCCAGGCCGCGCAAATGACAGGCCATGTGATACGTCGCCTTCCCTTCAAGGCGCGCGCCGACGTCCTCTTTCTTAAGCACATTGACCAGGAAATCGGAGAGCTCGTGCGTGCGCCTGGCCAAGTCTTCAGCCCGGCCGTGCCAAACCATGTCGTCATGAAGCAATTCCGGATACTCAAGCTTGACCATGGCGGCGCAAGAGCCGGACGGCGACACGACGAGTTGCTTGTTCGCAAAGGCTTGGATCGTGTGTTTGGCCAACTCGCGTGCATCGTGATGATAGCCGCTGTTGAAATGGGGCTGGCCGCAACACGTCTGCGCCGCCGGAAAATCCACTTCGACCCCCAAGCGGCGCAGCAATCTGACAGTGGCCACACCGACCTCGGGAAACAAAGCGTCGCCGAGGCAGGTGACCATGAGCGAGACCTTCACGCCGCGAACTCCTTGTGCGTGCGAAGGGGTGAAGAGGTGAAGGGGTGAAGGGGTGAAGATGAACGATGCAATCACCCTTTCACCTCTTCACCTTTCACCCTTTCACAACAAACGCCGGCTTTCCTGTTGCAGTGCATCGTGCAGGAAACGGAGCGCCGGCTCGGCCATGTGATTAAAGTACTGCCAGGAATGGCCGCCGGCGCGGGTCGAAAGATCGGTTGTGTGTGCGACGCCCAAGGCAGCGAGTTTTTCGTGCAGCCGGTCGTTGCCGCGAAACCATGCCGCGTCGTCCGGGTCGATACAGAAGTAAAGATGCGGCGGGTATTGCGTGGGATCGATTTGCAATAGCGCGGTCGCTTGCCGGGCGTGTTCCTTGCTGTCGAACATGTCGTCGAGCGCTGTGCCTTGGCCGTATAGCTCGTGGAAATCGAAGGCAGAGGCAATGCCGGCGGCCACGGGAAACAGCTTGGGATGGCGAAACGCCAGCCGCAGCGCGCCCTGCCCGCCCATGCTGATGCCCAAGAGGCCAATGCGTGGCGGCTCGATGCGAAAGCGCGCACGGAAAAACGGCACGATGTGTTCCAAAAGGAATTGCTCGGGGGACATGCGCTCGTCGAATTCCGCACAGATGCGTTCGGTCCACCACGAACGCTGGGCATGCGGGCAAACGCAGGCAAGGTTTCGCTGTTCGAGCGGTTTCGTGAACTCGGGGCGGTCGACCAGCGTTTCCAGGCCATAGGGATGCAGAAAGAGGATGCCCAGCCGCGGCGCGACTAGCGGCTGATACACATCGACCGATTTGCCGGCCATGTTCTCGATTGACCAAGCGTCGTTCATGCTGACTTGCGAATAACCCGTTGACAATTCGATACGCTACGCATTTTGGACTGTTTCATCGTAATCCTTTGCGATTCTTTGCGTTGCGTGAATTGTATCAGATGCGTCGGATCAGGTCCCAGAGCTTTGCAACCTAAATGCTGTGCAAATGGGTCACACCCCCCCCTCACTGCGGGAGCCCTGTAGGTTGCGTCTCTTAAGGTCAACAACAGCATGGCGTTACGTATTGGGAAGCAGAAAGCAGACAACCCACGGGAACAGCAAAGCTGCACAGCATTTGATCGAAATCCGTTAGCGTTGCAAAGCCCAGGCCCCAGGATTAGCGGTTTTCGTCACCCGCGCATTACAAGTCGACAAATAGAGCGAGGAGGCATCGTGGCCGCTCCTACGAAGGCGGACAAGAGAATTGTATTCTTGATGTTACCGAATTACTTTGCAGACGCCATCTTCTTGAGGTCGACATCGCGGTAGTAAAGCGGCAAGTGTCGATAGTAGACTTCGAGTGTGAGCAGCGACAGCGACGTCTGCATGAGCCGGCCGCCATTAGCGCCGTGCGGGTCGCCCACCGAGGACCAGCTGCCGTAAAGGGGTCCTTTCTTGTCCTCCTGCGATTTTTGCAGTGCGTCGCGCATCTTCTCACTCCAGGTTTTCCAACCTTCGCCGCCGAAGTGGTGCATGACCTGGCTGGCGTAATAGGTGTAGTAGATGCTCTTGGGATTGGGCGGATTGGGCTTCAAGAAGTTCTCGACGCCTTTGATCATGCGCAGATTTTGCGGGCCCCACGATTGCAGATACTGCCGGCACAACAAGCCCACCGCGCTCATGGTTGGTGTGGAGCCGACGCCGACGTAGCCGAACCCTTCGTCCTGACCGCAGCAGGAATCCAGATACTTCTGTGCCTTGCGCATGGTGATTTCCGGCACGTCGAGGTTGGCCATCTGCGCGCTTTTCAGGGCCATCGCCTGCCAGCCGACGACGGATGTGTCGCCCGCTTGGCCCGGAGAATAGCGCCAGCCGCCGGCGTCGTGCTGCGCTTGCACGATGTAATTGATGGCCATCTGCGCCGGCCGCCGCAGGGTCGGGTCCTGGGTCATGCCGTAGGCTTCGCAGATAGCGATGGTGGCGAGGCCGTGAGCATACATGCCGCCGCCGAAGTAACCGGTGCGCTTGTCTTGCTTGCGCAACAAGTAAAGCAGGGCTTTCTCGACTGGCTTGTCGTACGGGGCGTCTTTAGCTTTGTGGGTCTTACCGGCGCCCAATAGGGGCAACAAGCCGAAAGCCGTGCCGGCGATGTCATTGGCGCCGCCGCGGTCGGGGAAGCGGGAATCGTCCAACGACCATTTGCCGTCGGCGTGCTGCACTTGGCAGAGCCATTGCAAACCGCGCGTGACGGCGGCTTCGGACGCCTTGGTGCCGCCGCC
>JAKEHV010000307.1 GCA_022614915.1 Gemmataceae bacterium | reverse complement strand
TTCACCGAGCCGATTTCCTCGAGCATGTCGAGGACTTCTTCATTGGCGCCGCCGTGCAACGGCCCGGTGAGCGTGCCGATCGCAGAGCTGATGACGGTATACGGATTGGCCAACGTAGAGCCGGTGACGCGCCCGGAGAACGTGGAGGCGTTCATGGTGTGCTCGGCGTGCAGCACCAGGCAGGCGTCGATGACTTTGCGAATGGCAGGCGACGGCTCGCGCTCGAACAGCATGTAATAGAAATTGCCGGCATGATCGAGGTCGTCGCGCGGCCCGATCGCTTCGTCGCCGTGCCGGAGGCGATGAAAGGCGGCGACGACGGTGGGCAGCTTGGCGATGAGCCGCACCGCCGAGTCCCAATTGCTTTGCGGATTGGTGATGTCGCGCGACGGATAGAACATGCCCATGGCGGCCACGGCGGCCTGGAGCGCGTACATGGGGTGGCCGTTTTCCGGCAAGCACTTGATCAAATCCTTGAGCTTGTACTTGATGCGGCGACGATGGCGCAACTGGTCGTCGAAATCCGCCAATTGCTTTTGCGTGGGCAAGTCGCCCTTGAGGAGCAGCCAGGCCGTTTCCTCGAAGCAGCTTTCGCGCGCCAGGGTTTCGACGGCGATGCCCCGATATTCCAGACGCGCCCGTTTGCCGTCGATGAAACTGACGGCGGACTCGGCGACGGGCACGTCGGCAAGGCCTGGGCGTAATTCGATTTGGCTCATGGCGCTCCTTGACCGCGGCGGCCGTTCTTTGCCGCGTGATTATCGTGAAGATATGGCCTGCGCAGGTGGTTGACCAGTAGAGCCGATTCGCGCAGCCCTATGAATTATCACAGGAATCCAGGGGCAATGCAAATCGGCGCACTGCAATTAAGCGTCCGGCATTCGTAGGATAGGATTCCATTCCTGTCCTACCCCAGGGGAATACGTCTTGGGCGCGTCGGTCAGGAACGGAATCCTGACCTACGGCACAAGGCCGGCGTTGGGCGTGACGTAAATGACGTCGCCGACCATGTTGACGCCGTAGCCTGCCATGTGCGCTAAGACGCGTGCAGCGTGTTCGGCGCTGTACTTGCCTTGAAAGGTCGCCGTAACCAAAAACGGATTGGGTGCATTAGATCTGGGCGCCGCCTCTTCCGCGACGAAGCGCCTTCCGAACGGCTGCATCGTATCCCGAATTGCTTGGACGAGAAGCGGATCGAGAACGATCGTCGTCTTGGTGCGTTCCGCCAATTCGGCCAGTGCGGAGTCCAACCGGCGGTTCTTGAATTCCAGGCGGCTCGTGTCCGCTGCTTTTTCCTTCGCAGGTTTGTTGCGAATCCAAAGAATGTCGTCCTCGACCACGGCTGCAAGCTCGACCATTTCGGCGAGTCGTCGCACCGCCGTCTCCAGCGTGATCGTATTGCGGAACGCGGCGGAAACGGGCATGCGGATTTGGTCTTTGACGCGCTGATCAATCACGATAGTCGCGCCGGTCTGCTCCGATAACGTCTCCAGCGCCTCGTCCAAGGGCGTATTGCGAAACGTCGTGGCAATGGTCTCTTGGAGCAATCGTCCCGGTTGGGACCTTTGGATTGTGGTGATATCAATGTAGCCCTGACGCGCTAGGTACGTCGCGTTGTTCGTCGGAATCTGAGACAAGGCGATCCGCAACGCGGTGGCCGCGGGCAACGTCTTCAGATGAGCCGGAAACTTGATCTGAGAGTCGTAGATGTCAGGGACGTCGGGGTTTTCCTCTTTGAACGCGTTCTGGTCCACAAGAACAACCAGTTCCTTCTTTTTCTCTTCGAATTGGCCCATGAGATTGACCAAGAACTCTTTCAGCGTCGTCGGCTGCTGAAGGTCCTTCATGTCAATCTTCTCTTGCAAAAGCTGGATGGTCGCGGACCCCAGTTTCTTTTCCTGTGCGCCGACCGCATCGGTGACAAGTACCATGACGACGACGGCCGCGACCAGTCGCATAAAACAGAACATGGTTTCTCCTTGAAGAATGAACTTGGGACGTGAATCGAGAATTTGTTTGGATCGCTTGCGTGAAGGTTCACAATGAAGCTATTGCACGGCGTCGGCCTTTTCCTCCTTGAACCGCGCCGCGTCTTCCGGCCGGGTGACATAGATCACGTCGCCCGCGATCACGACGCGCAAGTCCGCCATGTGGGCTACCAACTTGGCTGCGGTTTCCAGCGTGATCGAGTTGCGGAAGGAAACAGTCAGCGTGGTGTCGGCTTTTTCCTTGGCGCGCTTGTCGATGACAATGGTCGCGCCGGTCTGGTCCGCGAGGTTGTCGAGCACGTCGCGCAGGCGCTCGTCGCGGAAATCGCCGAGGACCGTCTCTTGTAGCAGTCGCGCCGGCGCCGCCCGGCAGTGCGTGGTTATCTCGACATGTCCGTCACGAATGAGATAGCTCGCATTGCGGCTGGGAATCTGCGCTAGGGCCACACGCAATGCCGTGGCCAACGTCATTTGTTTGGGATATTGCGGAAACTTGACCGGGGAATCCCAGACATCGTCCTTGCAATCGGGATTGTCGTCCTTGAACGCTTCGGCGTCTAAGCGGATGGCTAGGTTGACGCCTTTGGCCTGGAACTTCTCGATTAAGAGACCCAGACATTCCTTGAGGGTCATGTTCTGTTGAAAGTCCTTCATGTCGATTAGATCATTCAATTGCCGTTGAACGGCCGAAAATGCGTGTTTCTTTTGCTGGGCGTCGCCGCTGCCCGCGACAACGCCTACGCCCAATACCGCCACGACAAACCCACGCCAAAGTGCCCGCATGGAAGGTCCCTCCCCGCGAAAGGTGAACGAAGATGTGTTGCGCCCCAGAATGGTCCCAAATTCCACACTAACGAAGGAGCGTCGGCAAAAGCAAACGAATTCCTGGCTGCGGCGCTTGGATTGGCGCTTGTACGTTCGGCCAACGGTCGGATACCATAGCGACGTGGCATCGAGAAATCCCGGAACCCGATTCAATCATGCCGAAAAACCTAACCCCCGCCGAAGTCCGCTCCGTGGTCGCGCGCTTGCCGCGCGTCAGCCTGGCCCATCTGCCTACGCCGCTCGAGGAGGCGACGCGGTTCGCCAAGAAAATCGGCGGCCCCCGTGTCTTCCTCAAGCGCGATGACTGCACCGGCATGCTCTATGGCGGCAACAAGACCCGCCACAACGAGTTCCTCTTGGGCGACGCCTTGGAGAAACGGGCCGACTGCCTGGTCTGGGGCGCGGGCGTGCAGTCCAACAATTGCCGGCAGACCGCGGCGGCTTGCAACAAGCTCGGCCTGGGCTGCATCCTCTACCTCAGCCGCGCCGCCCACAACGACGACATCCAGGGCAACCTCTTGCTCGATCACTTGATGGGCGCTGAGGTCCACATCATCGACCAGCCCTTGGGGCCCGCGCTCGACGATGTGTTGTTGTCTCAAGCGGAAGCGTTGCGCAAGTCCGGACGCCGGCCTTATGTCTGGGACCGCGTCACCGGCCGGCCGCTTGCAGCCGTCAGCTATCTCTTGTGCTTCGCGGAAATCATTGAGCAACTTGCCGCCATGAAGGTGGAGGCGAAAGCGATGTACGTGTCCGCGGCCGGGGCAACCGGCGCGGGCATGGCGCTCGGCAAAGCGGTGCTCGGCTGGCCCGGCAAAGTCCGGCTTATCTGCCCCATCAACTGGCCATGGAGCATTCCCGACGACCTTGCCGCCGTCGCCAACCAGACGGCGGAGCTTTTAGGCTTGCCGCACCGCCTGACCGGCGCCGACATCGACGTCCGCACAGATTACATCGGCCCCGGCTACGGCGTCGTCACGGGCGCGAGCCGCGAAGCCATGGACCTGGTCGCAAAAACGGAAGGCATCCTGCTCGACCCAGTGTACACCGGCAAAGCGATGGCCGGTCTGATCGACGATGTGCGCCAAGGCCGCTTGCACAAAGACGAAACCGCAGTGTTCATCCACACGGGCGGCACGCCAGCGGTGTTCGCCTA
>JAKEHV010000306.1 GCA_022614915.1 Gemmataceae bacterium | reverse complement strand
GTTTCGGATGTGGTTCCTTCGGATTTCGGATTTGATTTGGAAATAACAGGGCATCTGTATTCTTGAGTTGTTTGGCTATTTCTTTTTTGAGTTTTGAATCTGTTTCGGATTTGGTGCTTCGGATTTCGGATTTCGAACTAACGGGCCTTGGAAATAATGAGGAGCTAACCATGTTCACGCGCCGCGAATTCTTGAAGACATCAAGCTTGATCGCTTTGGGGTCGTCGGTGCCGGCGTTCTTGAGCCGGACGGCCGCCCAGGCCCCCAACGCCGCCGACCGCGGAGCGCGCGACACCATCCTTGTCGTCGTGCAGCTTACCGGCGGCAATGACGGCCTCAACACCGTCATCCCCATCCGCGATCCGGCTTACGCGCGCCTGCGGCCCACGCTCCGCCAGCCCGCGAACCAGGTGCATCGCATCAACGACGACCTCGCGTTCCATCCCGCTATGAACGCCATGCACGATCTTTTGCAAGACAACGCGCTGTGCATCGTGCAGGGCGTGGGCTATCCCAATCCAAGCCAGTCGCACTTCCGCTCGATGGACATCTGGCAAGCCGCCAGCACCGCCCGCGATTTGAACGAAGGCTGGATCGGCAAAGCGCTCCGCCACATTCCCGCGGCGGCGTCCTTCCACCTGGCCCATCAGAACGAAACGGCCCCCTTGGCCCTCACCGGCGCGCCGGTGCGCGTGCCGTCAATTACTTCGCTGGCTGATTTTCAACTTCGAGTGGAAGCGGCAGGTAACGCCGATCGGCGAGCGCAAGTTCGAGTAATAGAGGAGAGTTCAAATCCGGGATCGCAACCCAGCCTTTTGGATTTCGTCCAACGAACTGCGGTCAACACCTACCAGAGCAGCCGGCGCTTGCAGGAAGTGGGCCGGACTTACGAGCCGCGCGTGCCCTATCCCGCGACGGAGCTCGGCAACCACCTCAGGCTGGCGGCGCAGCTCATCGACGGCGGCCTGGGCGCTCGCCTCTTCTACGTGACGCTCGACGGCTTCGATACTCACGCCGGCCAGGCGCCCTTGCACGCCGACCTCGTGCGCACCCTGTCCGACGCGACCAGCGCCTTCTTCCGCGACCTGGCGGCGCGCGGCCATCGCGACCGCGTCATGATCATGACCTTCTCGGAATTCGGCCGCCGTGCCGCTGAAAACGGCAGCCGCGGCACAGATCACGGCTCCGGCGCCCCCATGTTCCTCATCGGCGGCCGGGTCCGATCCGGCGTCGTCGGCGCCCACCCCAGCCTGACCGAACTTGACGACGGCAACCTCCGCCACCACACCGACTTCCGCAACGTCTACGCCGCCGTCCTCGACGGCTGGCTCGGAGTCCCCAGCCGCCAGGTGCTTGGCCCGGGATTCACGGCGACCGATGTGCTGCGAGGTTAGCCCCAGAGAGCATTGTTAGCATTTGCTAACAAGTCGAAGGGTATGCCTATGCATTAGTTGGCAAGAACGAGGGTACTCTCAGTTTGCAAGATGTTTTGAATAAACAATTTATGACAATTCTCCCGTTCTTGCCACCACAGTCTAAAAAGTGGCAAGAACGAGCCGTTCTTGCCAATTCCTGAACCCGGATACATCCGATAATTAGTGTCCACTAGAAATATTGATAGTCAAGTCTCTTTCATCGATGCGCTTCCATTCCAGATCGAGCGTTCGCGCGTAGACGACAACCTTGAGGCGAAACTTGAGCGCTCGTTCGCCGATTTCGGTATCGACCAAGCCGGAATATTCTCTGCCGCCGACGTGAACCAGATTAATCTTGCGAATTGCCGCATTCTTTAGCTCGGGTTGCCACTGCCATGCTTTCAAGAGCGCGGGCCAGACTTCGCGGGCAAGCTCTCGGGGATCCGGGCCTTGCATCAGCTTGGTGATAAGCAACGCGGCGCCGACAGCCGCTGCCAGGCCGGTCAGACCGAATCCGACGGCCCAGAGCCAAGAATTGTTGCGGCTTGCTTCATAGGCGCGGTCCAGTATGGCGCCGATCAGCAGGCCAACCGCCGGACCGACGAAAACCAGGCCCAACCACAAGAGCCCCGAGCGAAGGCCTCGGACTTCGCCGATGCCCAAGAGAAGCGCGAGCGAAGGCACGATGCCATAAAGCACTCCAATAATGGTCGCAATGTCCGGTCTTACCAGTTCCCCTCGAATCCTCCGTTCCGCTTTCCCCAAGAGGGCGCCAACGAGCGATCCGACGAGGACGCCGGCCAGAATCCCCAGCCAAACGAATTCTTGCAGGTCGCAGATCCAGCAACACGCCAGCCCAACCAGCCCGCCCATAAGCAGGCCGACGAAGGCGCCGAAGAAAAGACCCTGAGGCACGTTTGCGACTCCAGCTCTCAATGGGATCGGTTCATCTTATTGTCCACAACCAAATGCACAGCAGCACCGTGACAGCGAGAGCACTTACCAAAGGCCATTGATACTGTGCGACGTAGTCGTAACGAAAGGCGGCCCCCAGCGCGCCGGCGGATACGATCGGCAGCGCCAGGAACAGCAACCGTCCGCTCCATGACTGCGGAGTCAACGTTGCCGCGATCAAGACGGCAAGCGCGTTGTGAAAGATCAGGAATCCCGCCGGGCTTTTGTCCCACGCATGGGCCGGCACCCACTCGAAGCGCCAATGCCAGATCAAAAACACGTGCGTAGAGATCGTGACGGCCATCGCCCAAAGCAGCCAGCGGCGTGGCCGCCGCGCGGCGTGCACCACAAGATTTATGCACAGAAGCACATAGCCGGCATAGGCCAATCCAAAGGTGATGTGGTCGCGCAAACTCGGCTCCCCGTTGCTAAGGTCTCTTTGGTTGCTTATATCTAACAGCAACTTCCTGAGGAATGGCCATGGCTCAAACGTATCAAGTGATCGGCACGCGCCCCATTCGGCACGACGGCTTGGACAAAGTGACCGGCCGGGCGCAATACGGGGCGGACATTCAGCTTTCCGGCATGCTGCATGGCCGCGTCCTGCGTTCGCCGCACGCCCACGCCAGGATCAAGAGCATCGACCCAAGCGCGGCGCTCAAGGTCCCCGGCGTCGAAGCTGTGGCCACCTCCGCCGACTTTCCCGAGCCGGGGGACCGCATCGCGAATCTGGGCGAAGGCGCGGTCAACCTGCGGCACCTTTCGAGCAATTGCCTGGCGCGTGGCAAAGTGCATTACAAGGGGCAAGCGGTCGCCGCGCTGGCCGCGACGAACCCGCACATTGCCGAAGAGGCTTTGGCGCTCATCAAGGTCGAATATGAGTCGCTGCCGCCGGTAATGGACGTGCGCGAAGCCATGAAAGACACGGCCCCCAAGCTGCACGCTGACGTGTTCACGGAAGAGATGGGCCAGCTCAAGAAGGACAAGCCGTCCAATGTCGCCAAGCATTTCCAGTTCAAGCTGGGCGACGTGCACAAGGGTTTCGCCCAGGCTGCGGTCGTCGTTGAGCGCGAATTCCACACCGCCACCGTGCATCAGGGTTATATCGAGCCGCACAACGCCACGGCCATGTACAACCCGGACGGCAACGTCACCATCTGGTGCTCGACGCAAGGCGCTTTCACCGTCCGCGCCCAGGTCTCGGAATTGTTGCAGATTCCGGTGTCGCGCATCAAGGTCGTGCCGTTGGAAATCGGCGGCGGCTTTGGCGGCAAGATACGCGTCTATCTAGAACCGGTCGCCGCGGTCCTCAGCAAGAAAACCGGCAAGCCGGTCAAGATCCTCATGGACCGGGCGGCGGTGTTTGAAGGGACAGGGCCCACCCCAGGTTCCTACATCCGCGTCAAGCTCGGCGCGGACAAGACCGGCAAACTGGTCGCCGGCGAAGCGTATTTGGCTTACGAAGCGGGCGCCTTCCCCGGTTCGCCCATCGGTCCGGGGGCGATGTGCATTTTCGCATGCTATGACATTCCGAACGTACTGATTGACGGCTTCGACGTGTGCGTGAACAAACCGGCAACGGCTGCGTATCGGGCGCCCGGCGCGACCAACGCCGCCTTCGCCTCCGAAACCGTGGTCGATGAAATCTGCCGCCAGCTCAAGATCGATCCGTTGGACTTCCGCCTGAAGAATGGGGCGAAAGAAGGCACGCGTCGCGCCGACGGTCCCACTTATCCGCGCATCGGCATGATCGAAACGGTGGAAGCGGCGAAGAAACATGCGCATTATGTCTCGCCCCTCGCCCCTGGCTCGTCGCCGTTTCCGCGCGGAAGAGGTGTTGCCTCGGGCTTCTGGTTCAACATTGGGCTCAAATCCTCCGTTACCGCCAGCGTCAACAACGACGGCACCGTCAGTCTCGTCGAAGGCTCGACCGACATCGGCGGCACCCGCGTCAGCGTCGCCATGCAGTTAGCTGAAGCGCTCGGCATTCGCGCCGAGGACGTGCGGCCTGTCGTCGCCGATACGGACAGCGTCGGCTACACGGACGTCACGGGCGGCAGCCGCGTCACCTATGCCACGGGCTGGGCCGCCTATGAAGCAGCCCAGGACATCAAGTGGCAGATGTTGGAAAAAGCCGCGCAGCTTTGGGAAACCGATCTCGACAACGTCGTGTACGACAAGGGCGTGATCCGCGCAAAGAACGATCCGAGTAAAAAGATCACCTTTAAGAAATTGGCCGAGAAGATTCAACACAAGGGCGGCATTGTGGTCGGCCGGGCGACGGTCGATCCGCCTTGGCCCGGCGGCGCGTTCGCCACGCATATCGTCGATGTCGAAGTCGATCCCGACACCGGCAAGGTGAGCATCCTGCGCTACACCGCCGTGCAAGATTGCGGCAAGGCCATTCATCCCAGCTATGTCGAAGGGCAAATCCAGGGCGGCGCGGTGCAAGGCATCGGCTGGGCGCTCAACGAGGAATACGCCTACAACGCCAAGGGCGAGATGACCAACGCCAGCTTCCTCGATTACCGTATGCCGACCAGTCTCGATCTGCCGATGATCGACACGGTGATTGTTGAAGTGCCCGATCCCAAGCATCCCTACGGCGTGCGCGGCGTCGGCGAAGTGCCGATCGTGCCGCCGCCGGCCGCCATCGCCAACGCGATTCATGCCGCCGTCGGCGTGCGCATGAACGAATTGCCAATGTCGCCGGGGCGCGTCGTGAAGGCGTTGGCGGCGAAGAAGTAATGGCAACCGTATTCATCCCCGCCTTGTTGCGTGATCTCTGCGGCGGCCGCGAAACCGTCACCGTTGCGGGCGCAACCGTTCGCGAGATCGTCGACCGCCTCGACGCTCAGTTTCCCGGCATCAAAGATCGGCTGTGCCAAGGCGACGAGCTACGCGCCAGCATTGCCGTCGCGGTCGGCGCTGAGGTGTCGCGCCAAGGGCTGTCGGCAGCCGTTGCCCCTGACAGCGAAGTGCATTTCGTGCCGGCCATTAGCGGGGGAAATTTGGGGCACGTTTGTAACTAACCACGCGCCGCACATTTGGCTATTCGGGTTCTTCAAGGCGTGGTATAATTCTAATCGACACTTAGCAGGATGCGTGTTCCAGCGTGTTAATAGTTTGCATTCCTCGTGATCGACAAATTCGACCGCCCCTCCACGACTTCCAACGCCTGTGCCAAGGATGGAACAGGAGATAACCGCACTGCTTCCCGGAGATGTCGCATGACCGCTCTTGTTCGATGCTTCGCCTGCGCCGTCCTATTCGCTGTCGCTGCGCTGTTTCTCCGCTCCGCGCAGGCCATGCCCAACGCGGACTCCTATTGGCAGGTGGACGATGTCCGCGCGGGCATGAAGGGAACCGGCCGCACGGTCATCAAAGGCACGAAGATCGAGTCGTTTGACGCGGAAGTCATCGGCGTTCTCAAAAACGTCAATCCGGGCCGCGACATGATCCTGTGCCGGCTCTCGGGTCTCAATCTCGACAAGACCGGCGTCATCGCCGGCATGAGCGGCAGCCCCATCTACATTCAAAACAAGCTGCTCGGCGCGGTCGCTTTCGCCTGGCCGTTCGGCAAGGAGCCGATCGCCGGCGTGACGCCGTTCAGCCAGATGCACGAATTCGTCGCTTCGTACGAGCGCCGCGACCTGGCCGAGAAGGGCAAACCGCGCCGCATCGGCCTGGCGCAGCCTTTGCGCGTGGGCGGCAAGACTTTTGACACGGTCACGGTGCAGCACGATTACGCCGATCCGCAGCCGACCGCGGCCGACGGATTGTGGTTGACGCCGTTGCGCACGCCGCTGGCGGTAACCGGATTCTCGCCAAACAGCATGGCGCTTTTGCGGGATTCGTTGTCCGACTTCGGCATGACTCCGATGCAAGGCGGCGGCGTGCCCGCCAAAATCTCCGACGAGGAACGCAACACACCGATCGCTCCGGGCGGGGCCCTCATGGTCTCGATGGTCACGGGCGATTTCGACATGTCCGGCATCGGCACGGTCACCCACGTCGAAGGCAAGCGGGTCTACGGTTGGGGCCATCCGTTCTTCAACATCGGCGCTTGCGAATTCCCGCTCATGACCGGCTACGTGCACCTGATCATGCCCCGGCTGACGATGAGCGTCAAAATGGGCTCGACGATCAAAACCGTGGGCGTCATCAACGCCGACGTCAGCACCTGCATCGCCGGCTGGCTGGACCGCCAACCCGACATGCTGCCCGTAAGCGCGACGCTCCTGCGCGAGACGGGCGGCCAACCCAAAACGTACAACGTGCAGATGGCGCGATTCCGGCCCATGATGCCCGGCCTTTTGCAGACCATCCTAGTCAACTCCGTGGACATGGAAGGCGATCTGCCGGAGGAAATGACGGCGCAACTCAAGCTACGCATCCACCTCGATGGCCGTGATCCCATCGTGCTCGACGACACCTATGCCGGCACGACGATATCGGCCAATCGCGCGCCGCAAGCGCTCTTTAACCAGGTGGGCCTTCTGATGACGCAGCTTAACGTCAATCCCTTCGCCAACCTCCGGATCAACAAGATCGAATGCACGACCGAGATTTTCCCGGGACGCCGCACCGCGGAAATCGACAGCGTCGAAATCGAAACCGACACCTATGCACCCGGCGAAACGGTCAAAGCGAACGTGTATCTTCGTTGCTATAAGAGCGGCCGGCAACGCGTGCCCGTGTCCTTGACCTTGCCCGACGATCTAAGCGACGGCAACTACACGATCACCGTGAGCGACGACCTGGCCAACGCCCGCGCTGCCTTGCGCGACAATCCCGCACTTGGCTTCCCGCAAACTCTGGAGCAATTGTTTCAGTCGCTTCAGGTCATCACGGCGGCGAAGCGGACGCACTTGGCGCTGCGGCTGCCTCTTCAAGGAAACGGCGTGGCTCTGGGCGGCAAGACGCTGCCCGATCTGCCCGGCAGCATGGTGCAAATTCTCGCGGGCGGCCGCCGCACCGGCGTGCAGCAAACCCAGAGCGCGGTCGTCGCTCGTTTTCCGACGGAATGGGTTGTTGCGGGACAAGACGTATTGCGTTTCAGCGTGAAGAAGAACAAAGCAGTCAACTAGTGCGCTGCACAGATTCCAAAGAAGGAAGACGCGAAATGATCCGACACACCATGGTTTTGTGTGTCTTCGTACTATTGCCTCCCATTGCCGACGCGGCCAAAGTGAAAGTCTGGCAACAGATCCAGCCCGCGCACTTCGATAAGGCGAAGTTCCAAAACACGCTCATCAGCAGCGACGGCACGATTCGCCTGTCACGGCAAGTAAAACCGCTCGCCAATCTGGAAGCCGCACATGTCTGGAGCGTGCTCGAGGACAAGCTCGGCAATCTCTATGCTGCAACGGGCGACGACGGCAAGATCTTCAAGGTGTCCGCTGATGGCAAAACTTCGATCGTTTACACCGGCAGCGACAGTCAGGTGCTCTGCCTCGCGCAGGGGCCGGACGGGACCATCTACGCCGGCACCGGACCCACCGGTCGTCTCATCCGCATCGCCCCCGACGGCGTCGTCAAAGTGCTGGCCGAGAATCTCGACTCGTACGTTTGGGCCCTCGTCTACGATCCCGCTTCACAAACGGTGCTGGCCGGCACGGGGCCAAAGGGACGCGTCTTCCAAATTACGACGGAAGGCAAAGCGACTGTTTACTACCAAACGAAGCAAGATCACATCATGTGCTTAGCGCTCGGCGCCAAGGGCGGACTCTACGCCGGCACAGACAAGGGCGGGCTCGTCTACCGCATCGACGGCAAGGGCAAAGGCTTCGTCCTTTACCACGCGCAGCAATCGGAGATCAAGACGCTGCTCGTTACGGACTCGGCTGTCTATGCGGGCACCAGCTCACCGACGCGTAAGCCGGTGAGCCCGGGCAAGACCCCCGGCGCGGGTTTCTCCGATACTGCCGATGATCTCTTCACAGTCGCCTTTCAAGAGAAAGCAAGCTCGCCGCCGTCCATGCCCACGGTCGGCGACAACTCGCTCTATCGCATCGCGCCCGACGGCAGCGTGCGCGAATTGTTTCGTGACAGGGTCCTCATTCTCTCGTTGTTGCCGCACAACGGCCGGCTCCTGGTCGGCAGCGGCATGCAAGGCCAGCTCTTCGAGATCGACGAAAAGACCAAGGAGAAAAGCGAAATCGCCCGACTCGATCATGGCCAGATTCACTGTCTCTTGCGCCGCCGCGACGGCGCCGTTGTCCTGGGCACGGGCGATCCCGGCAAGCTCTACGCGCTCGACGATCGTTACACCGCGAAAGGCACTGTGCTGTCCGACGTGCTCGACGCCAAGATCATCAGCAAGTGGGGCGCCTTGAACTGGAAAGCAGAAGTGCCATCAGGGACCGCCCTCAGCGTCGCCGTGCGCAGCGGCAACGTCGCCGAGCCCGACGCAACCTGGAGCGCTTGGTCCGCCGAACAAACCGATTCGAACGAGTCGAAGGCCCTGGCCCCGGCGGCACGCTATTTCCAGTACCGTGTCACCCTGCGCACCGACAAGCCGCTCGAAACTCCGCACTTCAAGCATTTTGTGCTGCGCTATAAGACAACCAATCAAGCGCCAGAAGTGACCAGCCTGGACGTGCCCGATCTGGAAGCTGTCAATCAGGACGCCGCGAAGAAGATCAAGATCCGCTGGAACGCCGTCGATCCGAACGAAGACGAATTGACCTATCAGCTTTTCTTCAAAAAGGAGGGCTGGAAAGACTGGGTCTTACTCGAGGAAGAATTCGAGAAGCGCGAATTCGAATGGGACACGACGACGACGCCTTCGGGCGTGTATCAATTCAAGGTGACGGCGAGCGATCGCCGCGATAACGCGCCGGAGGAAGCGCTCACGGCCCAGCGCATCAGCAATCCGTTCGTGGTGGCCAATGGCGCTCCCGC
>JAKEHV010000305.1 GCA_022614915.1 Gemmataceae bacterium | reverse complement strand
AGGCGAACTGAATGTAGTAGGCACACTCCGTGTGCCGTCCGACCACAACGGCACACGGAGTGTGCCTACTACTTTGGTCGGCGGGCCACCCGTCTTTCCGGAAATCAATCCGGAAGTGGCCCTGCAGCCGCGGCTCATCATGGGAGCCTTGGCGCCGATCTATCAGCCGTCGCCGAAGAAGGATCAGCGTAATCGCCGCACGATTTACGCGGCCAATATCCGCACACTGGCCGACCCGTTCTTGGAGGTCTTCAACGCGGCCAACATGAACGTGTCCTGCGAGCGCCGTGAGGAAAGCACCGTGACGCCGCAGGCGTTCGCGTTGTTCAATAGTCGCTTCGCGCATGAGATGGCCCTGGCGCTGGCGGCGCGGCTCGATCAGCAGGAGGCGGACCCGGCGAAACAGATCGACGCGGCGTTTCGTTCGGTCTTAGGCCGGCTGCCCTCGGCGAAGGAACGGCAGCTTTGCCTGGCGCATCGACTGAAAATGCTGAAGCATCATTGCCGCGTTGAGCCGGTGAAGGAAGAATTGCCCAAACGCATCGTGCGCACTCACATCGCGGAGTTCAGCGGCACCCGCGTCGAGATCGAGGAAGATTGGAACCCGGAAGGCTACGAGCCGCCGCTGCGCCCGTGGGAAGTCGGCGCCGAGGCGCGGGCCTTGGCGGAGGTGTGCTTGGTGCTCTTGAACAGCAATGAATTTATCTTTGTTTATTAATGCCAGTTGCTCCGCAAGTAGGTGAAAGAAGTCGAATTCGATGATATCCTGAATATGGTTGGAGAAAACCGATTACGGATCGCGAGGTCAACAATGCCAACTGAAGCCCCGGAAACTGTCTCTCAAGAACAGCGATTCAAGAACCTGGCGTCTGTGTGGAAAAGGGACACGAGACTATTGTCGAATGTCACGACTAAGGCGATGCATCCGGCATACCAAAAGATCATCGCCATGGGCGAGGTAGCGGTTCCTTTTATGTTGAGAGACCTAGCGGACAATGGACCCGAAGACTGGTTTTGGGCTCTGCATGTCATCACGGACGCCAATCCGATAACTGAGGAAATCGCCGGAAACATGGCCGCGATGACGGAGGCATGGCTGCAATGGGGAAACAAAGCGGGCAATTGGTCTGTTTCTTAAAGCGTCCAAGAAGCGACAAGATCGCTGCCACGAAAAGCGATGCATAACAGATGAGCAAGAGTCCTATTTGTTGTCCACCGAACCGCCGCGAGTTTCTGTTCGGCCTCGGCGCCGGCTTGGGCAGCGTCGCGCTCACGGCGCTTCTCGCCGAACAGAAGGCGGAAGCCGGTCCGCTCGCCGAGCGCCGGCCGCATCATCCCGCCCGGGCGCGGGCCTGCATCTTCCTGCTCATGGAAGGCGGGCCGAGCCATCTGGACACCTTCGACCCCAAGCCGCGCCTCGAACGCCTGCACATGTCGGAATTCGTCCGCCAGGATCGCTTCGCCTCAGCCATGGAAAGCGGCCGCCGCTATTTCGTCGCCAGCCCGTTCCGCTTTCGCAAGGCGGGCCGCATGGGCATGGACGTGTGCGAGCACTTCGAGCACCTCGCCGATTGCGTGGACGACATGTGCTTCTACCGCGGCTGCGTCGCCGAGAGCACCGACCATCCGACCGCGCTCTATCACCTAAACACGGGCAATCGCTTCGGCGGCGACCCTGCCATGGGCGCTTGGGTCACCTATGGCCTCGGCACCGTCAATGAGAACTTGCCCGCCTATCTCGTGCTGCCCGATGTGACCTATCCGCAAGGCGGCGCCGCCAACTGGTCCAACGGCTTTTTGCCTGCTCATTTTCAAGGCACGGCGTTGCGCAATTCTGGGACGCCGATTCTCGAATTACAGCCTCCCGCCGGCGTGACGCGCACACAGCAACAGGACAACTTGCGGCTATTGTCCGAGCTCAACCGTGAACATGCCTTACGCCATCCGCATCATCAGGAACTTGCGGCGCGCATGGACTCCTACGAGCTGGCCTTTCGCATGCAGACTGAAGTGCCCGAAACGCTCAATATCGACGGCGAAACTGCAGCCACGCGCCGGCTCTACGGCATCGGCGAGCGCGATTCGGACGCCTTTGGCCGCAAGTGCCTATTGGCCCGGCGACTCGTCGAGCGCGGCGTCCGCTTCGTGCAGCTTTACGCCGGCGGCTGGGATTCGCACGACTACATCGAAGAGGCGCATCGCAATCGCATGCGGGCAGTGGATAAGCCCATCGCGGGTTTACTAAAGGATCTCAAGCGGCGCGGCTTGCTCGAGAGCACGCTGGTCGTGTGGGGCGGCGAGTTTGGCCGCTCGCCGGACAACGGCAACCGCGGCGGCATCAAGGTCGGCCGCGACCACAATGCGCGGGCAATGACCATCTGGCTCGCGGGGGGCGGCGTCCCGGCGGGCCGCATCGTCGGCACCACTGACGACATCGGACAGAATGCCGTCGAGGTTGTCCATCCCTTGCGTGACCTGCACGTCACGTTGTTGCATCTATTGGGTCTGGACGACAACCGCCTCACATACTTTCACGGCGGCCGATTCAAACAACTGAGTCAAACCGGCGGGCAAGTGATCAGGCCGTTGCTCTCGTAGGTAGCGTTGACCGCCCGCCGGAGCCAGGCGCGGGCGTAGGTTCGGTCGATTTTTCATCCAAAATGTCGTTTTTCTTCTTGCAATCCATTTACTAGATCGGTAGAGTTTCGTCCCTCTCATCACATCGCCCGCTTAGGTCGCCCTGCATCTTCCCTTGCACGTAGGCATTGCCGGCTGGAATCCGGACGTCATTTCTAGGTAAGGACACCCTAACTTGAGTCTTTGCACAGGAGACTCGACATGATGCCCTTCACCGCTCGCAAGAATTCGCGGAAAAACACGGCATTTCCCAGGCTTCGGCCATCCTTGGAGCAACTCGAAGACCTCTTGGTCGCGGGCAGCTTGTTAGGTCAGTCGCT
>JAKEHV010000304.1 GCA_022614915.1 Gemmataceae bacterium | reverse complement strand
GCGGTGAATCCACCGCTTACTCCGTGCGCGGCTCTTGAATGCCCTACACGTCTGCCCCACGCGGAGCGTGGGGGCTACTATTCCGGCGGCAAGATCCTCGACGCCACGCCCAGCCGGGTCAATACGGCGAACAGTCCAGCGGCCGCCAGGCCCCCCATGAGCAGACCATTCGCCGCCTCCATGGGGCCCAGCAAGCGCCAGCGCGGCGACATCACGATGTCGCCGTAACCGAGCGTGGTGTAGTTCACCGCCGAATGGTAAAAGGCCTCGGCGTAATCCGCGAACTCGCCGCACAGGACGAACACCCAGGCCCACAGCGCCATCTGCGCGAGGAAGGACGCAAAGAGGACGAGCGTCGTAACCTCCAGAACGACGACTCCCAGCCAGAACCCGCCGCCAAAGAAGCCGCGCCGGGCCAGGGCCGCCACCGCCCGGACGACGAGCACCAACGCGGAGGACTGGACCGCGACGCACGCGGCCAGCGTCAACACACCCACGCCGACTGTTGCCCACATCACTGTGCCTCCGACGTCCGAAAACAAGGCGTCCGCAGCGTCAGAGTTTCCGGAGCTCCGGAATATTCCAACCGACACTCATTTGTGATTCTCCACGTTTCAAGTCGATGCCCGATTCCTTGTCATTACAGAGCATAGTGAGTATGGCAGCAACAAGTCCGCGAAGTTTTCCACAGTAGAATGACGGGATGACTCCAATCTATCTCGACTACAACGCCACCACGCCGCTCGACCCCGCCGTCGTGGACGCTATGCTTCCTTACCTGCGCGAGCACTTCGGCAACCCCTCGAGCGCGCACGCGTTCGGCAAGACCGCGCACCAGGCTGTGGATCAGGCCCGCGCTTTGGCGGCCGCGCTCATCGGCGCGCAGCCGGATGAGATCATTTTCACATCCGGCGGCACGGAGGCCAGCAACCACGCCATCAAAGGAACGGTCTTCGTCCAGGCGCAAAGTTTGCTTGGCAAGTGGTTCGGTCGCCTGAAGGGGCACATCATCACCTCCGCTATCGAGCATCCGGCCACGCTGCAACCGTGCGAATTCCTAAGGCGGCTTGGCTGCAAGATTACAATCCTCCCTGTGGATCGGTTTGGTCTGGTCGACCCCAAAGCCGTTCGTAAAGCGTTGCCGGCGACGCTGGTCAGCATCATGCACTCGAACAACGAAGTGGGCACGCTGCAGCCCATCCGCGAGATCGCGCGCATTGCCAAGGAGCACGGGGCGCTGGTGCACACGGATGTGGCCCAATCGGTGGGAAAGGTGCCGGTCGATGTCAACGACCTGGGCGTCGACTTACTATCGATCGCGGGGCACAAGGTGTATGCCCCCAAAGGTGTGGGCGCGCTCTATGTGCGCACGGGCGTGAAGTTGGAACGCTTGATCCACGGCGCGGGCCATGAAGGCGGCCAACGTGCGGGAACGGAAAACGTGCCGTACATCGTTGGCTTGGGTAAAGCGTGCGCAATCGCCCGGCAATCGCTCCCGCAAGCGACCGAACGCCTGCGCCATTTGCGCGATCGGCTTTTTCAAAAACTGCAGTCAAGTCTTGGCGATAAAATCGTTCTCAACGGCCATCCCGAGCGCCGCCTTCCAAATACGCTTAACGTCAACTTTGCCGGCCAGGTTGGCGCGGATTTGCTGCAGAAAGTTCCCCAGATCGCCGCCTCCACTGGCTCAGCGTGCCACGAAGGGCAGATGTCCCAGTCGCCGGTGTTGTGCGCCATGGGCGTGCCGCCGGACATTGGGAAAGGCGCGGTGCGGCTCACTGTGGGCCGGTTCACGACCGAGGAAGAAGTAGACCGGGCGGCAGACATACTTTTGAAAGCTCAATGACATTTCGCCGTTGCACAGCGACGGTATTTCCAGCCATAATAAACCCCGACGGACAAGGTCGAGTGGCTTATTCCCAGAGGTGCTGCGATGAAACGACTCAGTTTGGGCATCGTGTTCACGGCTGTGCTGGCGACGGCGTCGTGGGCGGTTTCCGCACGCGCCCTGTGCTGTCCCTTCTGCTCCGAGGAGCGCGGCCCCACTCTCGTTGGCGATTTTGCTCAAGCAGCCATGGTTATGGTCGGTACGTTTGGCAATGCCAAATTCGACGGCTCGCTCGAAGGCGGCACCACAGACTTCCAGATCGAAACCGTGCTCAAGACGCATGAAATTATCAAGGGCAAGAAGACCATTACGCTGCCGCGCTACATCGCCCAGACCAAAAACAAGTTTCTCGTCTTCTGCGATGTTTACAAAGGCATGATCGATCCTTATCGCGGCGTTGAATTGCAGCCCGGCAGCGACCTTGTCAAATACCTCTCGGGCGCCGTCGGCGTCAAAGACAAGTCGCCGGCCGAGCGGCTGCGTTACTGCTTCGACTTCCTCAACAGCGCCGACTTCGAAACCGCCATCGACGCTTATCGCGAATACGCCAAGGCCGACTACGCAGACTACAAGGACATGGCCAAGAAGCTGCCGCCGGATGTCATTGCCGGCTGGCTGCGCGACGAGAAGACGGCGCCGTATCGCTACGGCCTCTATGCTTCGCTGTTGGGCCATTGCGGCGGCGAGGAGCACGCCAAGCTGTTGCGCTCGATGATCGACGATCCGGAAAAACGCAAAGGCTCAGGCATCGACGGTTTGCTCGCCGCTTATGTGATGCTGAAACCTAAGGAAGCCTGGGGCTATATCCAGGGACTGGTGAAGGACGACAAAGAAGAATTCTTGATGCGTTACGCCGCCCTCAGAACCATGCGCTTTCTGTGGGACCAGCGGCCCGATCTCGTCAGCAAGGAAGAATTGGTCAAAGGCATGACGCTGATTCTTGACCAGCCCGACATGTCCGACTTCGGCATTGAGGATTTGCGCAAGTGGAAGCGCTGGGAGCAAACCGACCGCATTTTGGACATCTTCGGCAAGAAGACGCACGATATCCCGGTGGTGCGCCGCGCCGTTTTGCGCTTTGCGTTGCAGTCGCCCCAAACGCGGGCCGCGGCCTTCGTCAAGCAGCAGCGCACCCGCGACGCCGATTGGGTGAAGGACACCGAAGAACTGCTGAAGCTGGAAGACGACGTGCAAGCCCCACCGCCGCCGAAAACAAAGTAACCGCGGATGCACGCGGATAAACGCAGATGGAACAGAAGGAGTTGTTCATGGCGCGACCCATCGTTGGCTGTGGTTTTCTTTGTCTAGCTATCTGCACTTTTGCCGGCCCGGCTTGGCCTTGCAGTCTCTGTCTCATGTCCGCCGCCAAGGAGTCCATGGGGGGCGAGTTCGACCGCGCTGGGTTCGTCCTCTATGGGTTTGCCGCCAATTCGAAGCTAGGCGGCGCGCAGGGTCAGGGAACGACCGAGTTTCATATCGAGAAGATCCTGAAGCACGATCCAAATCTGAAAGACAACAAGGCCCTCGTTCTGGAGCGCTACATTCCCGTATTGGATGCCAAAGCCCCGCCGCGGTTTGTCGTGTTCGGCGAGTTCTATAAAGGGAAGATCGACGTCTATCTGGGCCGCCAGGTGCAATCGCCTGTTGTCGTGGACTACCTCGAGGGCGCCAAGCTCGCGCGGGCCAAGGGACGCGAAGAGGCCCTGCGCTACTACGCGCGCTTTCTGGATCATGCCGAGGAAGCCATCGCCGAGGACGCCTTCTTGGAGTTTGCCCGCTCGAAAGACGAGGAAATCGGCCGAGTCGCAAAGCACCTGGACCCCAAGCAATTGCGCAAGCTGCTGGAGAGGCCGAAACTGGAGTTGGAGCGCTTCAGCCTGTTCGCTTTCCTGTTGGGCAATTGCGGCCAAACGGCCGACGTGGACTTCTTGCGCTCCCAGATCGACGTCGCGCTCAAGATGGGCACTTCCGCGCTGGACGGCCTCTTGGGCGGCTACATTGCGGCACGGCCCAAAGAAGGCTGGAAAATCGCCTTGTCCGTACTAAACGACAAGAAGCAGCCCATCATTCCGCGCATGGCCGCGTTGCGAACGGTGCGCTTCTTCCATGGTTGGCAGCCCGCCGAAACCCAACCCCATATTCTTGCCGGATACAAGGCCGCGATCCCCGATCCGGACGTTGCGGATTTCGTCATCGAGGATTTGCGGCAGTGGAAAATCTGGGACATGACAACGCTTGTCTTGGAGCAATACCGCAAACCGAGTCATGCCGCGCCTATCATCCGCCGGGCCATCGTGCGCTACGCACTTAGCTGTCCCGCGCCCGAGGCGAAAGAGTTTCTGGAACAGATTCGAAGGCAGGATCCGGATCTTGTTCGCGACGTGGAAGAGTTGTTGGACTTGTACAAGAAATAATCGGTCTTTACGCCAATGATCACGGCTATGAGAATCTCTTGCCAATTCGGTCCGCTTGCCGATGTCGAAGCCGATTGGTTGATCGTGGGCATATGCGAAAAGGAAGGCCCGAGCCCTTCCGTCCAAGAGCTTGACCAGGCGCTGGGCGGCGCACTGGTGCGACTGATCGAGAAGGGCGACATCGCCGGCAAAGCGAAGGAATTGACGCCCATTCTCGATTGCAAAGGCGTCAAGGCGGCGCGTGTCTTGGCGGTTGGCCTGGGCCAACGTGACAAGATCGATACCGCGGGCTTGATCGGAGCGGCGGCCGCGGCGGCGAAATCCATTACCGGCAAAGCGTACAACCGTTTGGCTATCGGGTTGCCCGAACAAACGCCCGGCATGGACGCGGCAGGCGTCGCCTGGGCGCTCGGCGTCGGCTTGCAGCAAGGTTGCGAGGGGCCGGGTATTCGCAAGAATAAGCCGGAACGCTTCACACCGAAAGAGTTGGTTGTGGCCGCGCCGAGTACGGCGCCGCGCGATGCCGTGGAGCAGGCCGCGCGCCGTGCCGGTGTGGAGGGCAGGGCGGTCAGCTTGGCGCGCGAACTTGTCAATATGCCGCCCTGCGATCTCTATCCCGAATCGTTTGCCGAACGCGCCCGCCAAGTCGCGGCGGCCACCGGAACAGAATGCGTCGTCTGGGACGAGAAGCAGCTTCTGGCTGAGCGGATGAATGCCCTGCTTGCAGTGGCGCGCGGCTCGGACCGGCCGCCGCGCTTGGTCGTCATGCGCTATCGCGGCGGCGGCGCGAAGTCCCTTGGCTTGGTCGGCAAAGGCGTCACTTTTGACAGCGGCGGGTTGTCGCTGAAGACCAACGAGCAAATGGTGGACATGAAGTGCGACATGGCGGGCGCTGCCGCAGTGCTGTCCGCCCTGCAGGCCGTCGCGGAGTTGAAGCTGCCGGTCAACGTGCTCGGCGTCATGGCGTTGGTTGAAAACTTGCCCAGCGGCAAAGCCATGAAGCTCGGCGACGTCTTCGCGGCCCGCAACGGCAAGACCATCGAAGTCCTCAACACAGACGCGGAGGGACGCCTCATCCTTTCCGATGCACTGTGTTATGCCGCGGACCAGAAAGCCGATCACCTGGTCGATTTGGCGACGCTGACTGGGGCCTGCATGGTCGCCTTGGGGACGGAGGTTGCGGGCGTCATGAGCAACGACGAAAAGTGGAGCCAGCGCGTGTTGGCCGCCGCTCATGCCGCCGGGGAACGCGCTTGGCCTTTGCCGATGTATCCTTTGTACAACGAAATGATCAAGAGCGACGTGGCCGACATGAAAAACACGGGCGGCTCACGCTATGCGGGCGCGATTTCCGCCGCCAAGTTCCTGGAAGAGTTCGTCGGCAACGTGCCCTGGGTGCACCTGGACATCGCCGGGCCGGCCTGGGCCGAAAAGGAATCCGCCACGCGCGACGCCGGCGGCACGGGCTGCTTTGTGCGCACTTTGGTCGAACTGGCACGCACGTATTCTTGATTCTTTGCGTCTTTGCGCCTTTGCGTGAGATAATACCAAAACCTCACGCAGAGGCGCAAAGGCGCAGAGAAAAGGCCGACAGAATCTGACCTATTTCAAATCCTTCACCAGCGCCGACCAGATGTCGAGTCCACCTTTGCCGCTTGGCCGATCCGACACGAAATAGAGCCGAGCGCCGTCCACGGTAAGCGCGGGCGACATGTCGCCGCGCTTGGCGTCGGGATGGTTCAGTCCGCTGACCGGTTCGGGCTTGGACCAGGCCGCGCCGAGTTTGGCCCGCTTGGAGCGGAAGATGCCGACGCGCTCATCCTTGAGCGGTCCTTGCAAATACATGGTCAGGCCGTTGGCTGTCAGCGTGGCGTGGTGATAGCCCGGCGGGAAGCCGGCCTCGAGCGCTTTGCCGATGGGACCCGGGCTTGGCCCGAGCGCAACGAACTGTGTCCAGCCCGCCTCCAGCTTGCGGCTGAAAAAAAACTCTTTGCCGCTGGGCGTGATCCAAGGATGAAGCTCGTCGGTCCGGTCGCTGATGTCCATGAGCGGCAACGGCGCTAATGTGCCCGTTTTTTTCACGAGATCGAAATTCTTGAGTTCCTTGAGCTTTTCATCCGGGATCTTGTTGTGGGCGAAGTACAGCGTGTTGCCCATTCCAAACGGGCTGCGGTAATCTGCTTCCGGGCTGGAAAGAAACACCTTGGCGGGGCCCCAGGGCTGCGACGCCGACGAACGGATGGACACAAAAATCTCCCAGCGGCCGGCGCGGTTGCTGGCAAAGTACAAGCTCGAGGCGGCGGGAAACGGATCGTCGTCGTCCGCAGGGCTGTTGACCTTTTCCAGGTTGACGGCATTCACCAGTTCGGTTTCGCCGGCGCGCGCGCACACTGCAAGACCGGCGAGCACAAAGCCCGAAAGGATCAGCAAAAACGGTTTCATCGGCGGGTTATCTCCGGGAGCAAGCTCAAGCGGCGGGTATGCAACAACTATAGGCTACGAATGCGCAATGTAGCAGGCACACTCCGTGTGCCGTTCGGACGCAACGGCACACGGAGTGTGCCTATTACATTCGACGATGCTACGGTCGTTGTTGCTCTTTGGTTTTCGCCAACTCTTTCAAGTCGTCGAACCACTCCTCGGAGTAGCCGCACTTGCAGCAGATGTACTGGGTTGCCGCTAAGTTTTGGGATTGGGCGGCAGAGTTGCCTGAGTATTGTCCCGGCAAGCGCAAGATGTCGTGACTGTCACACTTGGGGCAGAGTTTCGCGTTTTTCATTTTCTCATTTTACGGCATCGGCCAGAAAAAACCCGCGCGTGTTGGTCCGGATGCGGTAAAGAGATTTGCCGGCCGTCACATAGAGGATGCTGCCTTGGTCGCCGCCGAAAGCGCAGTTGGTCGGGACTTCCGGCGTCGCGAGAAAGCCGATCTTCACAGCTTTGGGATTGAAGATGTAGACGCCGCCGGTCTTGCCTTGGCCGGCGGTGGCGAAAATGTTCCCCTGCGCGTCGATGCACATGCCGTCGATGCCGCGGTCGTCCTTAAAGTCATAGAGCACCTTCTTCGGCCCGACGCTGCCGTCGTCGTTGAGAGAAAACGCAAGCAGGAAACGATCGCCTTTGGGGTTGTTTTCGGCGACATACAACGTCTTGTTCTCCGGCGACAAGGCGATGCCGTTGGGCTTTTTCACGTCGGTGATAATCCGCGTCACTTCGCCATCCGGATCAATGCGATAGACGCTTTCGGTGTCGATCTCGCGCGGCTCGTCGCCGACGTAGCGCGGGTCGGTGAAATAGACGCGGCCTTTCGTGTCGATGATGAGGTCGTTGGGGCTGTTGAAGCGCTTGCCTTGCCACTTGTCGGCGAGCGTGCGGACCGTCCCGTCTTTCTCGGTAAGGGAAATCCGCCGGCCGCCGCCAGTGTTGGCGCCTTCGCAGGCCACGAGGCGTCCCTTGGCGTCGAACTCCAATCCGTTGGCACGGCTGCTTGGCTTGCGGTATTCGCTCGTCTTGCCGTTTGCGGGATCGAACTTCATGATCCGGTTGCCGATATCGCTGAAATAAAGGCAGCCGTCGGGCCCTTGAGCCGGGCCTTCTGTGAAGTCGCCTTCGGACCAAAGTTTTTCAAGCTTGGCGTCTTTGGGGAAGAAATCGGGCTCGCCGGCGCTGCTTGATGCACCGACGACAAACAACGCGACAAGAACGAAACGCATCGCTGCTCCTTGATGAATGCAAGGGGTGGCATTTATGCCACCCGGCACTTGTTGATTCGAATCGTACTACTTTTTTTCCAATTGCCAGAAGTCGTTGAAAAGGCCAGAAGTCACCACGCGCACACCAAGCGAATCGCGCGGAGTCGGCGTCAACTCCAACATGGCGTAGTCCCCCAAGCGCGGATACAACAAGGCATTGGTGCCTTGAAACTCGGCAGCGTGGAACGTATGGCCCGAGTTGAGAACGACATAGCGCTGGCTGTTGAGCGGGTTTGGATAAATCAATACCGGCACTGCTTCCGCGGCCGCGCGTTTGTGCCCGGCCAGCTCAATCACCTCGGCGTCCCAGTGCAAGGGCAAGCCGTCCAACACCTGGGCGATGAGCGAATTGGAGGATGGATCGCCGAACAGGATCAAATGCTTGCCGGCGATGTCGTCGCTCGTCACGTCCACGTCGTCCTTTTGCGGAAGCGTGCCGCGGAAGAACTTGGCCCATTCGGCGCGAAAGCGGTCGAGGTTCGCGGCCGCGTATTTTTCCGTCGCCTCGTGCCAGGGCTTCTCGGTGCCGCGGACGCACAAGAATGCGTCCGTGAACGCGTCGTCGATCGGCCCCGTCAGACCGTGCACTTTTTGCGGCTTGTGCAATCGCTCGGTGATCAAGCGCTCCGGCAGCGTCGCATGCCATTGCCCCTGGCGTTTGACGAGATACAAGTGCACCGACCCCGACGCATGCAGCCAGGGCCAAGCGCTCAGCTTTTGCTTATCGATGACGATGGTCTGCTGCCGCGCCGGTCCGTCTGGCAGAGTCAAATGCAACGCTCGCACGTTGGCGGTTTCGAGTTGGAAACCCCTGTCGATGCGCTCCGCCTTCACTGCTGCTTCGCGATAATGCTGTTCGAGCCCTAATAGTTCTACCCAGTAGCAAGACGGATACTTGAGCGTATGCGTCACAAAGTGCACCTTGGACGGGTACGCCGGTTTGCCTTCCTTTGCATGCTTGGTCCAAAACGCGTCGGCCTTCTTTTGCCACTCCGGCGGAAACTTGTGCTCCAGCTTCGGCGCGACCAGGTGCGTCATCGACAAACCCAGTTCCTTCAAGCGTGCTTCGATATTGTCCGCCGCTTTCTTCTGCGCGTCCTTCGCGCCGGAGTAAGCGACGATCGGCACATTGAAAGCGTTCTGGGCGTAGGGGACAGCGTCGTAGATGCGCAGGCACTCTTCTTGCGGGTAAGGCAGCGGGTTAGGCAATTTGCCGACATAGCCGTGCGTGGTCGTGAAGCCCGCGCCGGGCCCCAAGACGCACCAGCGGTCGGGCCAATGTAGGCCCACGTGCCACGTGCCCGCGCCGCCCATCGAGAAACCGCGCAGGACGATGCGGCTGGTGTCCACGAGTCGCTCGCTGCCCTTAACGCGCTCGCCCGCCAGAAACGTCTCCAGCGTTTCGAAGATGTCACTCTCGCCCGCCCAGCGGAATGCGTTGTTGCCACGACCATAGATGTCGATCTTGACATATTCCTGGTCCTTTGGGACCGCCTTGTCGCCGCTCGCATCCTTCAAGAACCTAACCTCGGTCAGCGTGGCGCTGCGGCCGTGCAAAACGATATCGACACGCCACTTTCGGCTCGGGTCCTTGCCGTAGGCGGCGGGAAACGTGACGGCGTAAGGCTGAACGGAGCCGTCGATGCGCGAGCGGTAGCCGCGCGCGACGGCGAAGCCGGTGGCATTGGACCAAGGCGTTTCGCCGGACGCCAAAAAGCGCGCCCGAAGGATGCCGCGATCGAGGACGTCGAGAGTCCAGTCGCCGCTGGCTTCGGCGAAAAACTCCTTGTGCTCGACGATTTTCTGGGCCGCTTCGTGATAGACCTCGGCATCGGCCAGGCCCGGATCGCGCAAACCCTGTTTGTGCAACACGGAAATCATTTTGCCGAGCTGCTCCGTTTTGTCCGCGATAGCTTTAAGCGTTTCCTCCGATGGGAGTTTGATCGGCGGCGTCTTGAAGTCCTGGGCCAAGGCGCTCGGCACGACCGGCCAAAGCATCAATCCGAACAGGCAGCAAACGACATTACCAACGTGCATCGGTGACCCGGGAATATTGTTTGACTTGGACGATACTCGGCTTTGCTTTGCGAAGCAAGCGCTCCAAATCGTATTCTTTGGAATCGCCGCTGCGGCGTTGGTATAGTAGTTCTTGTCGAGCGGCAGGCCCGTTCACGGGCCTTTCGCGGAGCGTTTAGGCCCGCCGTTGACGGCGGGCAGTCGAGGCTATCGGGTCGTCCTAGCCTCGTTCACGAGGCTTCTCGGTGTTTGGCTTGAGCCTGGCCCTGTGGCTCAAGCCGAACAGCGAGAAGCCCGGTGAACCGGGCTGGGCAGAGGTTGTCTTGGCGCGCAACCCGCCGTCAACGGCGGGCCTAGACGCTGCGCGAAAGCCCGGTGAACCGGGCTGGGTCGTCGCGTTCTGGCATGCGGCAATGGAAACTTCGTTCGTATAGTACAGAGAGAATTCGTCCTTCGGCCGGGAATGATGGAATGCCTTCACGTCTTACCGTGCTTTTGATCGCGCTGTTTTGGCTGGCTACCACTTCCTGGCTCGTCGTGCGCGAAATGGTCCCGCGCTGGCTGGCCGGCGACGCGCCAAAGATTGCCTTCGATATCACCGACGAGATTGCGGTTAACACCGCCAAGTGGCAAATCTGGATGAAGGGCGAACCGGCAGGTAACTGTCAAACCAGCGTGAAACGGCTTCCGGATCGAACATTTGAGCTAAGGAGCGAGCTCAAGTTTGACTCGCCCGTCATCGCCAGGCAATTCCCGGTCAAGAAAATCACGAACCAATATCGTGTGACAAAGGATGGCGAGTTTCTTGAAATCGGCACGAAGATTTACGCGAATCCTGACGCGCTTCAGAAAGGCCTGCAGGTCCCCGATCTTGAAAGCGAGATCTCAGGACCTGTGGAGCAAGGCCTTTGGAAAGCCAAGCTCTTTGCACTCGGGCAGGAATTGATTCCACTTCAACCCATCAAGCTGAAGGACCGGCAAAGGTTCTTGAACCCGATGCAGGTGTTCAGCAAACTCCAAGGGTTGTTTGCCGGTCAGCGTTGGATGGAACCGTTGTTCGATCCCATCGCAGCTGGGTTGCCCGTTCCGTCATCGATAACTGAGCTCGATGCGATCGCAGAGCGGGAAGTGCTCGTCTGGCACGGTCAGGAGTTCGCCTGCTTTCGCATCAATTACAGCGAGCCGGGCAAGAAGGTGTCTGCCAGCACGTGGGTGCGCAGCCGCGACGGTTTGGTTTTGCAGCAAGAGGCCTTTCATCAAGGCATGGACCTGACGCTGGTCCGCGAGGTCAAATAAGCCCCATGATCGAACTCGCCGACGTCACCAAGTACTACGGCAACAAGCTGGCGGTCGATGACCTTTCGCTCAGTATCGAGCGCGGCGAGTTGTTCGCGTTTCTGGGGCCCAACGGCGCCGGCAAAACCACCACCATTAAGCTCTTGTGCGGCCTGCTTTTTCCCACCAGGGGGCGCATTCGCGTCGCCGGCTTCGACCTGCAAACCGAAGGCGAAAAAGCCCGCCAGCTCCTGAGCTATGTGCCCGATCAGCCGTTCCTCTATGAGAAGCTGACCGGCCGCGAAGTGCTGCAGTTCATCGCCGACATGTACGGCATGGAGGCGACGCGCGCCCGCAACCGCATCGACAAAATGATCGACCTCTTTGAGCTCGACGATTTCGTGGACGACCTGACCGAGCGCTATTCACACGGCATGCGGCAACGGACGGTGTTCGCGTCGGCGCTCTTGCACGAGCCGGAGGTGCTGATCGTGGACGAGCCGACCGTGGGGCTGGATCCGCGCAGCATTCGCTTGTTGAAGGACTTGCTCGGCCAGGAAGTAAAACGCGGCGTGACCGTCTTCCTCTCGACTCATTCGCTGGACGTGGCCGAAGAGCTTGCCGACCGGATCGGCGTGGTGGCGTCCGGCCGGCTGATCGCCTGCGGCACGCTCGACGCCTTGCGCCAACAAGCGGCCCTCGACGGCTCCTTGGAAGAGGTCTTCTTGAAGCTCACCGAAGAAGACGAAAACAAGCGCGACGTCTCTCGTTCCCAGGCTCCGCCTGGGAACGCCATCCGCGAGGCTCCGCCTCGATGACTTGGCCTCGCATCGGGCAGCGAGGCACAGCCTCGAGCTCACGCGTCGAGGCAGAGCCTCGGGGAAATGCGTTCCCAGGCGGAGCCTGGGAACGAGGATGACCATGAATACCTCGTCTCCCGGACTTCTGTTGCAGCGGCTGCGCTGGGCACTCTTTCGCAATTCCCTGCGCGTGGTCATGGGCCAGTCTTTGCCGCGTGTGCTGACCATCTTTCTGTGCAGCGGTCTTATCTGGGGCTTGCTTTTCTACGTGAGCTGGATGGGCTTCCATGAGCTAAAGACGCGCTGGGACATTCCGCTCGACATCAGCTTGATGGCGAAGGTGTTCGACCTCATGTTCCTGGCTCTCACCGTCATGCTCATCTTTTCGACGGGCATCATCCTTTATGCCAGCTTGTTCACGTCGCCGGAAAGCCAATTTCTCTTGAGTACGCCGCTACCGGACGACCACATTTTCGCTTACAAGTATCAAGGCGCGGTGGCGTTCAGCAGTTGGGCGTTCATCTTGCTCGGCAGCCCGATTCTGATCGCGTACGGTCTGGAGGTTGGCGACGGCGCGCCGTGGTATTTCTACATCGTCTTGCCGGCGTTCTTTCTCGGCTTCGTGCTCTTGCCCGGCTCACTGGGAGCGTTGTGCGCGCTCTTGCTGGTGAATCTGGTGCCAAAACGGCGCAAACAGATTCTCGTTCTGGCCATCGTCCTTTTGTTTGCAGGTTTAGCGCTTTGGGGCGTGCGCGCCCTGGTCGAAGCCAGCCAGAGTCAATTCGGGACGCGCACCTGGTTTGACAGCCTGGTGGAGGAAATTCGCGCTGTGCCCGACCGCCTCGCGCCCGTGCAGTGGATCGGGCTGGGCCTGCGCGCGGCGGCGCTCGGCGAAGCGGCGGACATGGGCTATTACCT
>JAKEHV010000303.1 GCA_022614915.1 Gemmataceae bacterium | reverse complement strand
CGTCGCGCAGCGTGCCTTTGTAGGGCAGAATGGCGTCGGGCGTGATGAGGAAGCCGTCGGCCGGTCCCGTGGCGGCGCGGCCTCCCTCGGTCTTGAAACGCGGCTTGCGCAAGACGACTTCCAATTCGACGTCGAAGACTTCGGGGGGGCGGTCGTCGATCGGCTGAATCTTGATGCGCCGCCGGCCTTTCACGTTGTCTTGATCGAGAAACTCGAGATAGAACTCGTAAGTCCGCGTGACGTTTTTTAGCGACATTCGGAAACTGGTTCCGTCCGACGCCAACACCACCGGCACGTCCGGTATCTGCGCCCCGCGCTCGTCGGCCCCGGCCGGCGGCCTGAGGCGTATGCCGTCTTGCAAAGGCCGGTCCGATTCGGCGTACAGCGAGAGGTTTGTGCCAAGCGGAACCTGGATGATGCTGATGTCGCCCGTCACGGAGATCGGGTGCTTGGTGAAGATTTGCTTTTTGCCCTTGAGCGGCGTCTGGTCGCCCTGCAGCCGGTAATAGATGTAAGCCGGCTCCTCTTTGTCCACGGCCAGGAATTTGAGCGAAGGCGGCGGCACCAAGGTGATGCGCCGGCTGGGCGTGTAGTAATCGTTGCCGCGCACGGTCAACCGCGCCGACTCCTTGAGTTCATTCAGTGGAATCGTGTATTTATTGTCCGGCATCAAAGAGCGTTCATCGGCATTGTTTCGCGTTTCGCCGCGAAACAGGAAATGGACCTTGATCGGGATTTCCAGCTTCCGTAAGCGCCGGCTGTTGGCCGAGGACCCCGCAAGCATGGCTAACTGCGTGTAGACTTCTTCCAACGCCTCGTGCGCCTGGGGAAACTGCTCGCGCATGGCCCGGCGGATTTCACCCCGCTCTTTTTGCAGCTTGATCTTGTCGACCGTCCAGGTTCGCCAATCTAAGAGCGCGTGTGCGGCCTGGTCGGCGCCTAGTCTTTTGAGGCCGGCTTCCACCTTCGCGTTGGACAGCTCTTTGCGGACCTCGCCCGTGGTTTTACCCTGCCAGGCGGGGGGCAATACGCCGGGCGGAACGGATGGGTCAAGGTCGTCGAGGTCCACCAGCCAGCCGCCCCAGTCGGACGGAATGGCGACGCGCTCGAGTAGCGCCTTGTCAACGAAGCGGCCCAGATCGCTCCAGCGGAGCGAGCGCCAGCCGCCGTGGCCCGCGCGGTCCGCCACGACCCACTCTACGGAGCGGACCAAGACGTCGGGCCGTTGCTCGTCGCGCGGCACGCGCATTTCGCCTTTGCGCTCTTTGGTGTCCTGGAAGCGCACGAGTTCGAGATACGCGCTTCGGGGCCAGTACGAATCCATAACGAAGAGGTTGCGCTCGGCCCAAATGCCGGACACGTCGCCGGAGCGCCAAAGATAATCCCAGGGCGAGGCCGAGCCGCCCGTCAGGCCGCCGACGGCGCAGGAAACGACGCCGACCAGAAGATAGAGTCCCAAGGTGAGGCCCAAGCACCAGCCGCCCAAGCCATAGAGCCGCCGCCAATTGAACGCTTCGCCCACCGGCAGCTTTTCCACGCGCTCGGCGGCGTCTTCGATGGTCTTTTGCACAAGCGCCGCCGAGTAGCCGTATTTCTCCGCCTGCTTGGGGTCGGCCATTTCGACGGCGGTGATGAGCCGGTCCCCCAATTCACGCGGGAAACGGCGTTCGAGCACCAGAGCCAGGGCGGAGTAGCTGAACTCGCGGTTGATGCGAAAGACCAGTTTCCAGAGGACCAATGCGACCAGTGCGACGAGCAAGCCCGCCAGCAAGACGCTGCGGACGATGACGTCGGCCGAACCTGTTGCTCCCGATTGCACGTCGGCTGTGGCTTCCTGCAGCTCTTGCACCCAGTCGAACGCGAATGCCGCGAACAAGCCGTAGTCGAAAAAGAGTCCGATCCAGGAAGCGAGCGCCAAGAAGATGACGGCGACCGCGATGCCTTCGAGCGTTACATAAAGGCGAATCTTGCCGCGCAGGGTTTCCAACGGATGCCGGACGCGACGTTGGGTTTCGGCAGGGTTGAAGGAACTAGGTTCGGTTGCAATGGCCATATTTAGCACTTGCTAACTCTGTTGCATATGTCACGCAGTTAGGTGGCACGCACGGCTCGTGCGTGCCACTTTTTGCACCCTTGTGGCACGCACGGGAGACTGGTCATAAACTGTTTATTAAGAACGGCTTGCAATCTTGAAAACTCTCGTGCGTGCCACTTTGTGCATAGGCATACCCCTCCGACAAATAAGTAGTCACTAACAATCTCTCACGCCAGCTTGAGGAGTTTCCTCGTCAGCCACTCGATGGACAATAACGTAACCACGACGATTAAGACGAACGAGAAATCCACGGGCAAAGTCGGCCAATTCGGGTCGCCCAGAATCAAGACGCCGATACACAGGACCGCCGATGCGCCGAAGAAAACGCCCGCGCCGATCCATTGCCGCAGGAAACACAGGATAGCCGCGCCCAAAAGCCCGACGGCGAGCGGGATGAGGGCAGCCAGCCAATAGGACTCGACGTACATGCCCGAATCATAGCCCTTATCCCAGAGGTCTTCGAGGCGGCCTTTGACGCTTTCGCGGCGCGGCTGCAGCACTTCGATGCACAGGGGAATCTTGTCGGCGTTGCTCAAGTTGAAGAAGAGCCGGCCGGATTCTTTTCCGGGCGTGTCTTTCAAATCCTCAGTGCTGACCGGCCGCGACAGCGCCTTTTCGACCTGGCTGCGAATCCCGGCAGGCAAGCGATTGAGCACGTCCTTCGCCTCTGTGGCCAACTGATAAAGCGCTCCGAAGTTGTTGCGCAGGTTGTCCAGTTCGATGTTCGGCTTGCGCACTATGATCCGGTGCGTGAGCGTTTCGTTCGTTCCCAGAATCGGGATGCGGAATTCGTATTCGCCGGCCTCTTTGATCTTCACGTTGCCCATGAACCAGCCGTTCCAGTCGCCTTGCGATGATTTCGCCTTGAGGTCGAACGAAGCGGGCTTTTGGTCGTCGCCGATCTTCTTGACGAATACGGTCGGGCGGGCGTCGCGCGGCAAGGGGAGCATGTCCGGGCCCTTCACCTGCGCCTCGACCGGAATGATGCCGGTTGGATAATTGCGGCCCATGAGGATGCGGCCGAACCTCTTCTGGGCGACAGTGCCGGCGGCGACGTAGCGGCACAGCTTGATCCAAAAGCGTTCGTGGAAGCTTTCCTTGTACGTGCGCAGCCGCCAGGTTTCGGTCGAGCCGACGTAGACAGTCTTGCCGCTGCCGTAAGGCATGGTGACGAGATAGGGCATAGGATCGCGACCGTCGTTGATGCGTGAGGCGGGCGGACCGTCGAAGGTGGCCAGCACCGCGGAACCGGGCTTGATGCGGTCGACCGGGTAGTAGTTGTAAACGCCGCGCAGGGGCTTAGCGTCTTTGCCGGGCTCGGGGCCTTTGCCCTTGCCCCAAAAGAACTCATGCCAGCCGGCGATCGGGTTATCGCCCGCTTCGTCGAGCTTCAAGAAGTCGAAGAGCTTGGGCGACGGGCCAAAGTCGAGCGTGTAAGGGCGGGTGAGGTCGTGGCCGATGCCGATGGCGTGGAGCCGGCTATCCCTGGGCACCACGGGGTAGATGGTGAGGAGCGAAGAGATATCGTGGCCGCCGGGCCGGGCCAGCTGATACGTGTAAACGGGTCCGGCGACAAAAATGACGCCGCCCGCGTCCTTGCCCACCCATTCCTTCAAAAGCTTCATTTGATTGACGTCCAGCGCCGTCCAGTCCGGGTCGATGGCGATGACGGCGTCGTAGTCGTTCAGGCTCATGTATTTCGCGGTCGGATCGGTGGGCCCGACGCGGTCGGGAAAACGGCTCAAGAGGCGATCGGCCTCGACATCTTGATCCACGTTTTCGTCGCGGCCGGTTTGCAACAGGACTGACATCTCGACGCGTTTCTCGGTCACTTCGCGGTAAAGCAGCGTGCGCAGGAACTGGTATTCGCGGCCCGGACCGCCCGCAAACAAGAGCACGCGCAGTTTTTTCTTTTGCACGAGCACGCGCGTGGGCGGATCGCTGACGTGCTCCTTGTGCGCGAAGGCCTCGCGCGCATGCCTGGGCACCCGGGCGACGAATTGCCAAGTCCCTTCCAAGAACTCCGCGGCTTTCTCATCGTCCGCCTTCATTTTCTTGAGGTCTTGAACGTCGATCTCGAACTCCACCGTGTCGTTGGGATTGTCGCCGCCGCCCTGGAATTTGCCGGTCTTCGGGCCGAGCACGTATTTGTTGTCCACGACCGGCTTACCCGCGGCGTCTTCCACGCGCTGGGCTTCAAGGACAACTTCGAATGGCTCGTCCGGCAGACCCGGGCCGACTACCGGGATGCGGATCGGAAACTTGTCGTCGGGCCGGGCGATTTCGGGGGCCTGCAATTCGTCAATGCGGATGCTGGCCGGCTGCCGGTATTCGCCCACGCCGACGGTGAAGACCTGAATGGGCCGCTTGCCGAACGTGACCCGGCTGGCGAATTCGCGCACCGATTCGTCGGAGCCGACATTGGATTGGCCGTCGGAGAAAAGCACGATCGCCTGGACGAAGCTGCCCGCCTCCGCCTTGGCGATTTGCAGGGCCGAGCCGCCCACGTTGGTCGCCGACACGAGCGAGTCGTAAAGGTCCTGCATCTTGGCCCGATACTTGAGCTTGTCCTCCTCGGTCAGTCTGGTCTTCTCATCGCCCGGCACGCGGAATTCGGGCACGACAATGTCTTGCTTGTCGGGCCTGAGCCATTTCGCCCATTGCTCGACAGTGTACGTTGCGCCTGCCTTGAGGTTGAGGACTTCCACCTCGTCGGCCACCGAGCCGAAGCGGTAGGCCGTAATCGGCGATTTTTCGAGCACCTTTTGATAGAGGGCGGCCTTGCCCGCGAGCGCCTGAATCACCTTGTCCTGGCGGGTGGGCAACTTGGACGGGTCTTGGCCCGGTTCCGGCAAGTCGTCCACGGTGTTCATGCTGCCCGAAACGTCGAGGAGCAAGATCACCTTGGGTTTCGTTTCGGTCGTCTCGAAAGTCTGACACCCAGGCAGCAAGAAGACAATCGCGAGGATGGCGTAAACCGCGCAGCGCAATAGACCCAGGAACCCCGCCCACGCCGGATGGATCGTGCGCGCGTCTTTTACATACATAAGGCAGACGTAGAACAGCGCGACCAGAAGGACCGGCACCAACACCACCCACCAGGAGAAGACCGGCTTAAAGAGGATGGCCAACGGAACGTAGATCGCCGAGCCGACCGTGACGATGACAAAGGGCAAAAGCATGCCGGCGAAGCGGTTCTCGCGCCGGAACAGGATCATGAGGCCAAGGACGGCGAACGCGAACAGAACGGGCAGTCCGATGACGAGGTCGGAAAAGCTCTCGGAGAGCCGCCGCCAAAGGAACTCAGTGGTTTGCGTAAGGTTCTCGTCTTTCATGACAGTCTAAGCTCTTCGTCGCATTAAATCCGAAATCCTAAGCACGAAATCCGAAACAAATTCGAAATCAAAAACGGAAATATCTAAACAAAAAAGACATCAGCCATCCTTTGAGTTTTCTTCTTTGACATTAGTTATGGTTTCGGATTTCGGGTTTCGGATTTCGGATTTTTTATGCTGCCTGCCTTGGCGTCGCCTGAGTCAACTTGCTCAAGGCTTCGGTTTCGCTGCCGCGCAGGTGGAAGCTCAGGTGCACCGCCAGCGCTTGCTCGGCCACCAGCACCAGGATGAACACGAGGAACAGCCAAGGCGATTCGGACAGGTCCGTGCGCCGCGACACCAGGTCGTCGCTTTGGATGCCCGGCCCTTCGAAGCGGATCGAGCCCTGCGGCGCCTGGCGGACCACGTTGCGATCGACCTCATCGGAGGCGACGCGGGCCAGCGCGCCTTCCTTGGCAGTGTCCACGTTGAATACGTGCCCAAACACCGCGAGCGGAATCTGCCGGTCGCTAGCCTCGCCCCAGTTTAAGCTGGCCACGTACAGGCCCGGCTCCAGGTTCTTTTCAAAGTGGAAGGTGGCCACGCCCTTGTCCTCTTGAGCGAATTGTTCCAGGTCGCGCGTCACCTTGACCGGCTTGCCTTGCTCCGCTTTGTTGTAGACGCGCGTCATCTTGAGGCCGCCGGCGCTGCCCTTTTGCTTGAACGCTTCGGTTTCGACGCGCACCTGGACCGGCGTGCCCACGGTGAGATTGGATTCGCTCCCCTGACTCGAGAGGTAGTTCTGCATTTCCCAAATGAACGGCTGATAGATGAGCGTGGCGTCCGAGCCGCCGCCCCAGTCGTTCCATTCCTTGCCGGCCGTGGTCATGACGGCGACGACTTTGCCTTTGCCGTAATGGCCGGCGATGACGAAGGGATCGCCGTAGCGGGCATCGTCGAGAACGGATTGCGCTTGTTCGCGCAGGGTGTTGATCTTAGGATCGGGGTAGGTCCAGAACTCGGTTAGGTTGGGGAATTCGTCGCGCTCTTTCTCTTTGCCCGTGTCTTGCAGCAATTTCTCGAGCGCGTCAGCCAGGATGTACGCTTTCTTCTCCGACGTGGGGCTGATGATGCCTTCGATAATGCGGCGGTGCCGGTCCAGCCCACGGCGGTACTTCTTGAGATCGTCATTTTCCATGATTCTTTCCAGCGCCGGGCCTTTGACTATGTTCAAAGCCGGCCCCTGGAGTGTGGACGCCAGGACGTCGTTGGGCAACGTCGCCAGCTCAAAGACTTTGCCGGGCTCGGGACGCCATTCGCTGCGTGGGACCTTAGCGTAATGCCTGATCGGCAGGTCTTTCAGGCGGTCGCGCTGCTTTTCTTCTTTGAAGACGGCGCCGAAAATCGGAAAGGCATCCAGCGTGGGAAACAGTTTATCGCGCAGGAGCACCTGCGGATGACCTGTGTATTCCGGCTTAAGCGGCTCACTAGACGGCGGGAAGACGGTCTCCTTGAGCGGGACCGGGAACAGCCCTTTGCCTTCTTTGTAGAGATTCTTGTTGTAGTAGTTGGCATCGGTGATCTGCGGGCCCATGAAAAAGGCGACGCCGCCGCCTTCCTTGACGTAGTTCTCCAGGTTGGCGAGTTGTTTAGGCGTGAACTCGCGCACGTTGAGAAAGAAGATAGTGGGAAACTTGCGCAGGTCGGAGCGCTCCAGCACTTTGGTGGGAATGCTGGCGCCCAATTCGTCGCCGTATTCGACTTCATAGCTCGAGCCGGGGACGGAGATGATGGCAGTGCGGATGAAGAAGCTATCGTTATTTTCGAGCCGGCCGCGGGCGCCTTGCCCGTCGACCAGCAAGACCGGGACCTTGTCGCGCATCTCGACGGCGGCATGGCGGACGTTGTCGTGGGCCAGGCCGTCGTTTTCGAGCTTGCCGCGGTGGGCGCTTTCCAGCCGGGCCGAGATTTGCTCAAAGTAGGTTTCGCCGGCGCGGATGGCCGGGCTAAAGCGCATGTCGAAATTGACTTTGACGTCGGTGCTGCCCGCGGGAATCTTGATCGGCATGGGCGGATTGAAATCCACGTCGTGTCGCTCGTTGCCGGTCTTATCCTCATAGATGACCACGTTGACTTCGGCCTCGCGGGCGCTGTAATTGGCCAGAGTCAGCGTGAAGGCGACGGGCATGTCCTTGCCGGCGACGCGCGTGCCGGCCACCAGATCGACGATGCCGACGTTGTCGTGGGCCAGCGGAACGCCGCCTTGGCCGCTGGTCCGATAGGGATGCACGGCGTCGATGAGGCGAATCTTGAGGTCGGGGCGGTCCTTGGCCATTTCGACGAGCAGCTTGTGCAGGGCTTCGGCGTCGGGCAGGGACCATTCGCGCTGGCGGAAGTCGCTCAGGATGTGGAAAGTGATGCGGCTTTCGGGATACGCCGTCACCAGTTCCTGCACTTTGCGGACGCCGGTGAGGACGGGCACGTGCAGCTTGCTCGCCTCCATTTGGGCGACGTCTTTCTTCAGTTCTTCGAGCTTGCCGCCGTCGTTGAGCTTTTCGTAAATCTTGGGCTGGAGCTCGCGTTCGTAGCCGAGCTTGGCAAGCGGGATGATCATCAAGCGGTCGGAGGCGCTCGATTGGCTGATGCCTTTGACGATCTTGTCAACGAGCACGTCGTTCTTGGCGATCGTAAAGGCGTCGCGGAGCGACTCCCCTTGTTTCCATTCGTCGCTCGTACTCAGGGTGTCGTCCAAAAGGACGATGTGCAGGCCCGGCTTGGCGCCGATGTCCGCGAAAGAAAAGCCGACGAAGCGCATGACAAGCAGGCCGACCAAGGCGACCAATATGCAGCGCAGAGCCAAGAGGATGAGTTGCTCGATGATGAGCCGTTTGCGCATGCGTTTTTGGGCCTTGAGCAGAAACTCCATGGCGGCCCAGCGAATGCGCTTGTAGCGCATGCGGTTAATCAGGTGGATGATGATGGGCGCGCTGACCAACGCGCCGGCAGCGGCGAGGTAACCCGGATTGGTGAAGATTTCGAGCATGGTCGTTTTCTAACCACAGAGGCACAGAGACACAGAGAATTCACAAAGAATACTAGAGAAAAAAGTGACTCATCACTCATTCTTTTCTTTGTGTTCCCTCTGTGTCTCTGTGTCTCTGTGGTTCAATTCCTCAATCCCTCAATCACTTCGACTTTGCCGCGCTCTTCAGCACCGCCATGCGGTGGTGCAGGAACTTCGACAAGACGGCGTCCATGTATTCGCGGGTGTGCACGAGCTGGTAGTCGATGCCTTTGCGGGCACAGCCGCGGCGCACTTCCACAAGATACTCCTGCAAAGCTTCCAGGTAGCCGTCGCGCAATGCGCGCGGGTCGCATAGCACCTGTTCCAGCTCCTCCATCCCTTCGAAGCGCGTCGTGCCGGCGAAGGGAAAGGTCAATTCCTCTTCGTCCATCACGTGGAAAACCAGAATGTCGTGCCGGCCATGCCGCAGCATCTCCAGGCCGCGGAACAAGGGATCGCGGTCCACCAACAGGTCCGAGACTAACACCACCAGACCTCGCCCCGGCGCGTTTTCGGCGACGCGCTTCAGGATCTTCTCCATGTTGGTCTTGTCGCGCGGCCTGCTGACGTCGAGCGCTTTGATAATGGCGTCGATGTGCGTGTGCTGGCTGCGCGTCGGCACCACCTGGCGCACGTCCTCGTCGAAGGTGATGAGCCCGACCGCGTCTTGCTGCCGTAAGAGCATGTAGGCCAGGCAGGCGGCCACCGTGCAGGCGTAGTTGTACTTGTTGAGGTGGCCCTTGCCCTGCTTGCCGTAGTGCATCGAGTTGCTGACATCGACCACCAGATGACAGCGCAGGTTGGTTTCTTCCTCGAACTGCTTGATGTAATACTTGTCCGTTTTGGACCAAACCTTCCAGTCCAAGTGCCGAATGTCGTCGCCCGGCGTGTAATCGCGGTGCTGCACGAACTCGACCGAGTGGCCGAAGAACGGGCTGCGGTGCATGCCGGAGATAAATCCCTCGACTACTTGCCGTGCGCGCAGGTCGAGCCGGGAGATCCGAGCAATGGTGTCCGGATGCAGAAAGCGCCGGGGATCGTCTTCAATTCTTGTGGCCACGCCAACTCCATGCCGCTCGCGGCTTCGCGCTCGCTGGTTGTGGATTTCTATTCATCCCACAACCAGAGAGCGCGAAGCCGCAAGCGGCCAAGGTTATCCCGTGAATATCTTCTTGAAGCGTTCGTCCCGGGTCAGTTCGCCTTCCTTGCTCGGCGTTTCCTTGATCATGCGTTCGACTACGTAATCGGTGGTGATGCCTTCGGAGGCGGCGGTGAAGTTCGTCAGGATGCGGTGGCGGAGGACGGGATACGCGAGCGCTTGGATGTCGTCGGTCTGCACGTGCGTTCGGCCGTGCAGCAAGGCGCGGGCCTTGCCGCCCAGGATCAGGTACTGCACGGCGCGGGGGCCGGCGCCCCAGGACAGCCAATCCTTGACGAATTTGGGCACGCCCGGCTCGCTCACGCGCGTTTGCCTTACGAGAGCGAGCGTATACTGGATCACGTGATCGGTGACCGGCACGCG
>JAKEHV010000302.1 GCA_022614915.1 Gemmataceae bacterium | reverse complement strand
CTTCCGTGCTCTTTGAGAAAGTCCCCCTGCAAACCATTTTTCGGACGGGGTGATCTTTTCGAGATACTTCCATTCCCGCAAAGCCTTCGGTATACTCGGCAAACGCTGATTGACGGCTGGGAATTCGGTGAAGATCAATGGGATGCACGATAGTTGTCGGTGGCCAATACGGTTCAGAGGGCAAAGGCAAGGTCGTCGCATTGACAGCCCAGGGATTCGATGCGCCATGGATTGTTCGCTGCGGAGGCCCAAATTCCGGCCATACGATTTCATTCGGCGGAGAAGAAATCGCTTTGCGACAAGTGCCTGCCGGCGCAGCCCACCCAAACGCGGTGCTCCTTCTTTCGGCAGGTTGCGCAATCGACGAAGACATTCTAATCGGGGAGGTTCGGCGTCTGCGATTGCCGAGGGAACGAGTCATCGTCGATCCGCGGGCAGTGCTAATCAGTGAAGCGCATCGGCTTGAAGAGAAAGAAGCGGCCGAACGCATTGGAAGCACGTCGTCCGGTACGGGCGCCGCCCTAAGACACCGGATGTCGCGCGCGAAGGATGTGCGGCTCGCAGGCAATTCGGCCAACTTGTCGGAACACGTTCGAGTAGAGCCTGTCGCCCCTTTGCTGCACAAGCAGCTCGATCATGGGACAGAAGTAATCGTTGAAGGGACGCAAGGATTCGGCCTATCGCTCTTTCACGGGTTCTCGTATCCATTCGTAACCGCTCGCGACACTACAGCAGCGGGCTTCGCATCGGAAGTCGGCCTCTCGCCCCAGCAGGTGGATCGAATCGTCATGGTTGTGCGGACTTTTCCCATTCGAGTGGCCGGTCGTAGTGGACCGCTCGATAATGAGATTTCGTGGCAAGACGTGCGCGAAATATCCGGGGCTCCTGATGTGGTGCCCGAATTCACGTCGGTGACCAAGAAGGTTCGACGAGTTGCTCGATTTGATATCCAAGCCGTCAAGACTGCCTCTAGCTACAATCGTCCAACCGAACTAGCAGTCATGGGCTTGGATCGCCTGGATTACGGAAACCACGTTGTCCAACATGGAAGTGAACTAACCCCTAAGGCGAAGAGCTTCATTCGGGAGCTTGAGGCAGCAACGGGTGCTAGGGTGAACTGGGTTGGGACTGGGTTCCGCACGTCCAATGTGTGCGTATGGCAACGAGCATGATTGAAAGCGCAGTATGCGGAATGAAGTGATTCAGCGACTTCGTCGTCTCCGCGCTCGAGGTCAGGCGCTGGGCCGGAATCTCGCCGTAGATATGCGTCGCTTTCTTCACAAGAAGGACCTTCGTACCGTCCGACGATTGCCGAGTTCCGAATCTGCAGAAGGCGACGTAAACGTTGCATGCACTTGCACGGCATTAATGGCTCTTTCTGTCGGCCACAGTATACAGCAGTTCTACGATGCCCCGGGCGACGACGGGTTCGTTTCACCAACGCTTGCTGCGTTTACGTCAGTCGTGAATGCAAAGTGGAAAAGCTCAAAGCTTCCTGAAGGAAACGCCTTCACGAGCGCAATTGTACTACGGGCTGCGGGGATCCTGATCGAATTGCCGCAACTCAAATCAGTTGCCGAGATGAAACGACCAGCCGGTCGAAAGTGGACGGGCAAAGGACTAATGGAGATACCTGACAAGCTTATCAGAGATCCAGCAAAGACTCTGAAAGTTCTCAAGTATCCGGCAACTTCTACGATCGCATATTGGCTTGTTGATGCAGTGGATGGTCTTAACGCACCGATGGCGCTTGATCCATGGCGAAAGATGGCAGAGTGGGCGTCACACGAGTTTAACCGGCAGGCCTCGCTAGTGGCCGCACGTCATCACGCGATGATGGATCCAGTTGCGATGGCAATGGCAGCGTGCCTGATTAGTCGTCTCGGTCGGCTGGCGAAGAGAAATAGCCTGGATCTGAGCGGTGAGCATTTTGCTCTTTTTCCCCCGCCGGTACAGCTTCGTCATGCGATCCGGGATTTGTTCAATTTGCAAGAAACGTCCGGCATTTGGCCGAAGTACTTTCCCCTCTTTCATTATCCTGACGCTGGCGCGAACTATTGCTTTAGTTTTGAAATGCTCGAGGCCATTCTTCACGAGTTCGCTACCGAAGTGGATGGGACCGACGCTGCCAACCTGTTTGCAGACGAGAGTATTCTAAGTGGGTTCGAGAAGGCGGTAACATGGTGTGAACAGAACCGATTTGAGTTCGCCACTGAACACGGGCCGTATTACGGATGGAATTCGGGAGGTCAAATTGAAACGCTTAGCAGACGAATGCCCGAGTCTTGGGCGACCGCAGTTGTGCATATGTTTTTAGAGCGACTTAGTTGCTCGTTATCCAAAGCAATTCAATATCGGGTGCTTGAGCAATATGGAGTAACTGGGTTTCGATTCCAAAAGGACGTAAGCGGCTGGAAGAAGTTGATTGACTCACCGACCTGTCGCGATGGGAAAACCGTTAAGTCCATTCTGCGCCGGCACATTTTGGTTGACAATTCCGATTCTCCGGATGATTCACCAGATGCGATGGTAGGACAGACTCCTGAACACCTGCCGTTATCGGGAAAACGTTCCGCGCTCCTTTTTGGGCCGCCGGGGACGTCCAAAACCAGCGTCGCAAAGGCCATTGCCAAGCTGGTCGGTTGGCCATTCTTGGAGATCAACCCGGCGCACTTTCTCAACGAGGGCCTTGAGAAAATCTATGTTCGCGCCGACGAAATCTTCGAGGATCTCATGGACCTTTCCCGAGTGGTCATTCTATTTGATGAGATGGATGCTCTCGTGCAGCGGCGCACAACCGGTGGCGAAAAAGTACGGCTGGATGTTACACGACAATTCCTCACAACGAGCATGTTGCCAAAACTGGCGAAGCTTTACGAACGGGCATCCGTTTTGTTTTTCATGGCGACGAACCACCAAGAAGAATTCGACGAAGCAATTAAGAGGTCTGGTCGCTTTGGAGTTTTGCTTCATTTGGGAGTGCCAGACTGGAAACGCAAGGTGGCCCGAATCGATGCTTTTTGGCCTATTCCTTTAGATGAAAAAAGAGACGCAGAAGAAGTCAAGGCTGTCAGCGCCAAATTGGAGGACTTGACAAGGGAGTACAGCAACAACGATCCACTCGCGGCCGAGCTGGATCTAATCTCCTTCCAGGACATGAAGGAATTACTGCACGATATTTTCCAGTTGAAAGGCGAGTCGACGCTGGGTAAAGCGATCGAGAAACTCACGAAAGACGAGCTTCGCCAGCATTTGGAGAACATGACCGAGAGCCGAATGACTTTACGCAAGAAACTCGACCGCGAAAAATACAAATACAACGAGCTTCGGACTGAGTACGACAGAGACAAAAACGTGACTCGCATTCACGTTTCATGAGCACTCGACTTGCTGAGCAAGGCAGCCAGGGCCTCGCGAAGAACTTCGTCTCGCGATTTTGTCGCATCCAATCTAACCACGTTGATTTTGGCCAAGGCGGCCAGTAGATCGGCGAGACGAATCTGTGCTTCCTCCATACGTTTCGAGAGAACGAGCGGTTCATCTTCCGGTCGCCGCCGCGTACTCTTGCTTCCGCATTTTGGGCAGCTTGTGATCAGGGGATTCTCGGCTGTCCCGACCCAATTGCATACAGGACAAAACAAGCGTTGATGAAGTCGGGATTTTGCAATTGAGGATGATGCGTCAAGGTGGAAAACCGACCAAGCGTCGAAAAGCTCCAGCGCCAACAGCAGCTGGTCACGGTGACGCGGAAACCCGTCAACAACAAGACCTCTTCCGGAAGACTCCTTCGCGGCTTCACGCATCAAGTCAATCGCAATGCTTTCCGGTGCCAGTTCCCCGCGATCTAGGATTGCTTTCAGGTTCGGGTCAGAAGCGGCTCGCGCTCTTAGTGCATCGCCGATGACAAACTCGCGCCAACCCAGCGCCTTGGCAAGCGACCGGCACAACGTGGTTTTTCCGGCACCCGGTATACCAATCAAGGAAACGTACTGAGGAGGAATTGCCGCCGACATGCTCAGGACCACCGCATTGCACTCGTCCATCTCGGAATGATGAGAAACCCTTCGTCTTCCGCTCCCACGCCTTCGTACTCGCCAGCGAGGTAAAAGTAGCCTACCAGCGCCGAGGTGATGGCGTCTAGCTCATCGTGGCTTTTGTCGCCGCGGATTCGGAAACCGAACTGGCGCAGTCCGCGGTGAAGGTGTTGCGCGTCGTCCCGCTTGCGCGCGATGCCGAGAATGTCCTGAGCGGCGCCTGGATACGACTCGATAACTGGGATTCCGGCGCTTTGCAGCTCCATCGATAGCGTCATGCCTCTTTGCGTCAAACCTTGCATGTTTCGGATTAGGGCAGGGTAAACACGGATGCCTCGCGCCCACAACTTTCTCTCCGCGTCCCGAACAATTCCGCCGATTTTTCTGCAAGGGCTGTCGTCGGACACCGACACCCTGCCCCGCGGCAAGGACAACGGTGCGTCAATTGAGACGAGATCGGGTTTCGCCGCCTTCGTCAAAGCGAGGATATCGCTGTCTTCGTAGACGATCTGTGTTTCCGTATTTTCACCGGCGCATCGCGCCCATCCTGTGGGATTGCGTGGATTGCCTCGAAGATCGATGCCCACCACCACCGGATCGCGCCCAAACTTTTCGTTTAGTTTAGGGCCCAATAGATGCAGTCCACAGCGTCGCTCTTGCCAGGCACGCTGGACGGCTGCGAACGCCGAAGGCGAGTGTGCCACGCGGTTTCGTGCTGCTGAAAGAACCCGGGACGGAATCGACCGACTCTCCGGCAAATTCTCCGCCAGCTTCTTGCAAACCTTTTGAGCGATTGTCGGCAGCATCAAAACGTCAGTCTTGTTGTACTGGAGCAGAAGTCGGAAACTATTCTTGTCGCCGCACAAAGCGTTGCACCACAAGGCGACGGCTTCTTCACCTTTGACGTCTTGGACTTCCGATGGTCGACTGAGCCCAAGTTGCACTTCCACTTCTTTTTGGCCGCCGGCAATTCCCGCAGCACGTGACAAGTACAGCAAGTCGACATGGGCGCGCGGCGGCGGAACTTCGGCGGCTTGCGTTCGCAAGAATGGAAGGTCGAATCGCGCCCCATTGAAGGTAACCACCAAAGGGGCCGCGCTAATGAGCGCTTTCAGACGTTCCAGGGATTCCGGCCAAACCCATTGGTAAAAGCGGTTGCCCTGCAAGGCGCCGACTACTGTCACGTAGTTTAGGTCTTTGGTCAGTCCTGTGGTCTCAATGTCGAGATACAACGCCGTGTCGAGGAACGACGCAAGAACGCGCCAATATTGTCCTGGATTCAGTCGTTCCAGGAAGAACGCGAACTCTTGCGCTCGAAGCGCTTTTTCAGACGCTTCCAGGGCATCGAGCCAAGCCACACAACGCTTGTCCGAATTGGTAGTGAATGGCAACGAGAAGAGAAGTCGCTGCTCGTGTCGTTTCGCCTTGAAAAGGTCTCGAGGACGCACCCCGTTGCTCAGAGCATCTCGCAGTTTGCCCCATGAGCGATAACCAACCTGCCAAAGACGGTGCTCCGTCTTGGTCCCCACTCCTGGCAGGTGCAAAAAGGTCTGCTCAATCATGGTGTCCTCACCTAATACAGCAGACTCTCGCATGGTTTCCAGCTGCAGTGCAGCTGCATCTAATATTAGGGAAAAACGGGCGGCGCAGCTGCGCCAGTTTTCAAAAAATATTCTACGCAGCTGACTTTGGAGACAGGCTCAAATAGCCCCTCGTTGTTCAGGGCAACGACTTGCCTGATCGGAGCGACTGGAAGAATCCATACAGTTGAGACCGTTCGATTTGAACGACAGCCTGGCGCATCAAAATGGCATGCTTTATACTTCCGGAACTTTCGCCGCTCAGAAAGGTTCAATCAGATAGTTAAATCCGCTGCAAATGCAGTGGCACTACGGACTTTGACGCGTTACGATTGAACAAGGGTGGTTCGGAACACGCCCGAATCCATCAAACTCTTCCCGCCAAGCCTCTCCATCCTCAAGGGGGGTATGTGATGAAGACGGCGTCGCGCCTGTCGTTTCTTGCCGGCTCACTTTTCCTTTTCGGCTTCGTTTACTTCAGCACAACGCACGAGCGCGGGACCGTCCACGCGGCCGTGCCCGACGAGCACGAATCGGACCTGGTCCTGCAGCAAGAGCGGCAAAAACAAATCCAGGCCGAAACCGACGTCGTCGTGCGCCGGCTGGGCACCATGCTGCGCGTGCTCGACTATTACGAGGTCGATAAGTCCGCTGAAAAGAAGCTGCTCGAGGAAATGTCGGGCGTGCTGGCCGGCCTCAGCCGCAATCAGATGGCGGAAGTGATTCGCCGGCTCGACCTCGCCGTCAAAACGCCGGAGGAAGAGAAATCCAACGAGGAATTGGTAAAGGCCTATGACCGCCATCGCGAAATCTTGGACACGCTGAAATCGATGCTGGCCAAGCACGATGCCGTCCGCAGCCTCGACCAGGCGGCGGAGCGCATGGACAAGCTCGCCAAGAGTCAGCTCGAGCTGCACCTTCAGACCCAGCAATTCATCAAAGACAGCATCGACCGCTCCGATCCCAACCTGGCCTATACGCGACGGCTGGCTCTTGCCAAAAGCCTCCGCAACCTGAACATGGAAACCAAGCGCCAGGGCGACGAGCAGGCGGGTGTCCAGATCGACGCCGATTCCCTCATGAAACAAGTGCGCGACCTGTCGGCCAAGCTGCCCGAAGAGCAGAAGGACCGCGTGGTACTGATGGACAAAGTCGCCGCCCAGCGCCGTTTGCGGGAGAGTTTGACCACCGCCGTCGACAAGCTGAAAGGCGGCGCCGCTGGGGCGCAGAAGTTCGAGCAATGGGCAGCTGCGAATGAGCTGCAGTTCAAGTCGGCGACCACGCTGCAAGAGCTGGCCCGCGTGCTGCGCGCGCCGTCCGATCTTTTGGGTGTATTGCGCGAAGCGCGCGAGCGCGTCGATCAAGCCATCGCCAAGCAAGAAGACATCCACAAGGAAACCAAGGCGGCCGAGGGCGATGCCAAGGAGCCGGAGCGCAAGGACGAGCCTGGGGCCAAGAATCCACCGAAGAATCCCGATGCCCTCAAGTTTCCGGACCTTACGCCGCTTACTCTTAAGGCCAAGCAACCAACGGAACGGATTAGCCGCTTCGCCGACATCGATCAAGCCGCGCAGAAGGCGCAGGCCGCCGAGAAGACCGCGGAACTCGGCAAGCAACAGACGCGCTTGCAATACGACACCAAGGACACGAGCAATCTTTTGAAGCCGGCCGCCAAGGACCTGGCCCAAAAGCTCGAAGGCGCCGAAAAAGCGATGGACGCCGCCAAGGACGCGCTTGCGAAAAACCTTCCCAAACAAGCGACCGAGCCGCAACAGAAAGCAGTCAACACACTGCAAGATGTGCGCAAGGAATTGGACAAGCTGATCGCCGCCGCGGAAAAGGAAAAGACCGATCCTTTGGCCGCGATGAAAAAGGCCATCGACGATCTCGAAAAGCTCCTGAAGGACCAGACCACCACTCGCGACGAGACCAAGGAAACCATGGCCGACAAGCAAAACGCGAAGCTTGCGGAATTAGCCAGGGAGCAAAAGGACCTGGCCCTGCGCGCCGAAATGCTGAAAGAAACGCCGCTGCCTTCCAAGGACAAGACCGAGCCCGCGCTGGACAAAGCAACCAAGGCAATGGACAAGGCGACCGAGGCCCTCAAGAAAAAGAAGTCGGCCGACGCTGTGCCGGAACAGAACAAGGCCATCGACGCTTTGAAGGAAGCGCAGAAGGAGATGGCCGACAAGCTCGCGGAAATGGAACAACGCCGCAAGGATTTAGCCAAGCTCGAGGAAGCCGCCAAGAAGCTCGACGAGTTGGCGAAGGCCGAAAAGAACCTCGCCGACAAGGCGTCCGACATGGCCAAGGACGCCAAGCCCCAAAGCAAAGACTTGGCGAAGGAACAAGACAAGCTGACGCCGCCCACCAAGGAATTGGCCAAGGAGCTCAATCAAGCCGCGCCCAAGGCCGCCCAGAAAGTGGCCGACAGCGCCAAGAACATGGACGCGGCCAAGAAAGAGCTGGCTGAGAACAAAACGAAGCAAGGCGCCAAAGAAGCGACCGAAGCGGCGCAGAAACTCGTCGAAGCGCAAAAAGAATTGGCCAAGGCGATGGATGAGCTAAAGGCCAAGGACATCGCCGACCAGACCGCGATGCAACCCAACAAGCTCGATCCGGAGGCCGCCGCCCAGCAAATCGCGAAGGCGCTTGAGCAAACACAAAAGGCCGCTCAAGAAGCCAAGCAGGCCGACAAGCTTGCCAAGAACCAGATGCAGAAAGCGCAGCCGGATCTGGCCAAGCTGCAAGAACAGATCGCCAAGGACGCGCAGAAGATGCAGCTTGCGGAGGCCGCGAAGGACGCCGCCAAAGCCGCCGACGCATTGAAAGAAAGCGACTTCAAAAAGGCGCTCGGCGAACAGCAAAAAGCGCTCGGCAAGTTGCAAGAGGCGGCGCAAAAACCGAAGCAGGCCGACCAGGCCAAGACCAGCGAACTCGCCAAAGCGCAAAAAGATCTGATGGACGCGACCAAGGCGGCGATGGCTTCGCAAGAAGCGACCAAGGCAGCCATGGCCGCGCTTGCGCAAGCGCAGGCCCAAGCCCCGCAAGCCGTGCAGAAGCCGCTGCAAAGCGCCGGCCAAAAGCTCGGCGACGCTTCGCAAAAGCTGCAACAGGGCCAACCGGGACAAGCGGGCCAGAAGCAAGAGCAAGCGGCCCAGGATTTGAGCAAAGCGCTCGACGCGCTGAATGCCGCGCTGGCCGCCGCCAATCAGCCGCAAGTGCAGCCGGGCCAACCTACGCTCGCCAAAGCCCAGCCCATGGGCCAGCCCGGACAACCGGGCGAACAACCCGGTCAGCAGCCGGGTCAAGACGGCAAGGACGGCCAGGGCGAAGGCAAGCAACCGGGCCAAGGTCAACCCAAACAGCCCGGCCAAGGCAAGGGCAAGCAGCCGGGTCCCGCGCAAGAAAAGAACGAGCAGCCCGGCACCGGCGACCGTCAGCCCGACGGCAAAGTCGCCAACGCCCGCTCGCAATCCAACGGCATGGACGGCGACGGCTCCTTCCTGCATCTGCCGCCGCGCCAGCGCGAACTCATCCGCCAGGCCCTAAGCGCGACGCTGCCGCCCGAATACGCCGGCCTGATCCAGCAGTACTACATCAACATCGCCCGCGGCCGGCCCGCGGCGGGGAATACGCCGGGTGCGACACTGCCCAAGCGATAGTGGGGGGGGAATACTTAGGCGCGCTATGATTTTATGGAAATGCGTCAGTTGCCGCGGGAAAATGTCCGCGTCCCAGGATTCGTACGGCCGCACAGGAACGTGCAAAGGCTGCGGCGAGTCCTTGGTTGTGCCGACTATCGCGCAAACGGAGCGGCGTCCGCCCTTCGGCGTGCAGGTTGCCGACGAGAAGCAGCAAATATCCATTGACGAGCACGCTCTCAAACAACTCCTTCGCGACAAGTCGGCGCGCGGACTGAGAGACCTCGCGGCATTCTCCTTGTGTGAGCTGCGGCGCGACGATGTCATCGAATCTTTGCTAAGTGAGCTCAACAGCCCGGATAACTACAAGCACTGCAAGGCGGCGGAGGCCTTGGGCGAGATCGCCTCAGCGGACGCCGCCCCAACGCTGGTGAACGCCCTGGAATCGGAGTCCGGCGAGCGCCTTTTGTGCGTCGTCGAAGCGCTGGAGCTCATCCGTGAGCCAAGCGGGCTCTCGGCAGCGGCAGGCGCATTTGCCAATTCCGCAGAGCGGCACGCGCTCTTTTGGAACGGCATCCTCGGTGAGTCGCTGGACCGGGTCCTTGAATGGGAAGTGCCCAATTACGGGGCGATACAATTGTATCGGCGCGCAGCGAGTTTCTTGAACAGCCAGGATTGGCATCGCTCGCCCAAAGAGGAGCAAATTGGCGCCAGTTGGTACGCGGGCATGTATGGCCTCAAGGCCGGCGTCGCGCCCACGAAATGTCTCAAATTGTTCGAAAGAGGGATCAATCGGTCCACCCCGGTCGACCATCCTATTGTCTGCGACTTCTGGATGCTCAAGTATTGTTTGGCGGGATACTCAAACGATCACAATAGGGCGAATACTATTCGCCGGAAGTTCGACAAAGAGCTGCTTGCTTCCCTCGGCGGGCGGCCGTTTGAAAGCCACCTGACACAACTGATCGACGGGAGCCTGTCCCTGAGTTCGATTGCGGATTCAGTATCGAAAAGGTGAGCAATGGCGATGACAAAGCGAAACTCCATCTCGACGCGGCTCTTCTTGCTGGTGTCTTTGGCTTGCCTATTCGCTACGACGTCTACTCGCGCCGATAACCCCGTGCAAATGGACGACGCCACCAAAAAAGCCGTCGCCCGCGGCCTCGAGTGGATCGCCTCCCGGCAAAACACCGACGGCTCGTTCACCGACGGCTCTTATAGCCACAACACCGCCGTCACCTCCTTCGCCATGCTCGCCTTCATGTCGCAAGGCCACTTGCCCAACCAGGGACTCTACGGCCCGGAAGTCGCCAAGGCCGCTCGCTTCCTCATGGCGTCGCAGCGCTCCGACGGCTATCTGGTCGGCTCGCGCGGCGGCAACATGTATTGCCACGCCATGGCCACCCTCGCCCTGTGCGAGCTGTACGGCCAAACCGGCGACGACGAGCTAAAGCCCGTAGTCAAGAAAGCGGTCGATCTCATCGTGAAGTGCCAGAACCCGCAAGGCGGCTGGCGCTACGAGCCGGCCCCGACCGGCGCGGACATCTCGGTCACCATCATGCAGGTGATGGCCCTGCGCGCGGGCAAAAACGCCGGCCTGCACGTGCCCGACGCCACGCTCAAGAAAGCCATCGACTATATCAAGTCGTGCTACGTGCCGAGCGTGGGCGGCTTCACCTACCAGCCGCGCAGCGGCACGCCCGGCTTCGCGCGCACCGCCGCCGGCGTCTGCGTCCTCTTCCTCACCGGCGAATACAACGCCAAGGAAATTCCCAAGGCCATCGAGTATCTCAAGAACAACTTCGAGGCGCACCAGCACTTTTTCTATGGCCACTACTACGCCTCGCACGCCATGCACCAGGTGGGCGGCAAGGAGTGGGAAGACTGGTACCGCCGCTCGGTGAAGTTTTTCCTGCCGCAGCAATCGGCCGACGGCAGCTGGAACCGCAGCACCAGCCGCCACGAAGTCGGCCCGGTCTACCAGACTAGCATCGCCTGCATCGTCTTGTCCGTGCCGGCCAACTACTTGCCGATTTTTGTCCGCTAACAGTAGGAAGGGAATCTTGTCATGCGTTTCTGGACCCGCGAAATCATCGGCTGGCTCCTCATCGCCGCCGGCTTGTATCTCTTCTTCGTGGTCTACGCCATCCTGGTCACGGACCGCCCGCTCATCTTGGAGTCGGGCCCCTTGACCCTGATCGGCATCATCGTCTTTCGCGGCGGCATCCACCTCATCAAAGTCGCCACGGCCGCCCGCATCTGCCTGCACGCGCACGCCAATGTGGTCAAGCCGCACGAACCGGCCCCGCGCCGCGAAACAGCAGTGAGAGCCGGCCCGCCGGTGGATTGGTGAAAGTAATCGGTGGCTGTCCGCGCATCTTGTTCGATATAATCCAGCGTCTTGAAATACAGTCCTTTGCCGCTAGCGGGCGCTGGCGATACATGCCTCGCTGCCTGGACGACGGAGTTTGTGAGCCGTGAAAGGAAAGGTTCTCATTGGATTGGGAGGCGTACTGGCTCTGCTGATTGCGGGGTATTTCGCGTTTTGGCCTACGGCATCCAAACTGGAGAGCCAAGCAGTCGCCAAGGCATTTGAAGAATACCGCTCGGCGCTTCTGAACCAGGACGGTAAGGCTGCAGTTGCGTGTGTCTCGTCAACCACGTTGAAAATGTACCAGGAATATCGCGATCTTGCTGTTTCTGGTGACGAACAAACTATCAAGAACTTGTCGATGATAAACCGCATGCAGGTCCTTCTGATCCGGCACCGGATGGACCCCAAACTGCTCGTTCCAATGGACGGCCAGGCTGTATTCGCTCATGGCGTGGATCAGAACTGGATCGGCAAGAACTCAGTCGTCCGAGCGGGATTACAAGACATCGCCGTCAGCGGCCCGCGCGCCACCGCCCGAGTCACCGCCGAAGGTAAACCCACCAGGGAGCTTTTTCATTTCGTCAAAGAAGGGGACCGCTGGACATTAGACCTTGTCCCCACCATCAAGGCGACGGATCAAGTCTTGCAATTGGCCGCTCGAAATAAAGGCATGAAAGAAAACGTGTTTCTGTTTTCCGTCATCAGTTCCCTAAGCGGGCGACGAGTGACCGATGCAATTTGGCTTCCGTTGGAGTAAGCTCTGACACGGGCAGTTCGATGATGCGGCGCGCTCTTCCTGCGGCGACTACACCGCGTTTACTTCCGGTCGCCGTCCAAAGGAATAGACGCCTGTCCTTTTTTCCGAACCGGTTGCCTCCCCGCGGCTTGCGAGCTATTCTTTCGTGTCACCCCGACTGAGCATCCCGTCCAGACCCCCAACGGCCCTCCTCCCTCGTCAAGCAATTCCGTCGTACATCCAAACTTTCCCGTCCGGGGAAACACGATCCATGAAAGCCATGATCCCAGCGCTCGCTCTCGCGTCTCTTTTCTTGCTGCGCGCCGGCTCAGAAGCCCGCGGCCAGCTGTCGGGGCAAGTTTCGAACTTGCCCAGCCAAGGACAAGTTGGAAACTTGTCCAAAGAAGTCCAAGCACAGGACAAATACTACACGGTCGTTTTCGGCGTCCAGGACGGGCGCAATCGCTTTCACAAAGCCCATTCCTTTGCCACTTTTGTGCGTGCGCGCAAGGCGCCCAAGGCCCAGATTCTGGACCAGGCCACCATCAGTTGGCTGCCCGCTTCCGGAATCGTCGATCTCCGCCGGCCTCCCGAAAAAGGCACCAATCATCCCCTGCGTAAATCCTTGCAAGACGTGCACCCGGGGTGCGCGATCGCTCAATGGGGGCCGTATGAGATCAGGGAGGAATTATTTGACCGGGCCAAAAGGCAGGCCAAGTTTTTGGATTCCGGCGGCATTCTCTACAAGGCAGTGGACCTCAACACGCGACCGGCGGGGGTAGCGATCAACTGCGAACACGCCGTTATCGACATCGCCCGGGACAGGGGACAACCGTTCGTGCGCACCTTCTTCGCTCGCGGTCACTGGGGCAGCTCCCTGGTGGCGGAGCACCTGAGGGGTTTTATGATCGAGCCCAATGTGGTGCACGACTGGCTCAACGGCCCGCTTGAACTGGATCAGCATCGCATCGAAAAGAAGGGCCTCTAGCCTCAGACGGGCGGAGCAATGACGGGACCCCAACTTGTAGGATTGGCATTCCTGCCCGTCTGGTCGGACAGGAATGTCCGACCTACTTGTAGGATGGGCAGTCTTGCCCGTTGTCGGACAGGAATGTCCAACCTACTTGTGGGATTTCATCAAGTGCCCCCAACCCAATAGATGCGCGTTGGGTGGCAAGTCCTTCGCAGGCGTCAACACGCCCGCCAGCACCAGTGTGCCGACGTGGAAATACACGGCGTCGGCGTCCGAAGGGCTACCGGGATAGTGCGGCAAGAGAGGGCCCAATTCGCGGCGCGGGCAACGGCGTCTTTGCAGTCCTTGCGATCTTTGCCCAAGTGCACGAGCGTAAAGACGCCGTCGAAGCTGGCGTGGCGGTCGCGCGCCGGCGGATTGATAAGCCAGCTGCCGTCCTCTTTCTGATCCTTCAGCATGCGCCGGAGGATCGGCTCGGCCAGGGGCGTCGGCTCGCCCATGAGCGCGTAATAGTGCGCCACGTGGAAAGTCGCCGCGATGTGGTTCTTCATGTAGCCGTCTTCGGTTTGCACCATGAGCGCGCGCATCTTGCGGTCGAAATCTTTGGGGAACTTTTTCCCTTGGGTCGCGTAGGCCAATGGGAAAAAGCTCGTCGTATAGGGCGGCAGCGTTGCGTAGTCCTTCTCCATGATGACGTCGAAAACCGGCAAGGGATCGACGCGCGGCTTGGCGCCCAAGCCGTGCAAAGCGACCAAAGCCTGCGTGGTGTTGTACAGCCGCGCCCCGGAAGACTTGGGATCATTGGTGCCGGCGACATTGACAAAGGCGCCGTCTGGCTGTTGACGGCTCTGGAAAAACTCGATCGTCTTTTCTTCGTGCGGCAGCTTCCAGCCGAAAGTCCGGTGCAAAACGACTGCGTAGGTAGGGGCAGCCAGATCGCTGGCGGCGCAATCCGACATCCCCTTGTAGGTTGGATCGATGCCGGGCTGGAACGATCCGTCGGCCCGTGCGGTCTTGGCATAGAACGACTTCAGGCCGTCAAGAATCTCCGTCGCCGAAATCTGCTTGTCATTCGCTTGCAGCACCTGTGCAAGCGCTTGTTGCATGCGTTTCTCCGCCCCGACCGCGACCCAATTCCAATCGGCGAGATTGCCGTCGTTTTCTTGGACCGCTTGCTCGGTCGGGATGTAACCAGGGCCGCATTCGCCATAGCCCATGACGACGACAAACGCGTCGGGCCGAAGTTTTTGGGCAAAGAGCTGATGCTCGACGTAGGCTTCGGCGGGCAAGAGCACCAGTTGCGCCGGCCCGAAATCGACGCAGGGGACATCGATGGCCGACCCGGCGTCGGCACGCCCGCGCCAGCTAAGCCCAAGCGCCGCCAAACACTGCCCGAACGCCCGCTTGTCCTCGTGCAGTCGTTTTTCCAAGTCTTTCAGGGTGAAGCCCGGCCCGTCGCGCGGCGGCAAGCGCATCTGGGTCGAGCGAAACGCGATGTTCTCGAGCGGCAGCTTGCGCGTTT
>JAKEHV010000041.1 GCA_022614915.1 Gemmataceae bacterium | reverse complement strand
GAAATGGGCTTGGCGATCGACGTTGCGCTCTTTGGGATTGGGCGAGTTGACCGCCCAGCCTTTCGCGAGATCGCCCTTGATCGCGTCGTTGGCGTCGTACTTGGGTTGCGAGTGGTCCGCGACTGCTTTGCGGAACTTGTGCGGCACGCCGTCGGTCTCGAAGACAAGCTGGCTCAGGACGAAGTTGCCGTTGTTGGCCCGGCCGGGACCCTTGCTGGGCAGGCTGGGATGCGTCAGGGCTTCGAGGCGTACCGCGGTGACGACGCCGGTCTCGGGCGCGACGGAATGCACGACGTACGTGTCGGAAGGGCCGACCGTTCCCGAGGCGAGCACCGAGCGATCCTCCAAACCGGCGAGCATCGCCCCTTCCTCGGACGTCATCATCTTTGGGTAACAGACGCGCCAGCCGCCGTTGGTTTCTTTCTCCAACTCGGCAAGCAGCTCCTCCAAGTCCTCTTTCGATTTCGGCTTGGGCGGCGGCTGGCTCTTCGCTTTGGCAATTTCCGCGTTCAGCTCACGTAGACGCTCTTCCTGCTCCGGCGTCGGCAGCGGCAGTTTCGGCTCGTCGCAGGAATTAAGGAACGCGTAAAACTGGTAATACTCTTTGTGCGAGATCGGATCGTACTTGTGCGTATGGCATTGAGCGCAGCCGATGGTCAGGCCGAGCCAAACGGCGCCCGTGGTGTTGGTGCGATCGACGACGCGCTCGACGCGGAATTGCTCGGGATTGGTGCCGCCCTCTTCGTTGAATGACGTATTGCGGTGGAAACCGGTCGCCACCATTTGTTCGCGCGTCGCGCCGGGCAGCATGTCGCCGGCAATTTGCTCAATGGTGAATTGATCGAAGGGCAAGTCTTTGTTGAAGGCGGCAATCACCCAGTCGCGCCATGGCCAAATCGAGCGCTTGCCGTCGATGGTGTAGCCGTTGGAATCGGCATAGCGCGCGAGATCAAGCCAGTGCCGGGCCTGGCGTTCGCCATAGTGTGGCGAAGCCAAGAGGCGATCCACCAGCTTCTCATAAGCGTCCGGACTTTTGTCGCTCACGAAATCGTCCACTTCTTTGGGCGACGGCAAAAGGCCGATGAGATCGAGCGACACGCGCCGGATGAGCGTGGCGCGATCCGCTTGCGGCGAAGGCTTCAATCCTTCCTTCTCCAGCCGCGCGAGAATGAAGTGATCGATGGAATTACGCGCCCAGCCGGCGGCGTTGACCTTTGGCGATGTGGCTCGGACCGGTTTTTGAAAGGCCCAATGCGGCACGTACTTCGCCCCTTGCGCGATCCATTTCTTGAATGCATCGACTTGCTCTGGCGTGAGCGGGTCGCCGGTTTCGGCTGGCGGCATGCGCTCGTCCTCATCCTTCGACGTGATGCGCTTAACCAGCCGGCTGGCCTCGAAGTTGCCGGGAATAATCGCCCGCCGATAGGCGCTCGTGGCTTCGTGCAGTTGCAGTCCGCCTTCTTTGGCGGCGGGACCATGGCACTTGAAGCAGCGGTTGGACAGAATCGGGCGGATGTCGCGCTGAAAGTCGATGTCCTGTGCGTAGGCCGAACTTCCGCCGGCGTACGAAAGTAAGACTGTGGTGATCAACAGACAACTTCGCATAAGTCCCCTGAAGGCGGGATGGGCGTGCTTGGGGCAATCTGGGAGGGAGAATCAGCTATTATCTTGGCAAACTCGAAGCGCATTCGCAAGTCTCTAAACCGTTCGATCGACAAAGCACATCGCATTTTGGCGACTTTCTCAACTTCCATAATTGGTGCGGACAAAGTGGTCCTGACTGTTGGGTTGCGCGAAATCGATGTGCTTTCCGCAAGTCTCTACCGCACAAGCCGTTAATGACTTGCCTTGCGCCTATGCCCAATACACACACACTCACACACTCACACACCGAAAGCGCCCACTTCTCCCCCGGGCTTCAGTGCACTTTGAGAATGTCCTCGCATTTTGTCGAAAAATCCAACTTGAGCTCTAATCCAGCGTTATCGTTACTGCGCCGACCATTAGGCAAGTCTATCGTTACGTCATTCCCAGACTGCAAGACCGGCACTACCGCAGAAATCGGCAACTTAGGAATAAAGACAACCCGTTTTCACTTCCGCGCGGGTCAACGGCGATTCGCCACATACTCTTCATATTCCAAGTCGTTTTCTCGGCCGATCTTGGCAGTGGAAGGCTTGACAAGGCTGTCAGGCCTCCAAATCCGGGGGAATCTGTCATGAAGGACTCAAGGAAGGGCCTACTAACGAAGCTCGCAGCCGGGATTGTGACGGCGATCACTCTTGTCACTCCCATCAACGCGCAAGAATCCGTCGAGCAACGCTTGGACAGACTGGAGAAGCAGAATGAGATTCTGCAAAAACAGAATCAAGAGCTGTTGCAACTGCTGAAGAACGCACCAGCGGCACCGGTGTCCGCGCCTGCCAATGCGCTGTCTGCCAACGATGTGCGCAGCGTTGTGCAGGGCTATCTTGCCGAACAGGAGAAGAAGACGGAGGGCGCCGCCAAAAAGGATGCGGGCGGCGGCTGGCACGAGGTCGGCAGCGACCTGAACATGAAAGGCCAATGGAACAACGGCCTGTGGTTCTACACGCCGAACAAGGACTTCGCGTTCCGCGTGCGTGGCCGCATCCAGCAAGACTGGGGCTGGTTCGCGCCAGACCAGGAGCTGGAGCCGCGCGGCTGGCATGACGGCGCCGATTTCCGCCGGGCCCGTATCGGCGTGCAAGGAACGGTCTGGGAGATCGTGCAATACACCGTCGAATGGGACTTTGCCGAGAACGGCATTGTGCGCGCCACCGACATCCACATGGACATCACGAATCTGCCCAT
>JAKEHV010000301.1 GCA_022614915.1 Gemmataceae bacterium | reverse complement strand
GCCAAAGCCAACAGCAGCGTGGGACGCCCTGACAGGACATCCTGTCCGGCCACAAGCTTGTTGTCGCTGTCGCCTTGCCAATCCTTAAGATCGTTCAGGATCTGAAAAGCCACGCCCAAGTGCCGGCTAAACTCGACAACCAATTTCTCATACGGCTCGGCCGATCCCGCCAAGCGCAAGCCGGAATACAACGCCGCCTCGAAAGCTGGCGCTGTCTTAAGGGCGTAGATCTTCAAGGCGTCCAGCGGCGACAGCGATTTGTCCTGGGCGTCGCGCCACAAGAGTTCAGCCCCTTGCCCTTCGGAAAGCTTCAAATGCGCGTCGGCCAGTTTGTCGAGAATGTCCGCGGTCGCGTCGCCGCCGATCGCTTTGCGCTCGCGGCTGACGAGGCGATAGCCCAGGCCGATTAGGTAGTCGCCCACGTTGATGGCGGCGCCCACGCCGTATTGGCGGTGCAGCGTCGCCCGGCCGTAGCGGAAGGTGTCGTCGTCCTCGATGTCGTCGTGCACGAGCGAGGCTTTGTGGAACGCCTCGATGGCCAGCGCAGCCCGGCGCACGTGGTCCGGGATTTCCCAGCCGGTTTCGGATTGCGTGGCCGGCGCGCCGTTCAAAGCGTCGTAGGCTGCCAGCGTGATCAGCGGCCGCGACCGCTTGCCGCCTTGACCAAGCCACTCGTAAGCGATGTTTTCGTGCAGGACCAACGGATCGGCGACACGGTCAGAGCCGCGCCCGTTCGAGTCCGAGCCGCGCCCGTTAGGAAGCGGAGAGCCCGAACCTTTCTTGAATCGTCTTGGCGCCAATCGGCTGAGCTCCGGCTCTTCACAGACTTGGTGCGCCGCGCGCATCAGGTGGATGTACGTTTTTGTCTTGGCCTGGGGCGGCGCCGTCTTGAGGTCGATCAGTTCCGCCACCCAATCGTCATCGACCGACGTGCTGCGGCAATTGCTCGACAACAAAGGCGCGGCCACGCACGGAATGCCGGTAAGCAGAATCTTGTCGAGCGCTTTTTCCAACACGTTGAGACAGGCGACGCCGACGATGGCATCGACGTGGCCAGAGACGATGATCTTGAGGACTATCGGCGTGCCTTCAGAGACGAGCACCTTGTAGCCAAGGTCCTCCGCCTTGGTCTTGAAGTCGGCGACCGAGCAGGCGCCGCACTTGCGGCAATCCAGGCCGAACTCGTCATAGTCGGCGGGGCAACCTTCGGCGTTCTTGAGGCAATGCGGCAACAAAAGCAGGCGACGCTTGAAGTCAATGGCGCTCACCTGCTCGCGCCAAAACTCATTCGAAATGGCGACCATGGAGAAACCGAGATACTGCTCGCCCATTTCCAGGCGGCGCAACAGGTCTTCGCCCATGGTTTGCAGCGACTGCTTGGTGAGCGGCTTGGAGCGGTCGAGCGTTTGCGCGAACGTGTGCGCCTCGGCGCGAAGGCGGTCGCGCAATTCCCGGGTCTCGGGAACGATCTTGAGGTGAGCCGTGCTGGGTCGCTTGTCTTTCTTGTCGGCGGCAGGCAAGACGGCGGTCGGCACAGGTGATGTCCTCGTTGGCGAATATCGTGACGCGCTAGCCACGGTACACTAGCCCGACGCGCTAGCGAGGGATGCTAACCCGACGCGCTAGCGAGGGATTGCTTTAACAAACAGCGGGCACGGCCCAGGGCGGCCACGGTGAAGATTATCGGATACAGCTTCTCGTAATACCACAACTTTGCAAAATAAAAGCCGATGGGAGAGGGATTGTAGAGACCTCCTTGCTCGACTTGCTGGACGAGCCACGCCAAGCCCTTATTCACTTCCTCGCCCCTCGCCCCTATTCCCTCGCCCCTCACTGCATCGACTAGAATCTCCACCGCCAGCGCCGTCTCTTCCATGCTCGACGGCGTATGCGGCGCTCCGCCCCAGCCGCCGTCGGCATTCTGCGCGGCCAACATCCAGGCTACACCGCGCCGGGCCGGTTCCTCGTTCATCATACCTAGATCGCGATAAGCGGCCAGCACACGCGCAGTGCCATAAGTGGGATTCTCATCGTTGGGCGCGTGTTGATTGCCGAACCAGAGCGGAAGCCAGGCACCGTCGGGGCGCTGGGTGAGGGAAAGATAGGCGAAGACCGATGAAGCATCGAACCAGAATGTAACGTCGGGTCCGTACCGCTCCCAAGCGGCATCATGGTCGGCATCCAATGCTTTCCCCAGCCGCTCGCTCCATGAATGAATTGCACGCAACGCATGCGCCGTCAAATCGTTGCCGCTTCGATCGAAGGGAAGAGTACCCCAGCCCCGGCAGAATGTGGGCCAACCCCCGTCTCTGTTCTTCAGACTAACGAGCCATTCGATGCCATTTGCCATTGCGTACACCCAGTTCTTAGCGGCTACGTTGTAGGCCGGGTCATATCCGGCAGTATCTCTGTAGTACTTGCTAACGTCGAACGGCGGTGATCCAAGCGCGCCTATCGCCAACAACGCTCCCGGCGTATCGTCTGCGTCCGGCACGGCGCCGGGCAATGGCGTCCAAGACCAGCCGCCGGGTGCAGAACCGGTATAGGGATGCCGTTCGCGGAACTGCTGAGCCAGCAACCAATCACGAACTTTTTCTCGTTTCGGGAGCGTATCCAACTCAGCCGCGGCCGAAAGTGCGTTGATCGACAGCGTTGTGACCCACGTGGACAGATTGGTGTCAATTGGCCAGCAACCATTGTGTCGAACAGAGTTGACTATGAAATCGACGCCTTTGCGCGTCACGTTGTGCCCCGCCAAACCGCAAGCGGCAAGGCTGAGGACGACGAAGCTGGTCAGCGGCGTCGCTTCAAGAAAGCCTCCGTTCGAAGGTTGAATTCTTTCCAGGACGCGCAGGCTGCGTTTGCGGCTCAATGCTCGAATGATGCGCGTGAACGGGTTCCACGGCTTCTTGTGATGATAAATGCATTGACCGATGGCGATGAGCGCGGGCAGGGCGTAGCTCACGACGTGCAGCCGAAGTAAACGGAACCACGATTGCGGAAAGATCGCCAGCTCAAACGGCAGGGGCGGCACTTCCGACCATGGTATGAGGCCGGCCAAGGCGCACGTGGTCAGGATCGGCACGGCGAAGGTGCGGTCCTTGCCGTAGCGGGCGCGGACGGCTTCGGCGAGCTGGGCGGGTGTGTTGCCGTATTTCGCGAAGAGCCACTGCTCTGTCCGGTTCACGGTGAGCTCGAAACGTGAAACGGATTCGGTGAGGTAGAAGGCGGCGCGGCAAAGCATCGTCGTCGCGATGTTGCTGAAGCTTTTGGTCGTGTCGCCCCAGCCGCCGTCGTCGTTTTGATGGTCCGCGAGCCATTGCAGGCCGCCGGCGATGAGTGCCCTTGCTCGCGCTTCGGGCTCGCGCGCGTCGGGTTGATGTTTGCCGGCCATCCACAGAGCCATGACCGCAGTCGCCGTAGAAAGCGCGGAGGTGGACAATTCGCCGACCCAGTAGCCTTCCGGATGGCGCTCCTTCAAAAGGGCCTCCAGGGCGGCTTGGTAGGCGGCTTCGAGGCGCTCAGGTGTGATCGTTGGAGTCATCGACGAGCAAGCCTTCGGCGAGTGCGGCTTGATTGAGGACTTTGTCGGCGGACAAAAACGTCAGGCGGGACAGTGACATCGGAACTCGGACACGCTGCAAGTACAACGCCGCCGACAATTGGATCGCGTCATATGCACGCAAAGGGTGTTTTGAAACGACGTCGATTGCTTCCAATAAGATTGGCGACTGCACTGTGATGTGGCGAAACTGATTTTGGTTACACTCGCCACAAAACAAACATTGCCGCTGCCGGTAGCGGTAACACGTTGCATCCATGAGGAGCCGATCTCGGCGACATACCTTTTAACAAGGGCGCTGGAATCCACGAAGTAACCCGCCATTAGCGTCGATCCTCGATGATCTGCTGCGAAAGCGGCGGCCCAGGAATCTGAACTGGTTTGAAATTGGGATCTGGTGTCTCCGTTGACCAAACGGTTGTGTCAAGAACGCCGAGCTCTTCCAAGCGCTTCAAAAACTCCACTTCTTTGGGATCGAGCACTTCCGCGCTCGCCGAAGGATTGCCTTCGGTCCCGTTTCTTAGCAACTCCATCAACTCTACTCTTTCGTCCTTGTTGAGTTGAGAAAGCAAAGGTCGAATCTGTTCCAGTGCGCTCATGACAGCTCCATTATGGCGATATCGCTTGCGGCTGAGTTTTGATTCCGTTTTCAAATGCACCATATGCCCCAAAGTCATTAAACCAAAAACGCTTGGCCAAGCGATAGAGCCAGTTCTGCTCGGGTATCTCGTTATCGGGGTTGTATTGCGAGGAGCGTCCCGTCATCGCTTCCAATTCCTCGATGGCCTTGCCGCGCACCGTCGCGTCCTTGGCCCCGTGTTTTTCCACCAGCTCCTTCAACAGATCGGGCCGCTCCAGGACGATGCAGCCGCGCGTCGTTGTCCGGGCCAGATCGCGAAAATCTTGGAGGAACGCCGATTTCAAGAAGCGGTCGCGCAGCGAGCGCGGGTCGGCGTCGTCCGGGCGGATCGACTCGCGCGTGAACTGGATGATCGGGCACGGCTCGATGCCGCCCCATGGGTTGATGTGGTGCGTCATACCGGTCGCGGCGGGGCACAGCGCTTGGCCTTCGCCGTCGTGATATGCGTCGATGATCACGATCGGCTTCCTCGTGCGCATCTCGACCACGAACTTGCGCACAGCCAACTGCTGCTCGGGGCTGAGGCACAGGTCGGTGCAGGCGTCCGGTCCCATCGGCCGATAAATGTGGAACCAGGCATACATCACCCCCATGTCGATCAAGCGGTCGAGCCACTTTTCCTGGATGATGTCGTCGAAGTTGGTTTGGCAAACGCTGGTGCACACGCCGGTAAAGACTTTGTGCTTGAGGCAGTTTTTGATGCCTTCCATGGTCTTCGAAAAAACATTGGCCCGGCCGCGGCGCTGGTCGCTAACAATCTCATTGCCTTCGACGCTGATGAGCGGCGTGACGTTGCCGAGCCGACGCAGCTTCTTCGCCTTCTCCTCGGTGATAAAGTGGCCGTTAGTGAAGACTTGGAAATAGCAGTCCGGGTGAGGTTCCAATAGTTCAAACAGGCGCGGGTGCATGAACGGCTCGCCGCCGACGATGCCGAAAAAGACGTTGCCCATCGCCTTGGCTTCGCGCAGGAAAGGGTGAAACGTCTCGGGCGGCATGGCCTCCATCTTGGCGGAGACATCGACCCAGCAGCCCTGGCAACGCAGGTTGCAGCTATTGATGACGCTGACGTAAAGAAACGGCGGAAAGACCTGGCCGCGCTTGAGCCTTTGCTTGTGCCGCTCGATGGACAGGACGCCTTTGACGCCCATGTTCCAGGCGAGCTTCCAGAGCAAGCGCTTGTCGGTTTCGAAGAGCAGGCGTTTGAAAAGGCGGAGATACATGATGTTTCAATATATCAATGCGCGGCCTTGCCCATCAGCTCGTCGCGATAGGCGAACACCGCTGGCGTGCCGCCCGTGTGGATGAACACTGCGGTTTCGTCTTTGTGCAAGCGGCCTT